>DATKTQ010000099.1:0-6308 GCA_035531055.1 Occallatibacter sp. | reverse complement strand
CCTCACGGCGCCGGCTCCTCGCTCCTCTGGGGTTCCTGTTACCCTGACGCGCCCCACATCTTCCTCAGCGACGATCAACTCTCCAAACTGTGGGGAACAGGAAACCGAAAGTGGCTCTTCGCGCAGGACACCAATCAAGCCAAAGTCGAACAGCTCCTCGCCGGCCGCCTGTATCCCGTGCGCTCCATCGCCGACAAGACCCTCTGGACCGACCGCCCTATTCGCTAGCATCCAGTCACTTCGTTCCTCATGACCTATCCCCAACTCAACTCGAACTCGTCCACCCGGCCCCACGGGCTCCCGCCCGTCGTCCGCAAAGCGCTTGCCTCCCTGCTGGCACTGGCCATCCTTCTGGCGCTCGCGGACGCGGCACTGCACTTCGGCCTCGGGCTGGGCAACCCCGTGCTCATCGCGCCGGACGCCGCCTGCGGCTACATCATGAAGCCCAATCAGCGCGTCTTTCGCTTCTTCGTGCACACCTACATCAATCCCTACGGCATGCGCTCGGCGGACTTCCAACCCGTCAAGCCCCCGCACACGTACCGCGTCCTCTTCGTCGGCGACTCCATCACCTACGGCACCACCCGCATCGACCAGAGCCAAATCTTCACCCAACTCCTCGACCGCAGCCTGCCCACCGTCATGCATCAGCCCGTGGAAGTCCTCAACGCCTCCGCCAGCGCCTGGGCCATTGACAACGAGCTCTCCTTCGTCCGTTCCCGCGGCATCTTCCAGTCCAACGTCGTGATGCTCGTGCTCAACAGCGGCGACCTCAGCCAGACCCGCGCCAAGATGCCCGACGTCAATGACGATCTTCCTTTCCACAAACCGGCCAGCGCGCTCAATGAGCTCTATGAGCGCCTAATCCGGCCTTACTTCCTGCATCTCCATCGGCGCTTTGACGCAGGCGACAGCACCTCGCAGGTCAACGGGCAGGTCATTCGCGCCAACATCGCCTACCTCGACTCCTTCCGCGCCCTTGTCGAGTCGCAACATGCTCGCTTCGTCATCGTGTACGCACCCATTCGCAAGGAAATCCCCACCATCAGCAGCCGCTCCGCCATCCTCCTGCATGCCTGGTGTGCCGCACACCGCGTGCCATTGCTCGACCTCACCTCCGTCGAGGCGGAGTACAAAAGCAGCCAGATCACGCTCGAAGGCGTACATTTCAACACGTTCGGAAATCGCGTGGTCGCCGACGCCATCCTGAAGGACTGGCCCCGCTTTGTACTGCATTCGGCCCCGGACGCCGCTCCCGCGCAGCAGCCCGCATCCGCCGCCAGGCCCTAGAGCGCCGCAGCGCCTGCAAGTTTGCGCCGCGTCCAGTGCCTCAGCTTGACCGGCCAGTTCCGGTCCATGCACGGCCGCTCAATCAGCAGATAGAAAATTGAGCCCACCACCAGCAGCAGCGGCAGAATCAGAATCTCTCCCACCACCAGCCGCGCCAGAAAACCATGTATCCCCGGCAGCAACTTCATATACACCAGGTCAAACGCCTGCAGCGCAATCGAGTGCGTCAAGTAAAGGCTGTAGCACATGCCTCCCACAATGCCCACAAACGCATTGCGGAAAAACCACCGCAGCACCGGCCCGTGGAACGCGCCCACGAATCCCACCACAAGCACCCATGGACCCCAGAAGTCCCACGCCCCGCTGCCCAGCGCAAACGGCAGCACCAGGCACGGAGCGCCCATCACATCCCAAATCCAGTGCGCCTTCATTCGCGGAAACACCGTCACATACAGGTCGGCAACCGCCAGTCCCGCCACGAAAAAGCGTATCCAATAGAGAATCGTGAGGTTGATGTATCTCTGCAACAGCGTTCCCGTGGCCCACTCGCCCGGCGTCGGTCCTGCAAACAGATAGATCAGTGCCCAGTGAGCCAGCAGAAATCCGTACAGCAGCGTTCTCCGCTGCCACGGCGACGACCGGAAAAACAGGCGCGCCAGCAGCGGCGCCAACAGATAAAACTGAATCTCCAGTTCCAGCGACCAGCCCACAATCTGCACCAGCGGATACGAGCGATAAATCAGCAGGTGCAGGTAAAGCAGCCCGGCCAAAAAGTGCGGCAGAACCTGCAGGAACGTCAGGTTCTTCACCACCATCAACGGATACAGCCGGATGCTCTGGCTCAGCACGTAGGGCGGCTCCAGCCGCGTCACCCGCCGCAGAAAATACTGCTTCAGTGAGACGCCTTTTCCGCCTGCCAGGTACTGCCGCGCAAAAGGGATCCCCAGCACAAACCCGCTGATGGCAAAGAACACCGGCACACCCCGAGCGCCATTGAACAGCAGCCTTCCGCAAAACGCCAGCAGCGCATTCGCCGGAGCGTGGTACAGGTGCACATGCATCTCCGTCAGCCGGCCCACGTGGTACATCAGCACCGCGGCAATCGCCACAAAGCGTAGTCCGTCGATCTCCGGAACATAATTTCCCCCCGACGTAATGCGCCGGAAGATCGTCTGCGCGTCCTTCAAAAAGCTTGTCTCCTACAAGCCGCTCCGCTCCGGCATGGACTCTCCGGTCTCTTGTCTGGGCTGGAACGGGATACTGCGGACAGGCTTGTATCGAAATCTTACATGAGCGGCCGTCGCTCACACAGCGTCCCTGCGCGCTTACTTCGCGGCGCGCATCCGGCCTCCCGGCAGCAGCTCAAACACGCGTCCCCTCCACAGAATTCTGTTCGACGAGTAGCTCGCCCCCCAGAAGCAGAAGCCCATCAAATCGCGGATCGGATACAGCACCAGCAGCCCGAACCAGCTCCGGTCCTCAACCACCATCCCGCCCACCGCAACAGAAAGCGCCAGCCGCGTCGTCACCGCCCACCCCAGCATTGCCAGTCCCCAGTCTGCGTGCCCCAGCGCCGCCGCCACCGCCCACCCCAGCAGCCCGAACGGCATGCTGAACGTCAGCGCCGTCCCAAAGTGACCCTTCGGCCGCGAAAACCGCGTTGACTTCATCCACCGCACCTGGTGCTTCAGGCTCGAAACAAAACTCGAGTTGATCACCATGTGATCAATCGCGTGCGTGCTCAGCACCACCGTCTGCCCCAGCTTCCACGTCTCGTTGCCCAGCACAAAATCGTCGGCACAATAACCCGCCGTCACCTTGAAGCCGCCCATCCGCCGCACCGTCTCCCGCCGAAACGCCATCGTCGGACCCAATGTGAACTGCATGCCCTCCATCATGCGCGCCACCAGCACCCCGGCAGTCATCTCCACGCTCATGCCCACCGCTTCCAGCCGCGCCCACAGCCCGCCCTCGGCCGCGACGCCGCGATACGGACAGCACATCCCGCCCACCTTCGCGTCCGCAAACGGCAGCGCCACCGCCCGCAAATACTCCGGCGTCACCCGCACATCACTGTCGCTGATGACCAAAATCTCGTGCGCCGCCTCGCGCTCCATCCGCTCCAGCGAGGCTACCTTCGCGTTGATGTACTCCGGCTCTCCCGTCGCCAGAAACTTCACCGGAATCTGCGCGTGCCGCGCCGCCACACGCCGCGCCGTTTCCAGCCCGGCATCGTTTTCCGTTCGCGCGCAAAACAAAACTTCGTACTCGGGATAATCCTGCTGAAAGAAGCTTTCCAGATGCGCCTCAAGCTCCGGCTCCGTGCCGTGCAGCGGCTTCAGCAGCGTCAGCGGCGGCGTAAACCCCGGCCGCGCCTGCAACGCCGCAAGCGCCTGCCTCCGCTCACGCAGATACGCAGGCACCGCCCACAGCGCCATCCCCGCAAACACCGTCGACGTCACCAGGCCAAACCCGGCCAATGCAAGAAGAACGTACAACATGCTCATAACAGCATACTGTGTCGTCACACATGGTGCGTGATGGCCTCAACCACCAGCGTTCCCCCGATCAAAACCAGCCCACCGTACACATATTTCATGAATGCGGCGCCTGAAAACCGATGATTAATCGCCCGGCCAAGGAATACCGCCGGTAGCATCACCGGAAGCGCGAGCAGGTAATCGCGCGTCACCGCACGCGTCCACAAGCCGGTGCCCCAGTAGCCAATCATGCATAGTGCGCTGGCAGGCAGAAAGTAGGCTTGCAGCGTGGCGCGAAAATGCTGCGGCGACCACCGCCGCAGAGAACCGTAGATCACCAGCGGCGGTCCATTCATGCCGTAAGCTCCGCCAAGAATCCCGGCAAGAAATCCCGAGAGCAACAGCAGTGGTCGGTGCTCTTTCTCCAGTCGGAGCGCATCGCCGAAGGCCAGCGAGTACACCGCAAACAGCACAATCAGTATTCCAAGGCCGACCTTCACCATCTCTTGATCCGCATGCGTCAGCACCAGCAGCCCCAGCGGTATCCCAAAGACCGTGGAAACCAAGAGCCCGGCGGCGCTGCCCAGGTGAATATGTTTCCAGTCCTGCGCCACCACCACCGCCGCAATGGTGATCGATAGCAGCACTGCCAGCGGCGCAGCCTCCGGCAGCGGGATACAAAACGCGAGCAGCGGCACCGCAACAAGCGCCTCACCAAACCCAAACGCCGAACGGATCACCGTGGCAAGAAAAACAATTGCCAACACAAACAAGAGGGAAGCGTGGATGGGATTCTCCCGGGAATTGGAAATCGGGATTGCGTTCCTGCATTGGCGATGGCAATGCGCATCCCGCCTGTCGCGCCATCATCACCGCAATCCTACTTCTTCGGTACGGCTGTCGGCTTGCGCAACGGCACGATCGCGCCCTGCGTGCCCGGCGCCGCCTGCTGGAAACGCGACAGCATCTCCGACCGCACATACTCCACAAAGTTCTGCATCTGCCGGTTCATCTCTTCCATGCGCTCGCGCATCTGCAGGATAATCGCGATCCCGGCAATGTTCACGCCCAGGTCGCGCGCCAGGTTCAAAATAAACTCCAGCCGCTCCAGGTCCTCGTCCGTGTACAGCCGCGTGTTGCCCTCCGTGCGCGACGGCTTCAGCAGCCCCTCGCGCTCATAGAGCCGCAGCGTCTGCGGATGAATCTCATACATCTCGGCCACCGCCGAAATCATGTATGCGCCCTTCGATTTGCGTTTCGCGGCCATTCGTTCCTCCCGCCTCCGCCCGCCCCCGGCAGGCCTGCACCGGTCACCCGCTTCACACCTGGTCGAACAGCTTCACCCTCGGGTCCTGGTTGTTCAGCTTGGCCAGTTCGCGCATAATCTCGCGGCTGCGTTCGTCCTGCAGTTGCGGTACCACCACGTCCACAGTCACAATCTGGTCGCCCCGCTGCCCCACGTGCGACGCGCTCTCCACGCCTCGCTCCCGCATGCGCAGCTTCTGCCCGCTCTGCGTCCCCGGCGGAATCTTCAACTGCGCCCGCCCGTCAATCGTCGGCACGTCCACCTTGGCGCCCAGGGAGGCCTCCGGCACCGTCACCGGCACCGTCACCAGAATGTCGTCGCCCGTGCGCGTAAACACCGGATGCTTCCCCGTCCGCACAATCACGAACAGGTCTCCGGCCGCGCCGCCGTTCAGTCCGCTGTTGCCCTTGCCCTGCAGCCGGATGCGCTGTCCATCCCGGGTCCCCGGCTTGATGCGGAACTCCACCATCTCCGCGCGGCTCACCAGCCCTTCTCCCATGCAGGTCGCGCACGTGTTGCTCGTCCGTCCAGTCCCGTTGCAGCGCGGGCACGGAATATTGAACTTCATCCGCCCGCCCATCTGCGTCACCTGCCCGGTCCCGTTGCACTCCGGGCAAGACATCGGCCCGCCTGTCTGCGCCTGCCCGTGGCAGGTCGGGCACGTCTCCATCCGGTTCACGTGCAGCCGCGCCTGGCCTCCGCGAATCGCAGACCAGAAGTCCACCGTCGCCTGGTATTCCAGATCGGTGCCCGGCTGCGGACCCCTCGGCCGCTGCGCCTGTTGCTGTCCGCTGAAGATGCCGGAGAAAATATCCTTGAAGCTGCCCCAGGAACCCGAACCGGCCCCTGAACCACCTCCTGCACCGCCTCCCGCCCCCGCATGAGGCCCGCCGCTGAAGCCCGAAAAATCAAATCCCCCAAAGTCCACCGGAGTTCCGCCGCCCGCGCCCTGCTGCCGCGCGTAGGCCTCGGCCTGCGCCGGGTCAATCTGGTCCGAGTAGAAGCCAAGCTGGTCATACACCTTCCGCTTCTTCTCGTCGCTCAGCACGTCGTTGGCTTCGGAGATTTCCTTGAACTTCTCCTCCGCACGCTTGTCCCCCGGATTCACGTCCGGATGATAGCGACGCGCCAGCTTCCGAAACGCCTTGCGGATCTCCTCCGGCGTGGCCGTCTTCTTCACGCCCAGCAGTGCGTAGTAGTCCTTGTTGGTCGTCGTCGCCATGGGTCCCTTT
>DATKTQ010000098.1:0-31626 GCA_035531055.1 Occallatibacter sp. | reverse complement strand
GTGGTTGTACGCGTCAAAGAGCTCGGTATCCAGCCCCGCAACGGTCTTGTACAAACTGTCCGTGGGCGTCAAACCTTGCCGGGCGGATTGGGGCCGGGCGGATTGGGCACAGGTCCACGTCGCAGGAACGGCTACCATCGCCAGGGAATAGAGCACGCAGCGCAGAATCTTCATCGTTTTTGGCACTCCAGAGGGGAATCTTTACCCTCGGGACTACGCATTTGCCGCACCGCTTGTTCCGCAAGCTCTCAAATCAGATCTGTTGCATCTCGCCGCCAAATGCCTGACTGCGGACCACCGTGATTCAGATCCGCACCATCTCGGTTTGTATCTTTCCCGTCACCCAGGCTTTTCCTGGCGCCGTCAACATGTTTACTTCGCTGCGCACGCCAAACTCCGGCAGATAGACGCCCGGCTCCACGGAGAAGCAGGTGTTCGGCAGCAGCAGCCGCTCGTCATGCGTCTCCAGGTTGTCCAGGTGTGCGCCGGCGCCGTGCAGCTGGCGCGCAATGTTGTGTCCCGTGCGATGCGTAAAGTACTTGCCAAAACCCGCCGCGCCAATCACTCCGCGCGCCGCGTCGTCGGCTTCGAAGCCGCGGATCGGGCGGCCTTCAGCGTAGGCGTTGGTCACCGCGGCAATCGCCGCATCCCGCGCCTGACACACGGTGGCAAACACGTGCGACTCCAGCCCAGTTGGCTCGCGCCCCACCACGCCGGTCCACGTAATGTCATAGAACACGCTGTTGGCTTTCTCCTGCCGCCCCCAGATGTCGATCAGCACAAAGTCGCCTTCGCGGATGGGCGCGCAGCGCTCGGCCGTCGGCTCGTAGTGCGAGTCCGAGCTGTTTGCGTTTACGCTCACGTTTGGCCCGTTCTCCCACACCAGCCCCTCGTGGCGCATCGCCTTGCTCAGCCACTGCACATGGTTGAATTCCGTATACGTGCCGCTCCCGCTCCGCACCCGGCGCCCCATCTGCTTCCAGCCCTCGGCCAGGATCGTGTCAATCGCGCCTTGCGCAGCGGCGTGGCTCGCCTGCTGCTCCTCGCTCAGCACAGCCTCAAACTGGCTCACCAGGTCCGCGGAACTCACAATCTCCTTGCCCAATCCGCGCAGAAACTCCACCGTCCCGGCGTCCACCATGGACACATACAGAATGTCGTTGTTTGGCGAGTACTGCATGGCCACGCGGTTCGCATCGGCCAGCAGCGCGGCCAGCCCTGCCTGCAGCTCCTGCCAGCTGGAGTAGGTGCCTTTGGTCCCCGGCAGAGCGTCCAGCCGCCCCTGCTCAATACGATGCACCAGCTTGCGCGGCTCGCCCGTGGCCGGAATGTAGTAATACCAGCGCCGCGTGATGTGCGCCTTCGGGTCCATGCCCAGAATGGCCTCGCCCAGCGGATCCCGGTGGTGATGGTCATAGAACAGCCAGCCGTCGTGGCCGGCCTCGCGCAGTGCCGCCTGCATTGCCTCAAGGTTCATATCGGCCATTCTACCCGCCTCCGGACGCACGCTTTCCAGCCGGGCAGGGGGCCCGGCCGGCTGGTACACAGGTTGCAAATCAATTCCCCATCAGAACCCGGAATCGCGCTGCCCCCATGTGCCGCGAGGGCGGCTGCAGAGCAACTCCGGAAAAGCTGCTACAGGGCTGCCATGGCCAGCGCCTCGCTGGCAAACAGCCCGGCGTACTTGGTGATGCCCACCATGGTGAACACCTTGGTAAAGTGCGGCGAAAGTCCAAAGGCGTAGACTTTCTGCCCCGAATTGGCGGCCTCAATCAGCATCTGGATTACCAGCGCAATGCCGCTCGAGTTAATGTATTCCACCTTTGTAAAATCCAGCAGCACCAGCTTTGTGGATTCCTTCGGCAACCCCTGATAAGTTCCCAGCACCGCCTCTTTCGAAGTGCTGGCAATGTCGCCCTCAAAGCGGAGGACTGTGACCGGGTGTCCGGCCGGCGATTTCACCTGATCGACGCGCGCTTTTGTCTCTGTCTGCACGATCTCTTGTCTCCAATATCTCTGAGTTATTCCGCTTCTCTGTCCAGCCGGATGACCAGCCTTACGTAGCTGCTCTTTCCGTTGGTTCCCTTCACCCACTCGGCCTCGTCCACCAGGGCCTGAATCAGGAACATTCCCATGCCGCGAGGATCTTCCTCGCCGTGGATCTTCTTGTCGATGTCCGGCTTCGCCGGCACGGTCTTCAGCCCCTTGCCGTCGTCGATCACCCTCACTTCCAGCGCGTCGTCCACTGACGAAAGAACCACGCCGACCGAAAGGCCTTCATTCAAAAGATTCCCATGTTCAATTGCGTTAATGCAAGCTTCCGCGACGGCTGTCTTCAGGTCTTCCACGCGCTCGCCCGGAAAACCCATCAGCTTGGCCACTGCGGCCGCCGTACTCATGGCCACCTTTTCGTAGCCGAGGCGCGACGGCAGCCTCACCTCCACGCTGGTGGGTTTCGTATCACTCATGCCGGTGTCTCCATCGAGTCCGTTCCGCGGCACAACGTTAATGCGGTCATGTCATCCATCTGCGGACCTCCTCCAGAGAATTGGTCCAAGGCTGTCCACAGTGCATCGAGAATATCATCGGCCTTCGGCGACGGGCATTGAGAAAACTCGTCCAGCAGCCGGTCGGACCCAAATTCTTCATCCCCACAGAACACTTCCGTCAACCCGTCGGTATAAAACAGGATCCGCGCGCCCGGCTTGCAGACGCACTTCTGGCTGGCATAGCGCATGCCCGGCAGCAGCCCCAGCGGCGTTCCGGACGACTCGAACTGGGTTGCCTCGCCCCCCGGCTGCACCAGGAAGCCCGGATTGTGGCCGCAGTTCACCACCTCCACTTCGCCGGTGGCCGGGTCCAGCTCCAGAAAGATCGCAGTCAAATAGCGCCGTCGCGCCTCTTCGCCTTCCTGCCAGTGGTGCTGGTTCATCCGTGCCGCCAGTTCGTCCAGCGGCAGTTCCTGCGCCACCATCGCCCGAAAGGCCGAGCGGAAGCTGGTGGCCATGATGGCCGAGGCCAGCCCCTTGCCTGCCACGTCCGCCACCGCAATCAGCAGCTTGCCGTTCGGCAACTCCACCAGGTCCAGATAGTCACCGCCCACTTCATAGCAGGTGACCGAACGGAAGGCCAGCGTAAAGCCGGGAATCGCGGGAAGCTCCTGCGGCAGCAGCGACCGCTGAATGTTCCGCGCCGCGTCCAGGTCCTGCTGCACCCGCGCAAATTCCACGTTGCGTTTGTGGTTGCGCGCATTTTCCAGAGCCACGGCGGCCTGCAGCGCCAGGCCCTCCAGAAAGTCCGCCTCATAAATGGTCAGCTCACGGCCTTCCGGCGGCGCCACCACCAGCTCCGTCATCAGCCGCCCTTCGCGGTCCTCCAGCGGATATTTCGGCAGCGCGGAAGAGGCGCTTGTTTCCACTTCTGCGGCCAGGTCCGTCTCCGGCGCGTCTCCGTAAGCCAGCCCGGTGCCGGGAAAGACGGCGCCTGCCATCTCCAGCTCGCGCACCACAATGCGCAGCACCTGTTCCAGAACTTCTTCTTCGCGAATGGTGGAGTGCACTTGGCGCGTGGCCTCCAGCAGCGCCTGCAACCGGGCGACCTGCTGTTGCAGGTCAATCACCTCGCCGTTGCCCGCAAGCTGGGTTTCTGCCGCCATTCCCCCGCCCTCCGTGGAATCCCACTCTATCACGCCCGCACCTTTCGCGGTCCAGCGGCATTTGCAGCAATTTTCAGGGGTTGTCGTGCGTCCGGACCGGCTGTTGTATTCTGCCTTCGATGCCGCAGACCCTCTCCGTAGCCATGATCGCCATGAATGAGGAGGCCAACCTGCCTCGCACCCTGGAAAGCGTGCGATGGGCCGACGAAATCATCGTGGTCGACTCCGGCTCCCGCGACCGAACACTGGAGATTGCCCAGTCCTTCGGCGCAAAAACCAGCTACCACGCCTTTGGCGGCCACGGCGAGCAGAAGAACGTGGCTCTGGACCTCTGCACCAGCGACTGGATTCTGTTGCTGGACGCCGACGAGGTGCTCTCGCCGGAGCTGCAGGCGGAGATTCGCGAGGTGCTTCGCGGTGAGCCCCGGTTCGGAGCCTATTGGATTCCCCGGCTCAACCTCTACTTCGGTCGCTGGATTCGCCACGGCGGATTCTTCCCGGACCTGAAGCTGCGCCTCTTCCGGCGCGGCGCGGCCCGGCTGAGCGAGGGCGTCGGCCCGCACTCCACGCCGCTGTTCACGGGGCCCCGCGGACGGCTGCGGCACCCGATGCTCCACTACGCCTACCCGACCATGGCCATCTACCTGGAGCACATGAACCGCTACAGCAATGAGATTGCCCAGCTGCTGCACCAGCGCGGACGCACCAGCAAATCCTGGCCCGCCTTCGTGTGGAACACGGTGCTGAACCCCGCGGCCACGTTTGTCTACAATTACGTCTTCCGGCTGGGCTTCCTGGACAGGCGCGAGGGGCTCATTCTGCACCTCAACCACTCGGTCTACATCCACTGGAAGTACATCAAGGCCTGGCGGCTGGGTCAGGGCAAGCAATAGCCCGCCACTCGCTCAAATGTGGCAGCTCGACAGGCCGCGCTTCTCCAGGTAACGCTGGTGGTAGTCCTCTGCGCGCCAGAAGGTCTGCGCCGGCTCCACCACTGTGACAATGCGCTTGGGCTTGAAGCGCCCTTCGGCAGTCAACTGCTCCATCTTGGCCCGCGCCGCGGCTTCCTGCTCCGCGGAGTGGAAGAAGATGGCCGACCGGTACTGCGTTCCCCAGTCCGGCCCCTGCCGGTTCAGCGTGGTGGGGTCGTGCAGGGAGAAAAAGGCGTCCAGGATTTGCTCATAGCGGATCTGCGCCGGATCAAACTCCAGCTCCACCACTTCGGCGTGCCCTGTCTGGTCCGTGCACACGTCCTTGTAGGTGGGTCGTTCCATCGCGCCGCCTTCGTACCCTACCGCGGTCGCGGTCACGCCGGGAAGTGCGGCAAACGCCGCCTCCACGCCCCAGAAACACCCTGCTCCAAACGTCGCTTTTTCCATGCTCATGGTTGTTCCCTCTGTGCTCATGGCTGTTCAGATGCGCCAGACGCGCTAAAGGTGACAGCGCCTGGCCGCCTATCGCGAGCCGGGTCGCCGCGGGCCGCCCGGACGCGAACCGCCTGGCCGTGAGCCTCCCGGACGTGGACTTCCAGAACGTGAACCGCCCGGACGTGGCCCTGCCGGACGTGACCCGCCGCGCGGCGGACCGCCCCGCCCCGCCCCGCCCGTCTTCGGTCTTGCGCCGCCGGGCTTACTTCCGAAAGCCGGCTTGCCCGCTTTGCCGCCGAAGGCCGGTTTGCTCCGGCCGCCTGTGCCGGTTTTGCCGCCCGGTGCGCTCTTGCCAAACTTTCCTGCCGGCTTGCTGAAGGAGGGCCGGGGACCGCTTCTCGGCGGCCTCTCGGCAGAGCCGCCCTCAGGCTTTTGGGCCCAGGGCTTCTCGCTGCGGGGCTTGCTGAAGGGCTTGGCCTGCCCCGGACGCCGGTCTGCCCCGCCAAGCTTTCCTGCCGGCTTGCTGAAGGAAGGTCTGGGTCCACTTCTCGGCGGTCTTGCCGCAGAACCGCCCTCGGGCTTCCTGGCCCAGGGTTTGCTGCCTTCAGGCTTGTCGCTGCGGGGCTTTTCGCTCCAGGGTTTACTGAAGGTCCTGGCTTGCGCCGGACGCCGGTCTGCCCCGCCAAACTTGCCTGCCGGCTTGCTGAAGGACGGCAGGGGTCCGCTTCTCGGCGGTCTTGCAGCGAAATCGCCCTCGGGCTTCTTGGCCCAGGATTTGCTGCCTTCGGGCCTGTCGCTGCGGGGCTTTTCGCTCCAGGGCTTATTGAAGGTCTTGGCCTGCGCCGGACGCCGGTCTGCCCCGCCGAACTTGCCTGCCGGCTTGCTGAAGGAAGGCCGTGGTCCGCTTCTTGGCGGTCTCTCGGCAGCGCCGCCCTTGGGCTTCCGGTCAAATTTACGCTCGGGCGGCTTATAGGCCCGGCCCTTGGCGCGGGCGCCTCGCTGCTCGGCAGAAAGACCCGCGTCCGTGGGCAGCAGGGGCGTGGACTTCATGCGCTTGGGCTTCCCTTTGCCGGCGGCCGTCATGCGCAGGGCCTCCACCTCTTGCGGATCCAGCTCGCGCGTCATGCCTGGCTCGAGATCCAGCACCAGCGGGCCGTAGCCCACCCGGCGAATCTTCTCCACGTGGTGGCCGATCTCCTCAAACATCTTGCGCAACTCGCGGTTGCGCCCCTCAATCAGCACCACTTCATACCACGGATTGTCTCCCTGGCGCACCTGGCGAATCCGCGCCGGAGCGGTGCGAACCTTGCCTTCGCCCACCTGGCCGCGTTCAATGGAAACGCCTTCGCGCAGCCGGTCCAGCAGCTCCTCTGCGGGTTGGCCAGCCACCTTCACCAGGTAGGTCTTTTCCACCCCGGAGGCGGCCCGCGTGAGTCCGTTGGCCAGTTCGCCGTCGTTGGTCACCAGCAGCAGGCCCTCGCTCAGGTAGTCCAGCCGGCCCACCGGATAGAGGCGCTCGCCCGCACGGGCAAAGAATTCCATCACCGTTGGCCGGCCCTCGGGATCCTTCACGGTGGTCACGTAGCCGCGGGGCTTGTTCAGCATAAAGTAGCGCAGCCGCTCGGCCCCGCGCAGCAGCTTGCCATCCACTCGGATATGGTCCTGGTCCGGGTCGGCCTTGGTGCCCATCTCGGTCACGGTCTTGCCGTTCACCTGCACGCGGCCCTGCTCAATCATCTCCTCGGCGGCGCGGCGGCTGGCCACTCCGGCCTGGGCAAGAATCTTCTGCAGCCGCTCCTGCCGTGCCGGCGGGCGTGCTGGCAGCTCAAAGTCGGCCTCCACGGCAATAATCTCCAGGGTCGACCGGCCCTCCGGGGCATCGGCTTCGTCTTCTGCCGAGTCTGGCGCCGTGTCTTCCATCCGGATTTCGTCGGCAAAACTCTCTTCCGGCTCCAGCTCAGGTTCGCCGGTTTCGGGGTTCAGGTCGTCAGTCATTTCGGGAACTCTCGGATTCCGCGGGGTCCGCCGGTTCGCCTTCGCCGGTTGCCTCCGCCAATGCGGTTTGGGCTTCCGCGGCAGGCGCTTCCTCAGTGGGGGCCTCCTCGGTCGCAGTGTCGGCCGAATCCTCCGGCGCGTCCTCGTCGAGGTCTGGGCCCGTGGCAGGTCCCACGTCCTCCGCATTCTCCGGTTCCGGCTCCTGCTCGGGCTCGCTCAGCTCCAGCGCCGCCATCTTCTCAAACTCTTCCATGGACGGCAGTTCGGCAACGTCCTTGAGGCCGAAGCGAAGCAGAAATTCCTTGGTCGTCTTGTACAGGATGGGCCGACCAATCACCGGTTTGCGGCCGGCGGTGGCGATGAGCTTGCGGCTCAGCAGCGAGCCCAACACGCCGCCCGACTCCACGCCGCGAATCTCATTCACCTCAGGCGCCGTGACCGGCTGCTTGTAGGCAATCACAGCCAGCGTCTCCAGCGCGGGTAGAGAGAGCCTCATCGGCGGCTTGAGGCTCTTGATGAACAGGCGCACGGAGTCGTGGCACTCAGGCTTGGTGGCCATGCGGTAGCCGCCGGCAATCTCGCGGATCTCCACGCCCCGCTGGTCGGCGGCGTAGCCGGCCATCAGTTCGTCCAGCAGCTGCCGCAGGATGGTCTTCACCTCGCGGTCACGCTGCCGGGCGGCCCGTCTGGCTTCCGCCTCCGGGTCGGGCTCGGCTTCGGATGCGGTTTCGGGTGCGTCCGCGGCCTGCTCAGCGGCTGCGGAGTCTTCCCCGGCTTCGGCGTCGGTCACGGGTTCTGGTTCCGTTGCCGGCTCAGGGTCGGGATTCTCCCCGGGCATTTCTACGCTATGGGTCGGCAGGGGCAGTTGCTCGGTGGTGGGTGCTTCGGCCAGTTCGGCTGCGGACGCAGCCTCCTGCTCCGCTTTCCAATCAAGGGCTTCGGCGGCAAACAATACGGCGAGCTGCGCCAGAGTGACGGGCTCCTCCGCGGCGTAGATAACGGCTTCTAGCTTGGCTTTCAGGCTCATTCTGCAATCAGTACCTTAAGTATCGTACCGGAAGCGGGGCATGACTGCGCACTGCCGGCGGGATGGAATGGAGGGAAACCGCAAAATATGGAAACGGGGCAGAAAGTTCGCCGCTCCGGTGGGCCTAGCGCCAGTCGTCTCGGGCGTTGGCCAGGCCTTCGTTCATCACGCCGTCAAAGCCGGTGCTCTTCTTGATAAAGATTTCGGAGAAGGCGCGGTCCTGCCGCAGCAGGATGGCCTGCAAACGCACCAACTCCAGCAGGGCCAGGAACATGGCCACCAGGGCGCGCTCTGAGCGCGTGTGGCTGAGCATGCGGCGCAAGGCCACCGGCTTGTCTTCCATGGCCAGCCGCCGGGTGAGGAACTGGATCATCTGGCCCACGGTGACCGCATCGTCCTGCACGTTGAAGGTGGGGCGCGAGCGGGCCCGGTCCAGAATGTCGCGGAAGACGCGCACCAGGTCCACGGTGTCGGCGGCAATTTCCGGCTCGGCCGCGGCGTCGTCCTTGAACTCGCGCAGGCCGGGGTTGGTCCACGTGGCGGCCTCCAGCATCTGCTTCTGCTGCAGCATCTGGGCAGCGTTCTTGAAGCGCTCATGCTCCAGCAGCCGCTCCACCAGCTCGCGGCGCGGGTCCTCGGCGGCGTCGTCCGGCCCGGCGGCGGTGCGCGGCAGCAACATCTTGCTCTTGATGTGGATCAGCAGGGAGGCCGTATAAATAAACTCCCCGGCCACGTCCACGTCGCCGGCCTTGAGCTGGTTCACATAGGCCAGAAACTGCGCCGTAATCCGGGCGATGGGAATGTCGTAGATGTCGATGTCCTGCTTGCGGATGAGGTCCAGCAGCAGATCGAGCGGGCCATCATACACCAGGCCCACGGTGACGTTGAAGGGCGATTCTTCGGGGGCTTCCTCGGGCTTTTTGCTCTTTGCGGCGGATTTGGTGGGCTTGTTTTCCGGCCCCGGCGGAGGCACCAGCACCAGCGGCGGCCCGGCTGGCTGCGCGGTGTGGGCAGGCGCGGTCTGGCCGGTCTCGTTGGGAGGGGCGCTGTTTGCCGGGTTGGGATTCTCTTCAGTCAACGGGTTTCCTGCATTGCTTGTACCGGGTTGCGCCTATCGGGTTGCGCGGGCTGCGATTGCCGGAGTTCCTAGTCGATGCGCGCCAACTGCATGGCGGCGTGGACTTCTTCCATAGTTTGCCCGGCGCGGGCACAGGCGCGGGCTGAGCCGGCGCGGAGAATCTCCTTCACCTGGGGCTCGGAGAGCTTCGCGCGCCGCTCCTGAATCGGGTTCAGAATCTGTACCAACGCATCGGCTGCCCAGCCTTTGCACTCGATGCAGCCGATTCCGGCCGAACGGCACCCATCATAGACTTTCGCGAGGGTCTCCGGAGTGGAAAACACCTTGTGCAAATCGCCGACGGGGCACTTGTCGGGGTCGCCCTCGTCGGTTCGACGAACGCGCGCGGGGTCCGTGACCATGGTCTTGAGCTTCTGGCGGACGACGGGCTCGGGATCGGTCATCTGGATGGTGTTGCCATAGCTCTTGGACATCTTGCGGCCGTCGGTTCCGGGCAGTTTGGGCGAGGGCGTGAGCAGTACCTTTGGCTCGGGGAGGACATAACGCCGAGATTGAACATCGCTTGCGACGCGGGCGGATACGTAGTTTATCTTTTCCTTGGGGTTCATCTCAGTAAGTTTTCGAAGCTCGGGACCCTTGCTCGGTGGAGTAAGTACATTTGCTTCTCGGAGGATGTCCTCAACGTTGCTGGCCGTCGGTTTTGGATAGAACTGGTTGAAGCGGCGGGCGATTTCGCGGGTCAGCTCGACGTGGGCCTGCTGGTCCTGGCCGACCGGGACGAATTGCGGCTGATAGAGCAGGATGTCCGACGCCATCAGCACCGGATAACCGAGGAAGCCGAAGGTGGTGAGGTCCTTGCTGGAGAGGTTCTCCTGCATTTCCTTGTAGCTGGGCACACGCTCCAGCCAGCCGAGCGGCGTAATCATGCCGAGGAGCAGGGGCAGCTCGTAATGCTGCTTGACGTGGCTCTGCACGAAGACAGTGCAGCGCTCGGGGTCGAGGCCGGCGGCGAGAAAATCGAGCGCAACTTCGAGGGTGTTGGCTGCAATCTGCGAGGTGTCGGCGTAGTCGGTGGTGAGCGCGTGCAGGTCGGCGATGAAGAAGTAGCACTCGTACTGGTCCTGCAGCTTGACCCAGTTGGCGAGCGCGCCCATGTAGTTGCCCAGATGGAGCTTGCCGGTGGGGCGCATGCCGCTGAGGACGCGGGGACGGGATGAGGAAGTGGCTTGTTCAGGCATGGTGCGTATCGCTTCCGGGGCGGCGCGGGCCTGCGGCCGCCAGAGTTCTGGTTCCTTGTTTCAGGGCTGAGTCCATTGTACCGGCAGCCGGAGAAAGCCGCGCACACCGCGCACGGGCGGATTCTTTAGGAATGCGCGAGTGCGGAAAGGACAAGCCGCAGCGCGGGGTCCATGAGCAGGCTGAGGACGAAGCCGCCGACGAAGATCATGAGGAGATATCCGATCCAGCCGCCGATGCGGTCATAGACCTGGACCGCGCTGTAAGGCAGCATGTTGCGCAGGATGTGGCTGCCATCCAGCGGCGGAATGGGCAGCAGGTTGAAGAAGAACAGCGACAGGTTGATGAGGATGGCCAGCGAGCAGAGCAGCAGGAGGGGCTGCGGAACAAAGTTGCCGTGGGCGCCGAGGCTGACGAGGAACGAATTCACCACCACAACACGGCCGTTGGGCATGACGAAGGACGCAACGATGAGGACGGCCAGAGCGATGAGCACGAGGAGAAGATTGGACGCCGGACCGGCGAGCGTGACCAGGTTTTCGTCGCGGATGATCTTGCGGAAGTTGCGCGTGATGATGGGCGTGGGCTTGGCCCAGCCGATGAGATAACCGCTGAAGAGGCTGAAGCCGAAGAGCGGGCCGAAGATGATGACGGCCGGAATCAGCAACGTGCCGATCGGGTCCACATGATAAGCGGGGTTAAGGGTGATGCGCCCTTCGAGGCGCGCGGTCTGGTCGCCGAGCATGGAGGCAGTCCAGGCGTGGGCACTCTCATGCACGCAGAGCGAAAAGATGAGCAGGACGAACTCAAAAATGTCTTTGATGAAGGCGGACTGTGACAAACGAAGACTCCCTGGGGCGGCAAGGTTCAGGGTAGCATGCGGGAGCTGCGCGGCCTTCTAGCTGCGCTCCACGGGAAAGCTGCCTATGGCCTCGCCTGCGGCCACATTTTGCCCGGCCAGCACAATGGCGTGGCTGCCGATGCGGGCGGCGGCACCGATGCGCGTGGGCTGCAGGGTGACGCGCTCGAAGTTGTCCTGCGAGTAACTGTGCGAGAAGATGCGCGCGAAGGAGCCGACGACGGCGCCCTTGCCGATGGTGATGCCGCCGCGGTCACTGAGCAGCGCGCCCTGGCGGATGACGGCGCCGTCGCCGACGGAAAGGTTGTAGCCATAGATGAGTTCGACGCCGTGATAGATGCGGACGCCGGAGCCCATGTGGTCAAAGATGTGGCGGGCCAGCATGCAGCGGAAGCGGATGCCCAGCCAGAGGTTGGGTCCGATGGGTGAGCGGTCAAACATCTGCCAGAACCAGAGCAGCGGCTTGCGGATGGCGTAGCGCTCCGGGTCCACGTCTGGAAAATACTCGGCGTCGAGGGTGGCGTTCTCCGGGTCGAGCGAGAGGCTGAGCACGTTGCCGGGCAACTCGCTTGTGAGGGAGATGTTGCGCTTGCCCTGGTAGGGGCGGCCCAGGTAGAGCTGATAGAGCTGCTCACGCACAATCTCCGCGCGGCGCTCTGGGGAGCGGTGCCGCAGGAACTCTTCGTCGAGAAAGCGAATCCAGCGCCGGTAGACTTCCTCGGCCTCGGGTGTGGGGTGCGGCACGCTGCTGTGGCTGGTTTCCATACGCTTTGGACAATAAACCATGGGGCCGGGTGGCCGCGAGTGCCGGCCGCACAACTGCTGGAGGCCGTTCCGCGCTATTCTGAAACGTTCGGCACGCCCGCAGACACGGGCGCCCCCGCCCGCAGGAGGATTCTGGCCCGCGGAGGAGGAGAAGATGCCGCCCGGAGAGCAACCCAACCATGCCCGAAGAATCGATGCCTGAAGCAACCGCCGCCACTCCTGAGTCCCGGCCAACTGCGCCGGTGGCCACCATTGCCACACTGGGTAACCATGAAGGCGAGTCTGTGACGCTGCGCGGGTGGCTCTATAACCTGCGCGAGAGCGGCAAGCTGCTGTTTCCGATTTTCCGCGACGGCACGGGCACGGTGCAGGGTGTGGCGCATGTGAAGAGCGTTTCGCCGGAGGTGTTTGAAGCGCTGAAGGGGCTTACGCAGGAGTCGTCGGTGATTGTGACCGGCAAGGTGCAGGCGGACAAGCGCGCACCGGGCGGCTTCGAGCTGGATGTTGAGAATGTTGAGGTGGTACAGCGCGTGCCGGAGTCGGACCCGTATCCGATTACGCTGAAGGAACACGGCGTGGACTTCCTGATGGAACACCGCCACTTGTGGGTGCGGTCGCCGCGCCAGTCGGCCATTCTGCGCATTCGCGCGGAGATTATGCGAGCAGCGCAGGAGTACTTTGACTCGAACGGATTCATCCGCACGGACCCGCCGATTCTGACGCCGGCGGCCTGCGAAGGCACGTCGACCCTGTTCCCGGTGGACTACTTTGGCGACCCGGCGTTCCTGACGCAGAGCGGACAACTTTACATTGAGGCCACGGCGCTGGCGCTGGGCAAGGTGTACAGCTTTGGGCCGACGTTTCGCGCGGAGAAGTCCAAGACGCGGCGGCACCTGACGGAGTTTTGGATGATTGAGCCGGAGGTGGCCTACATGGACCTGGACGGGCTGCTTGAGCTGGCGGAGAATTTTCTGTCGCACATTGTGCAGAGCGTCCTCAAGAATCGCGCGGCGGAGCTTGCGGTGATTGAGCGCGACCCGGAGAAGCTGAAGGCGATTCTGCCGCCGTTTCCGCGGCTGCGCTATGACGAGGCGGTGACGATGCTGAACGAGGCGCACGCGAAGGGCGAACTGGATCACGCGTTCGAGTACGGGGACGACTTTGGCTCGCCGGACGAGACGTGGCTGAGCTCGCAGTTTGACCGGCCGGTGATGGTGCATCGCTACCCGGCAGACGTGAAGGCGTTTTATATGGAGCCGGACCCGAAGGATGCGCGCTTTGCAATGTGCGTGGACGTGCTGGCGCCGGAGGGCTACGGCGAGGTGATTGGCGGGTCGCAGCGTGTGTCGAGCTATGAGCTGCTGAAGAGCCGGATTGAGCACCACAATCTGCCGCTGGAGGCCTTCCAGTGGTATCTGGATTTGCGGCGGTATGGCTCTGTGCCGCATGCGGGCTTTGGCATGGGCATTGAGCGCGTGGTGGCGTGGGTGTGCGCGCTGGATCACGTGCGGGAGACGATTCCCTTTGCGCGGACTCTGCACCGCATGTATCCCTGAGGGACGAGACGGGCCAGACCGGCCAGACAGGCGCATCCTCGCGGCAGGTTCTGGAATCCAATACGGGCACGCCATCTTTTCCCGGAGGCAAAACTGCCCATGACGCTGACTTTGCACGAGACCAATGCAGTGAAACTTGCGCCCCAGGTGGAGGGCATGCTGCCTGCGCTGCGCAATCGATGGAGCCCGCGCTCCTACACGCAGCGCGAGGTGAGCATGGCGGACCTGAAGGCGCTGCTGGAGGCCGCGCGGTGGGCGCCTTCTTCCAGCAATGAGCAGCCGTGGCGGTTTGTGGTGGGGCGGCGAAACTCCAGTGCGTACAACAAAATTGCCGAGTCGCTTGTGGAGTTCAATCGGGACTGGGCGCTGGCGGCGCCGGTGCTGATGGTGGGCGCGGCGCGGACGCTGGGAGGGCGGAGGAACACGCCGAATGCCTATGCGCTGTATGACCTGGGCGCGGCCGCGGCGCTGCTGGTGGTGCAGGCGGTCGGGCTGGGCCTGGCGGCGCACCAGATGGGCGGCTTTGACCACGACGGGCTGCGCAAATTGCTGGAGATTCCCGAGGAGTACGCGCTGGGTTCGGTGATTGCGGTGGGCTACCAGGGCGAGCCGGCGGCGCTGCCGAATGAAACGCTGATTGCGCGTGAGACGGAGCCGAGAGTCCGCAAGCCACTGAGCGAAATTGCGTTTTCTGCGTGGGGCGAGCCGCTGGATTTGGACTGATTTTGCCCCTGCGCGGGTGGACCGGCGCGGGCGGAATTGCACCGGTTGGTACGGGCCGGGAGCGAAGGCGCGGGGCGGACTGCCGCTCAGGATAGAGTGGAAGCTGGAGGGCAGTTTCCTGGCAAATACGCGGCCACCCAGACAATTTAGAAGGCAGGCGCCCGTGCGGCGGCCGAGGCATCGGTCGATTCCAGCGAAGCGGCGTCGGGTGAGCTGGCGCTGGCAACTTGCGCTGGGCTGCTGCCTGGCTGCTGCGGCGGTGCTGGGCTGGGCGGCGCTGGCCCGTGCGTTGTCGTCGGCGGGCAACACCAGCCTGAACCGGTTTGACGCGATTATCGTGCTGGGCTCGCCGGCGGACCGGGACGGAAACCCGACGCCGGAGCAGCTGGCCCGCGTAACGGAGGGCGTGCGCGAGTATGAGCGTGGCGTGGCTTCGCGGCTGATTTTGACCGGGGGCGCGGCGGCCAACCGATTTGTGGAAGCGGAAGTGATGGCACGGGCGGCCGAGGCGCAGGGCATTCCGCCATCGGCGATCTTCCTTGAGCCACATGCCAAAGACACCATCCAGAACGCCTGCTACGCGGTGCGGGTGATGAAGAAGCACGGCTGGGGTTCGGCGGAGGTGGTTTCCAGCAGATATCACCTGCCGCGGGCGGGGCTGATTTTCAGCCATCTTCCGGTGGAATGGCACACCCATGCCGCGCCGGGGCTGGAGCCGGAGTCGGCCCTGTGGCGGGCGGCGGCGGGCGCGCTGGAGACGCTGGACACGGCCCGATACCTGGTATACGCGCAGTGGGGCGAGCGCTGTACGCCGTAAAATGCTGCCGGCGGCGTTGTCCGCCCTCGGCGTGGTCCTGTAAGCTGAGAGGTGATGCGTCCCAGAGTAAGTTTCACCGCCACAATTGCCGCCGTAGCCGCCCTGGCCCTGTTTGTTCTTCCACTGGCCCAGGGTCAAAGCTCATCCAGCCAGAGCCCAACCCAGCAGACGAACGAACAGACGAGTGAACAGACCAGCAAGACACCGTACATCTCGATTGATCCGCTGGCCCATGTGACCTACGACAACCGGTACGACCTTTCGGTGGGCATGGCATATGACCACATGAAGGCGGGGCCGACGCTGCTGCAGGGCTCGAATCTGGGCGGACTGGATGTCTCCGGTTCCTACTGGCTGACGAAGCGCTGGGGCGTGGAAGGCAGCGGGCGCGGATACGTGGGCACGAGCGGTGCGGGACCGAACCCCTATGACATTCGTGGACCGTTTGTGAGCCAGTACCTGTTTGTGGCCGGACCGGAGTGGCTGGGTCCGCACAACAAGCACGGCGACTTGATTGCGCACGCCATGTTCGGCGGGGCCTACGGCAACTTTGAGCACGACCTGCGCGGGCATCCGCCTTCTTCGGTGGCCTTCTATAACAACCAGATGGCGCTTGGGGCCATTGTGGGCGGCCACATAGACCTGAACCGCTCAGCGCGCTGGGTGTTTCGCATCACGCCGGATGCGGTGATTACGCATTACGGCATCAACTACGCTCCGAACACCAAGCAGTGGGATGTGAACTTCGCCATCTCAGTGGGCGTGGAATACAAGTTCAAGAAGAAGCGGTAACGCTGGGGCGCGGCGAAGACAGCCTGCGCGCCAGTGGCGCGGCCTGACTTTGCGGGTCCGTTCCTGTGCCGCCGTCTAATTGGCTTTATTGCGCAGCGGCCTGGAACGGTTTGACCAGGCTGAGTGGAACCTCCACGGTGCCCACTCTGCCGGAAGCATCGTCGTAGATGCCGGTACGCAGCCAGTAGTTCCCTTTCGGCACGGAGAGTTCCAGCTTCAGTTGCAGCCCCGTCTTCCAAAAGATGGTCCAGACGTCGGGCTTGATGTTGAGGGCCACGCGGTGGTCTTCGCGGCTGATCCGGTTGCCATAGCGGTCATAGACGACGAGCGAGAGATTGAGCATTCCCTTGTGCAGTCTGTCGGTGCCCAGATTCAGGTCCAGATCGTTGAGATCGACGGCAAAGCCCACCGAGTAGCGTCGGAACGGACCCTTGAGGCCGGGCGTGGCCCCTACGGGCGGCTGGTCTGAATCGGGCTGAGGCAGAATCTGGACCTTGTAGCGGATCTGCCGGCTCTGCGGCATGCCAAGATCCATGAACGGCAAGAGGGGATCGACGGCGCCGGGGTTCTGTGCGGCGAGGCGTTGCACGGTCTGGTTGCGGATGGCCAGGGCTTCGCCGGGCAGGCCGGCTTCGACGGCGTAGTAGCCGCGGCGATAGGAGAGGTCGTAGTGGCCGCCGGAGACCTCGACGCGGATGTTGCGGTAGGTTCCGTCCATCTTGGAGTCGGTGGGCGCGTAAGAGAGGGAGTAGAAGTCGCCGCTGGTGGAGCTGATTTTGGAGATGACTTTGTCGAGGCCGTTGGTGTTGACGAAGGCTTCGCCGCCGGACTCCCTGGCGAGCATTTTCATGTTTTCCTGATTGAGGTTGCGGGCGCTGTCCTCGGTGGTGAGGCTTTGGGAGAGTTGGCCGGTGGGGCCCACCATTTGCGATCCGGTGTTCACGTGGGGCAGGACGTTGGCTGCCGTGTAGAGGGAGTTTCCGGCGACGCCGCCGGCATCGACCGGGTAGAGGGCCACGCGGGCGGCAGCGAGCATGGCGAGGGTATTCTTCAGTTCCCTGTCGAGACGAGGATCCGCTTCAACCTGATGGCTGCTGGGGTCGAGGAAGATGCCGGGCACCTGCTCAGAGAACCAGATAACATTTTTGCGGCCGGGAAAGCCGTTGAGGAAGGTGGCGAGGCGTTGCAGATTTTCGAGGGTGAGGAAGGTGCGATCGACCGACCGGGAGAGGTCGTTTTCCTGCATGAAGGTCTGGAGGGCGGTAATCATGGCGGCGGGTGCAGAGGTGACGATGGTGCCTCCGCCAGAGGGGACGGGTTCGCTCATCATGCCGGTCAAATTCTGCTGAGCGTTGGTTTCCTGCTGGCCCTTGAGCAAGGCCGAGGACTCGACTTCGTTGTTCTTCTTGTTTTTCAGGGTGGCCATCAGCACGGCGGGGTCGTCGGTGAATCCCTGGATAAAGTGCAGGCCGAGGCCCATGGTGAAGATGGCCATGCGGGAGCCGGGCTTGGCGGTCTTGAGGAATTTGAGGGCCTGGTTGTGGACGTAGCTCTGGTCCGCCATCTGGGTGTTGAGGGAGTCGAGGAGGAGGACGTTGACGGTGGGCGGCGCGGGAAAAGGGGAGGCATTGGTGAAGACGTCGGGAGGGAGTTTGGGAATCTGGACGGGTGCCGCCGGGGGTTTGCTGAGGTGCTCCTCAAAGAAGCTGATGGTTTGCGGCTTGCCCTGGTCGGTGACGGAGAAGTCGTCCTGCTTGAGTCCGGTGACAGGGTTGCCGTGGTGATCGGTGACGATGACGTCGACGAGTACGGCGCGGCTGGTGACACGGAGGGTGGTTTGCGGAGGGGTCTGCTGCGGGACGGCGGGAACCGAAAGCGTGGCAGCTGCGAGAACAAAGGACAGAATCAAACGATTCATCAGGATGCCTCATCAGAGAACACGAAAGACTACCACGAAGAGCAATGGGAGATGGAAGCACGGGATGCGGACGGAAGTTGCCGCGCACAGATTTGAGCGGAGCGAACGCGGAGGAATTCGGGTGGGCTGCGCGCGGTAAGCGCGTGTGGTAATCTTCCCGGTTCGGCAGCACTTGTGGAAAGTTTTCATTGAAAAGAATGCTGTCCCGGACTGCGGCACGGGAGGTCGGGCCGTGGTGAGCTGGACACACAACGCCTACCAAACAGGGGAACGGACATGAAGGACACCTTGGGAGTCTTGCTTGCGGGAGGCGCCGGCGAACGGCTCTTCCCGCTTACCCGCGATCGCGCCAAGCCGGCAGTTCCGTTCGGCGGGCACTACCGGATCATCGACATCACGCTTTCCAACTGCATCAACTCCGGACTGCGCAAAGTGTACATCATGACGCAGTACAAGGCGCTGAGCCTGAACCGGCACATCCGCGAAGGTTGGACGGGGATTGTGGCGCAGGAACTGGGCGAGTTTATTGAGCTGCTGCCGCCGATGCAGCGGACGGGCGCGAACTGGTATATGGGCACGGCGGACGCGGTGTACCAGAATATTTACTCGATTGGCAGCGAACAGCCGAAGCACATCATCATCCTGTCTGGCGACCACATTTACAAGATGGATTACAGCCGCATGATGGACCACCACGTGCAGACCAAGGCGGAGGTGACGCTGGCGACGCTGCCGATTGCTCCGGATGAGGTTTCGCGGTTTGGCGTTGTGGAAGTGGGGCAGACGGGCGAGGTGCTGGGGTTCCAGGAGAAGCCGGCGTCCACGACCATTCGGTCGCCCTTTAACCCGGACGCGGTGGATGCGTCGATGGGGATTTACATCTTCAACACGGAGGCTCTGCTGAAGGCCCTGATTGCCGATGCGGAGGACCCGAACTCGAAGCATGACTTTGGCCACAACATCCTGCCGAACATGCTGGGCAAGAAGAAGATGGTGGCGTACAGCTTTGTGGACGAGAACAAACAGCAGGCGCTTTACTGGCGCGATGTGGGGACGCTGGACGCCTACTACGAAGCGAACATGGATTTGTGCTCGGTTTCGCCGACCTTCAACCTCTATGACAAGAGCTGGCCTATCCGGACGCGGGTGCGGCAGTATCCTCCGGCGAAGTTCGTGTTTGGCGAGCCGGGGCGGACGGGCATGGCGATCAACTCGATTATCACGGCGGGCGTGATTATTTCGGGCGCATCGATGTCGAACTCGGTGTTGTCGCAGGATGTGCGCGTGAACTCGTACTCGGACGTGGACGCGAGCATCATCTTTTCGCACGTGAAAATCGGGCGGCACTGCCGCATCCGAAAGGCGATTATCGACCGCGACGTGCATATTCCGGAAGGAACGGTGATTGGCTACGACCCGGTGGAGGACAAGCGGCGCTACTTTGTGACGCCTTCGGGGCTGACGATTGTGACGCGCGACGCTTCGCTGTTTGAGAACCCGGTGGACCCGGCGTTTCTGGAGCGGTATTAAAGGCGGTTTTCGGGCGCAGGGCAAACGGTAGAGCGCGGCGGTCCGAGGAGGCAGCGGACCGTCGTGCGCTCGAATCGCCGGATCATAAACGGCGAATTAATCTGCAAAACTGCTGTGGAAAACTGCAAAAAATAAAACAGGGGGGGGAGGGGGGCTCTGCCGTGCGGAGCAGTACTCAGTTGTCAGAGATCAGAGATCAGAGATCAGAGATCAGAGATCAGGGATCAGGGACTAGGAACTAGGGACTAGGCATTAGGGATCAAAGACAAGAGGACACCTTCCAGTATGCGCCGGGAAGGGGAAATGACCGGCAAAGGCCGGGCGGGAGTTTGTGGCTTGGAATGAGGGAGTTGGCGGGGAGTGTGGGCCAAGGGGGCTTGACGCTGGTGGCTCCGCTGCGCGGAGCCAGCTTCTAGCCGCTAGATGGTTCACGGCGCTTTGAAGGATGTTGCGGGTTCGGCGGAGGGATGCGGCGGGGCGAGGCGGCCCGGCTGGGGCGTTTGACCTGAACTTGACCTGGAAACAGGGCAATCCGGCCTTGGCATGCGAGAAAAGCGAGTAAGGCGTGCCGGCTGTGGAACAAACCCCGCAAAATCTTCGTAGAGCCCCCTATGCAAGGCGTAGTTACATTAAGCTGGAGCGGGATGGGAATGGCGGCGCCGCCGAAGCCTCTGCGGCGCAGGGTGCAATCCCGGGAGGCAAGTTCTCCGCCGCCGGCAGGACGCCCGCTTGCGGGGAATGTCGCAGTGTCGTCCGGGACCCGCATGATGCGCGGGGAGGTGAATGCGCTGGAGATCGACTGGTCTCAAATCGTCCGCCGCTGTATGGACGGGGATTCCGGCGCATGGGCCGAACTGGTCCGCACGCACCACCGGCGTGTCTACGGGCTGTGTTACCGGTTTACGGGGAACGCGGCGGATGCCGAAGACCTGACGCAAGACGTTTTTCTGAAAATTTATTCGAACCTGGCCAGCTTTGACATGGGCCGGGGCAGCCTGCAGGTTTGGATCACGACGATGACCCGCAACCTGCTGGTGGACAATTTTCGGCGGACGCGGAACCAGCGGGCAACCAGCTCATTGGATGATGGTTGGAACGAGACGGACGAGCTGCGGCCGGTGGACCGGTTGACGGCCTCCGGGCCTTCCCCGCACGAATCGGCGGCGCAGAAGGAACTGGCGCGGATGGTGCAGGGGGCGCTGGCGAGGGTGTCTGCGGAGCTGCGGGAAGCCGTGATTCTAAGAGATTTGCAGGATATGGACTACAAGGAGATTGCGGTGGTGCTGGCAATCCCCGAAGGGACGGTCAAGTCCCGCATCAGTCGTGGCCGCGCGGAACTTGCGCGCCTGCTGGAGCGTAATAAGCGGGAGGTGATGTAATCATGGCAGACCGCGCGAACATTCCGAATTCTGCAGCCTGTGGGCAGTGGGAAACGCTGCTGGCGGATGCGCTGGATGGGCTGCTGCGACCCGAGGATGAGGTAACGTTTACCTCACACATGGCCACCTGCGCAGGCTGCGCGGCGCTGTTTGAAGAGGCGCGGCGGGGCCGGGAGTGGCTGGAGTTCCTTTCCCCGGACCCTGAGATTCCCGAGGGGCTGGTGGACAGGATTCTGGCAGTGACGGGCCCGGGACAGCTGGCCGGCTACGGGTTGGTGGAGAGCACCAGCAACGTGCTGCCGATGCCGCCGGCGTGGCAGCGGCCGGGGATGATGGGCCGCATTCGGCGGTTTGCCGAGCCGCGGCTTCTGATGACGGCGGCAATGGCGTTCTTCTCGATTGCGCTGACCCTGAACCTGACGGGAGTGCGGCTGGCGGACGTGAAGGCCTCCAATTTGCGGCCAAGCGTGGTCCGCTCGTTTATGGAGCGCAGGCTGACGCTGGCTTCGACGCCGATTATCCGGTACTACGACCATCTGCGGCTGGTGTATGAGGTGGAGTCGCGGATGCGTGAGCTTCGCCGCAACGCGCAGGGCGACGTGAATGAAAGCAGCGAGCCGAAGGCCCAGCCTTCACAGCCGGGAGAGTCCAAGCAGAGTTCCCCCCGGAAGGATGGAGGATCCCGTGTGGACCCTCCGCAACAGTCGGGCGCCCCGGTCGTTGAGGACTCAGGGGATTATTTAGAAACCTCTCTCACTTGGAAGGACCGGCCTTCGCACTCCGGCGGCTCCGCGAAAGCGATCGAGGAAAGGAGCACGATATGGACTGCGTAAATCACAGTGGTGTAACGGCAACAGCGTTCTGCCAGAACTGCGGCAAGGCGCTATGCGCGAACTGCGTTCGAACCGCGGTGGGTGGGCAAGTCCTGTGCGAGCCGTGCCTGATGGCCTGGCAGAACCTGCAGCAGCCGTTTGTGGCGGTCTCGGCGGGCAGCCCGAATCCGGTGGCCGCGGCTGTGCTGGGGCTGATTCCCGGCGTGGGCGCGATGTATAACGGCCAGTTTTTCAAGGGCCTGATTCATGTGGTGATTTTTGCGTTCCTGATTAGCCTGGCGGGACATTTTCCGATTTTCGGCATCTTTATTGGGGCGTGGGTGCTTTACCAGTCGTTTGAGGCGTATCACACAGCGGTTGCGCGTCGGGACGGGCAGCCATTGCCGGATCCGCTGGGACTGAACGAGGTGGGCACCTGGCTGAACATGGGTGGAAGCGGGATGCCACGGGGGCCACAGGCGGGGCAGGCACCGATGCCAGGTGCGCCGGGTGCGATGCCGGGCGGGGCGCCGGGAGCGGGCGTATATGCGCCGCCTGCGGCAACCGGGCCGTATGCCGATCCGTATCATGCGCCGTATGTGGGCGGGTATCCGCCGGGAGATCCGGGATTGCCCCCGGTGCCGCCGCTTTCCTGGCGGCGCAAGGAGCCGATCGGGGCGATTTTCCTGGTGGGTTTCGGCCTGATTCTGCTGCTGAACCAGCTGGGCGTTGTGACGGCGAACATTCTGGGTTTCCTGTGGCCGCTAGTGTTTATCGGATTTGGGGTCTGGCTGATTGTGCGCCGGATGGGTGACACGAAAGGGGGTCCTCAATGAACCGCTACATTCTGATTCGGCGGCTGAAGGGGCCGTTGGTACTGCTGCTTTTGGGTTTTGTGGCGCTGCTGCACCAGGCGGACCTGGTGCACTGGAGCCTGTTTGTTCCGCTGCTTTTGATCCTGATTGGTGTGCTGAAGCTGGCGGAGCGTGCGGCGCTGGCGGCGGCGGGAGATGAGGCGTATTATCCGGGCGCCTATCCGGGAAGCTATCCGGGCGCGTATCCGGGTGCGAATCCGGCGACGGGGAGCCCGTACGGGGCAGCATCGGCAGCGACGCCGGCAGCGACGCCGGAACCTGGCAAGGGTCCGGAAGGAGGGCAGTCATGAGCAGCCAACCTCCTTATCCTCCTCCGGGAGGCACACCGCCGCCGTACGATCCGCGGACGCAGTGGCGGGTTTACCGGGAGCAGCAGAAGGCTGCCTGGCGAGCGCAGCGGGAAGCGATGCGGGCGCAGAGGACCGCATGGAAGGTGGGTTATGGCGGTGGCTACGGGCCGCGAGTGCCTTCCGTGGTGGGACCGATCATTCTGATAGCGATTGGCGTGGTGGGAGTTCTGCTGTACAGCGGGAGAATTGCGCCGGGAAACTTTTGGACCTGGTACGGGCACTGGTGGCCGCTGCTGCTGATTGCGGCGGGACTGGCGCTGCTGGCCGAGTGGGCGCTGGACCTGCGACGCGAGGTTCCGGTGCGGCGCAGCGGCGGCTTTGTGGGGGTTCTGATTCTGCTGGCGCTTCTGGGCTTTGCGGCGGCGGGCTGGAGCAACTTTGGCGGGCCGATGCGGGCCAACTGGGGCAATAACGATAATTTCTTCAACTTCTTTGGGATGCCGCAGCATGACGCGGATCAGCAGCCGATTTCGGTGCAGGTTCCGGCCAATGCGCTGGTGCAGATCCAGAATCCGCGGGGCGACGTGAGCGTGGCCGTGGGCGACGGACCGGAGATGCAGGTGCAGGCGCATGAGGTGGCCTATGCCGACTCCGACTCGCATGCACAGAAGATTTTTGATGCCATGGCGGCGCATGTGACGGTGACAGGCAAGTCGGTGCTGGTGAAGTCTGAGAGCAACGACAACGGGCGGCTGAACCTTACGGTGACGGTGCCGAAGACCGCGCAGGTTACGATCAGCTCCGGCCACGGCGACGTGACGGCGGCGGGGTTGAACGGCGGGACTACGATTTCCGCCAGCCACGGAGCGGTGCGGCTGAGCGCGATTCAGGGGCCGGTGCAGGTGCATTTTTCCGGCGGGAAGCGAGACTTTTCCGCGCACCAGGTAACCGGGGACGTGACCGCGGACGGAACCTGCAACGACGTTACCCTGTCAGAGATTACGGGCAAGGTGACGATGAATGGCGAGATCTTTGGCGATGTGCACATGGAGACGATTGGCGGCCCGGTGCACCTGCACACGCCGGTGACGGACCTGGACGTGGCCACGCTGCCGGGCGACCTGACGTTGAACTCCGACGAGCTGCGCGTGACGCAGGCCAAGGGGCAGGTGCGCGTGGTGACGCGGGCCAAGGATGTGGACCTGAACCAGATCTATGGCGACACCTATGTGGAGGACAGCCGGGGGCAAATCACGATTGAGCCGGCGGGGCCCTACAACGTGGAAGCCAAGAACGGCAAGGGCGACGTGGAAGTGACGCTGCCGCCGAATGCCTCCGGGACGGTGGAGGGCCGCACCCACAATGGGGACATTGTGAGCGACTATCCGCTGACCATCAGCGGGGACACGAGCAAGACGGTGACGGGGACGATCGGCAGCGGCAAGGCGAAGATTACGCTGAGCGCGGACATTGGCGATCTGCGAATCCGGAAAGGGTCGGGCTTTGCGGCCGCACCGCCCACGCCGATGGCGCCGATGCCGCCCAATGCGCCGCACCTGAAGGCGCCGCGAGGAAATGCACCGCAGCCTGTGACCCAATAACTGCAGGGTATTTAAGGCGGGATGAGAGGAAGCGCGCGCGGAGAAATCCGCCGCGCTTTTTTCGCGTTATGGATGGTTTCGCGGGTGCGGATGGCGAATTGGATATTGCCCAGCGACGGCGATTTCGTTGTATTCTCGCTTCGCGGGGGATTGAACGCGATGATGCACACGCCGACTCGGATCATCACAGTGGAACGGGAGTATGGCTCGCGCGGAGGGGAGTTTGCGCACGACCTGGCGGAGCGGCTGGGCTGGAAGCTGCTGGACTCTGAACTGGTGAGCGGCGCGGCCCGGGCGGCAGGGGTTTCCCCGGAGCTGGCAGCGCAGTTTGATGAGCGGCTGGACCCGTGGTATTACCGCTACGGCAAGGTGTTCTGGCACGACTCGGCCTACCCGATGACGGGGCTGGGCGATGACCAGGTGTTTGACTCCGAGCGGATGCTGACGCTGATCCGGCAGGAGATTCTGGACGCGGCGGAGCAGGGCAACTGCGTGCTGGTGGGGCGGGGCGCGGCGTGCGCGCTGGCGTGCCATCCGGGGTGCTTCCACGTGTTTGTGTACGCCACATCGAAGGCGAAGCGGGAGTGGTTCCAGGGCGCGTTTCCCAAGCAGGCGCAGCACGCCGACCAACTGCTGGCGGCGTTCGACAAGCGGCGCGCCGCGGTGATCCGCAAGTTCTACGAGCAGGACTGGTGCGCTCGAGGTCTGTACCACATGCTGTTGAACTCGGCCATTGGGTTCGAGGGCATGATTGAGGCGGTGCAGGGGGCGGCAGGGTTGGTGTCGGATGAGCCGCTCTCCACGGGCCGGTCGATGGGGCCAGTGGGAGAAACCTGCTGAAGGCGGGATGCGCTCAAGCGCGTATCGACCTAGACGGCGATGCGGGGAACGCGCGGGGCGATGCGGGTGAAGACTTCCCAGGGAATGGTGCCGGCGGCCTGCGCGTGGTGATAGGCAGAGAGGGTTTGGTCGCCCTGGGAGCCGAGGAGCACGACCTCGTCGCCGGGCTGGACGCCTGAAATCCCAGTGACATCGAGGACAGTCTGATCCATGCTGACGCGGCCGACGATGGGCGCGCGCTGGCCGCGGACCAGCAGGCTGAAGCGGTTGCCGAGGCTGCGGTGGAGTCCGTCAGCATAGCCCGCGGCAATCAGAGCGAGCTGCATGGGTTCGGTGGCGACGAAGGTGCTGTTGTACCCGACGGAGGCTCCGGCGGGGACGGAACGCACGCTGACGACGCGGGATTTCCAGGAGAGGACGGGCTGGAGTGTGCGGCGAGCTTCGGCCAGCGTGGGCGGAACTTGCTGGTTGGAGCCGGGCGCGTCGAAGGCGGGGTCGAATTCCGGGATGAGGCCGTAGAGGGCGAGGCCGGGGCGGAATAGGGTTTGCATGCCGTGGCGGGCGGCCAGAGCGGCGATGGCCGGGGCCTGGCCGGCGAGGAGTGCGGCGGAGTTGCCGACGCTGAGGTGGTCGGCGTAGAGGCCCGCGGCGGAGAGGGTCTGGAGGGCTTTTTCCAACTGCTGGAGCTGCGCGGCGGTGACGCGCCCATCGGCCTCGTCGGCGGCGAAGAGATGGGTCATGACGGCGTCGAGACGGAAGGGAGAGGCGGGTCCGAGGCGGGCGAGGAGCGGCGCCAACTGGACGGGGTCGGCTCCCTGGCGGCTCATGCCGGTGTCGATTTCGAGATGGACGGGGATGAACGAGAGGTTGGCGTTGCGGGCGGCGGCTTCGAGCTCGTCAAGCTGCCAGGAATCCCACACGACGGGGGTGAGGCGATGGGAGAGAATCTGCGGCCCCTGGCCGGGAAAGGGTCCGGCGACGACGAGAATGTGCGCCTGCGGACAGAGGGCGCGGGCGGCGACGCCTTCTTCCGCGCTGGTGACGCCGAGCCACGCTGCGCCGGCACGGGCGAGCGCGGGGGCGCAGAGCGCGAGGGCGTGGCCGTAGGCGTCGGCTTTGACGATGCTGAGCAGGTCAGCATGCGGAGCTGCGAGGCCGGCGAGGAAACGGTAATTGGCTTCGAGGGCCTGGGTGTTGATTTCGACCCAGCAGGGGCGCGTTGGCATTGGGTTGTCCAAGAATCAGTTTAGGGCAAAGGGCGCGGTGGTGGGATGGGACCGAGCGCGGGCGAAAGGATTTCCCTCAGCGGCTGAAGTCGCGCCGATTCTTTCTCTGGCTTGAATGTACGGGCTGAAGCCCGTACCCTTCGACAGCCCCGGAGGTCATCCCATTTAAAGCGATTCCAATCGGCCTGATGCCGGGCGAGCTCAATCTGTGAACTGGGCGAGCTGTGCGGGTGCGGGGGGCGGCGTGAAGAAGCTGACGAGGACCATGGCGAGCAGGGCGGCGATGAGTGCGGGGAAGATGGCGTCGCGCTGGGCGAGGATGGGCGGGAAGAGGGCTTTGACGCTGGGGAGATCCCAGGCGAGGGTGACGACGGTGCCAGCGGCGATGGCGGCGACTGCGCCCCAGGCGGTGACGCGTTTGGAGTAAAACGCGGCGAGGACGACGGGGGTGAGCGCGGCGGAGTAAATGGTGTAAGCCCAGAGCATTTTCTCGAGGATGCTGGGCGCGTAAACGGCCTGATAAAGTGCCCAGATGCCGAGGAGCACGACGGCGAGGCGGGAGACGATGAGGACGCGCTTGTTGGAGGCGTCGGGCGCGATGTAGCGGACGAAGACGTCGTTGATGAGGTTGGTGGCGGGGGAGAAGAGGTAATTGGAGGCGGTGGAGATGACTTTGGCAAAGACGGCGCCGAGCAGCAGCGCGCCCATGAGGGCGGGCAGGCCGTGGCGGGCGGTGTAAGGGATGATTTCGTAGGGCTGGCGGGCGACTTCGCCGGTCTTGTACATTGCGGAGCCGAAGACGGCGATGGCGACGATGAGGGTTTCGAGAAGGACGGTGCCGAGGATCCAGCCGATGACGGAGACGCGGGCGTCTTTTTCCGATTTGGCGGAGAAGAATTTCTGGTACATGACCTGGTTGCCCAACATGAGCAGGAGGGTGGGGACGAGGAACTCCATGGCGCGGAGGAAGGTGAGGTTGCCGAGAACCTGGAAGTGGGTGGCGGGCAGCGCGGCGTGGAGGCCGGCCCATCCGCCCGCCTTGAAGAAGAGCATGGGCGCGGCCACGATGCAGATGACGGTGACGAGGGAGCCGATGGCGACGTCCATGTAAGCCACGGAGGACATGCCGGCGAGGGCAGTGGTGACGATGACGAAGACGGCGATGATGTAGGTGCCGAGGTTGGGCGTGACCTGATCGGGAAAGATGAGGTGGAGGACGTTGCCGCCGCCTTTGAACTGGTAACTGGTGATGCCGACGTAGGAGAAGAGGATGGCGATGGTTCCGAGGACGCGGGCGGTCTGGTTGTAGCGGGCTTCGAGGAGGTCTGGCAGGGTGAACTGGGCAAATCTGCGGGCGCGGGGGGCGATGAAGTAAATGAGCAACAGGCCGAGCCAGCCACCGGCCGGCAGCCAAAGGGCGGCAAAGCCGTTGCGATAGGCGTTTTCCGCCCCGGCGAAGAGCGAGCCCGCGCCGATCCAGGAGGTGAGGAGCGTGAGGACCAGGACGAAGGCGGGCAGCGAGCGGCCGGCGACGAGGTAGTCGGCCTTGGTTTTGACACGCGAGGTGCGGTACAGCGCAACGGCCAGCAGAAAAATGACGATGACGGCCAGGACAAGGACATAGAGATGGGACATGCGCGGCGTACCTCAGCGGCGGAAGCGGTTGCCTGCAGTGTACTGGATGAGGCGCGGGCGAGACTCGCGGGCGGGTCCGGCTTGACAGCGCTTCTGGATTCTTGAAAACATGCCCTCGAGAATGCGGGGAAGCATCTTGCGCTCTCAACGGGGCCTGCAAACGGGGACGAACGGTGACCTGCGAGGGGAACACGTTCGACTCAATGCCCCAGATTGATGTCATTCATGCAGCAATTCGCCGCCAGGCGCAAGTTCGTTTTTACAGGTTCTCAAGACTCCAGCAGAGCGCAGCCTTGTGAAGGCGAAGTGTCTCAAACGTCCCATGTCACGCAGCATTCGCGGCTCCGGGGCTGGGAAGGTTCGGCACTGCGCGTCGCGGGCATTGCGGCCCTGAGCCTGTTGGCATGGGGCGCGGCCAACTTTGGCAGTGCGGCCTTTTCCGTGCCGGTGCATGCGGCCGAAGCGGCTCCGCAGGCCCTGCTGCCGATTTCCATCGACTATCCCGAGGATGGCTCCATCTTTCCGCCGGGCATCACTCCGCCGACGTTTCTGTGGCGGGATGCAGCGGGAACTTCCTGGCGGATCGACATCCGATTCGGCGGCAGGGCGGCGGAACTCCACGCGGTGAGCGGGGGCGAGCATATGCAGCTTGGGCCCATCGACCCCAAGTGCGTGTCTGACCCGGAGGACCTGCCGAAGCTGACGCGGAAGCAAGCCGCTACGTGGACATGGAAGCCGGACGCGGCGACGTGGAGCGCGATCCAGTCGCGCTCCGTGGCCGGAACTGCCACGCTGGTGATTACCGGCTACCGGGACGGGGGAACCATTCCTTTTTCCCAGGCGAAGATCCACTTCAGCACGTCTCGCGATGCGGTGGGCGCGCCTATTTTCTATCGCGACGTTCCGCTGATGCCCTCCAAAGGCGTGAACGGCGTGGTTTCTCCGCTGGCGCCGACGGCCGTGAGTCTCATCCACTGGCGGCTGCGCGACATAACCAAGCCGGAAAGCCACACGGTGATTGAAAGTATGCCCACGTGCGGCAACTGCCACTCCTTTTCCGAGGACGGCAAGACGTTTGGCATGGATATTGACGGGCCGGCCAACGACAAGGGGCTCTATGCCATTGTTCCAGTGAGTAAGCACATGGTGATCGGTAGCAAGGATATGGTGCATTGGAACGTGGATGGCAAGGTGGGCAATACGCGCGTGGGCTTCATGTCCCGGGTTTCGCCGGACGGCCGCTACGTGGTGAGCACGTTTGCCGGCCCTTCGACGACGCTGATGCAGAGCTACTACGTGACCAACTTCATGGACTACCGCTTTCTGCAGGTGTTCTTCCCGACGCGCGGAATCCTGGAGTGGTACAGCCGCAGCAAGGGCATGCGCTATCCGCTGCCCGGGGCGGATGATCCGCACTATGTGCAGACGGACGGCGTGTGGAGCCCTGACGGCAAGTGGATTGTGTTTGCAAGGGCCGTGGCCAAGCCGCCGCGCACTGCCGACCAGCCGCCGGCGCTGCGTGCCAACGACCCCGGCGAAACGCAGATTCAGTACGACCTGTACCGCATTCCGTTCAACCACGGCAAGGGTGGCGTTGCGGAGCCGATTGCGGGAGCGTCCGCGGACGGGATGAGCAACAACTTTCCCAAGGTTTCCCCGGACGGCAAGTGGATCGTCTTTGTGAAATGCAGGAATGGCCAGCTGATGCGCCCGGACAGCCAGTTGTACATTGTTCCCTTCAGTGGCGGCGTGGCCCGGCGCATGCAAGCCAACACTCGCCTGATGAATTCGTGGCACAGCTTTTCGCCGAACGGACACTGGCTGGTATTTTCGTCCAAGGCGCGGTCCGCCTATACGCAGATGTATTTGACGCATCTGGATGCGAATGGCGATTCAAGCCCGGCCATCCTGATTGACAACGCCACGGCCGCGAACCGCGCGGTGAACCTGCCGGAGTTTGCCAATATTCCGAGTGAGGGGATCGAGGACATTCAGGTGCACGTGGCGGACCAGACGAACGATGCGGGTGCGCCGAAGGCGGCTGTGAGCGGAGAGGCTGCAGGCGGGCGCCAGTGATTTTTTCGGGATGACGATGCGCTTTTTCTGTTTTGCGGAATGTGTGCGGAAGGGCGCGCTGGAGCCGGCGAATCCGGCGCGGGTTTCTCCCGTGCCGCGAGCCCGGATTTGCGCGGCACTGCGGGCTGCCTGCCTGCTGGCAGCGCTGATGGGGACTGCAGCCGCCTTGCCGGCGCAGGCTCCCTGCACACCGCCGGATGCCATGAAGCCGGAGCTGCAGGGCACGCCCACGGCCGAGGCGCTGAACAAGCTGGGCGTGTGGTTCGCCGGCCAAACGCAGTATGCCTGCGCCGCCAACGCCTTTGCGGCATCGCTGCAGTCGGCTCCGGACCAGAAGGACTTGGCGCACATCGCCTTCATGTTCGGCGTGAGCCTGTACCTTGCCGGCGACACGAAGGAGGCCATCTCCGCTCTGCAGGAGGCCGAGCAGTTGGGGTACCGGAACCTGCAGCTTCACGTGATTCTGGCCACGATTTTTGATTTGCAGCAGGCCACCCAGGACGCCCTGCCGGAGTGGCGCGCGGCGCTGGACCTCGAGCCGGAGTCGACGCGCGTGCTGGATGGGCTCTCCAACGACCTTCTGCTGGAGAAGGACTGGGCGGGCACGATTGCCGTGCTCGAGAGTCCGCGGGCGCTGCCGCAGCGTACGGCTGCGCAGTGCCTAACGCTGGCGACGGCCTACACGCAGAGCAGAAAACTGGACAAGGCGCTGAGCGTGCTGCGGGATGGCTTCAATACTTCGCCTGACTCCGTGCCGTTGGCCAACAGGCTCGCGGACCTGCTGGTACAGATGCGTCAGCCGAAAGAGGCTGTCACCGTCCTTGAGGTGGCTGCGGCACGCCATCCCGGCGATGCGGCAGAGAAAGCGCGTTTGCAACAGGCGCTGGAAACTCTCAGCGAAGGCCGGTGAGTGCCTCTCCGGGCGAACCGATGCCTCCACGGAAGGCCAAGGCGCGGCACACTGCAAACTGCCGGGCGAGCGGGGCAGTCGAGGAGATCCGGCGTGGCGGCCTAGTCTGGGTCGGCAAGTTTGTGCCGTTGACCCATCCCCGGCGTGTTGTTAAACTGTGAATGCGGGGTGGAGCAGCCCGGTAGCTCGTTGGGCTCATAACCCAAAGGTCGCTGGTTCAAATCCAGCCCCCGCAACCAACTCAAACTCAACTAAATAAATAGCTTACGAGTTTCTTCCCGCATCCCGTCAGGGACAGTTAGGGACAGATAACGGATCCGGGTGCTGGCTCTGTTCGTTTTTGCTATCGATCTCTGTCCGGCTGGCTACATCTCAAAGCGAAATTAAAGCCGCGGCTAACTACCTCTCCCTCCGCGCTACACTAACACTCCCACTGCTACAAATTACCGGGCAGGCCAGCTCTGGATGCTTCAAGATCATGCCCTCCGATGGCTTAGTCTAAGAACTTGTTGAAATAGGCATCGTTCTGCGACGGTGTTGTGAGGTTGGTCGTCTAATAGTCATGCGTGGAGACGAGCGGGTTCAGGACGGGATGTTCAGCTATGTATCGTTGGAGCAGCGTGTGCCTCAGGATCATCCGTTGCGAGCGGTTCGCAAGCTGACG
>DATKTQ010000097.1:0-6420 GCA_035531055.1 Occallatibacter sp. | reverse complement strand
CTCGATCACGCACTCATCGCAAAGGCCGCGCCTGCTCTGGAGTCGAAACTACGCGTGACCGGCAGCTTCGACATTCGCAACGTGCACCGCACCGTGGGTGGCATGCTCGGCGGCGAAATCGCGCGCCGCCACGGCTCCGCCGGCCTGCCGGATGGAACCATCCACTTCAAGTTCACCGGCTCGGCCGGCCAGAGCTTTGGCGCTTTCGTTCCCAACGGCGTCACGCTGGAACTCGAAGGCGACTCAAATGATTACGTCGGCAAGGGCCTTTCCGGCGGGCGCATCATCGCTTACCCGCCCAAAACTTCGCCCTTCCTGCCGGAAGAAAGCATCCTGGTCGGCAACGTCGTGTTGTACGGTGCCACCAGTGGCGAAGTCTTCCTCAACGGCATCGCCGGCGAACGCTTCGCCGTTCGCAACTCCGGCGCCATCGCAGTTGTGGAAGGCGTGGGCGACCACGGTTGCGAATACATGACCAACGGAACCGTCATTGTCATCGGCTCCACCGGTCGCAACTTTGCCGCTGGCATGAGCGGCGGCCGCGCCTTTGTCTTCGACGATCAGGGCGACTTCTCCACGCGCCGCTGCAACCAGGCCAGCGTGGATCTTGAACCGCTTGAAACAGAATCGGATGTTGCGGAGGTTCGCGGCCTGCTCGAGCGCCATCGTGACTTGACCGGCAGCCCACGCGCCGCATGGATACTGGAGCACTGGGCCGATGCCCAGAAGTGCTTCATTAAAGTTTTCCCGCACGAATACAAGCGCGTACTCGGTGTTCCGCGTGTGGAAGAAGTCTACGTTTCTCCAATTGCAACGTCACCTCTGGTGGCGACTTCAGAGGTGCAGCATGGGTAAGGTCACTGGTTTTCTCGAGATCGATCGCGAACAAGCTGTTCGCCGCAAGCCGGAAGACCGGGTCCACGACTGGTTTGAGATCTATGAACCGTTCTCTGAGGAGAAACAGCGCGAGCAGGGTGCACGCTGCATGGACTGCGGCGTGCCCTTCTGCCATACCGGTTGCCCGGTCAACAACCTCATACCCGACTGGAACGACCTGGTTTACAACAACCGCTGGGAGAGCGCGATTCGTCGCCTTCACGCCACCAACAACTTTCCTGAGTTCACCGGCCGCATTTGTCCCGCGCCGTGTGAAGCCGCCTGCGTGCTCGGCATCAACATGCCGCCTGTTTCCATCAAGCTGATTGAGAAGAGCATCGTGGAGCGCGCCTGGCAGGAAGGCTGGATTCATCCCGAGCCGCCGGAGCAGAACTCGGGCAAGCGCGTCGCCGTTGTCGGCAGTGGTCCCTCAGGCCTTGCCGCCGCCCAGCAGCTTCGCCGCGCCGGGCACTCCGTCACCGTCTATGAGAAGAACGACCGCATCGGCGGCCTGCTCCGCTACGGCATCCCGAATTTCAAGCTGGAGAAGCACGTCATCGATCGCCGCATTCAGCAGATGAAAGCCGAAGGTGTTACCTTCCTCACCAACGCGCACGTCGGCGTCAACGTACCCATTGAGGCGCTCACCAAGCATCACGACGCCATCCTCCTGTGCGGAGGCTCTGAGCAGCCCCGCGACCTGAAGATTCCCGGCCGCGAGCTCAAGGGCATCCATTTCGCCATGGAGTTCCTGCCCCAGCAGAATCGCCGCAACGAGGGCGATACGATTGACGAATCCATTGCCATCACGGCCAAAGGCAAGCGCGTCCTTATCATCGGCGGCGGAGACACGGGAGCCGATTGCCTCGGCACTAGCCATCGCCAGGGCGCAAAGAGTGTGCATCAGTTCGAGATCATGCCCAAGCCGCCCGAGTCTCGCGCGGCATCCACACCGTGGCCGCTGTGGCCCCTGCAACTGCGCACGGAGAGCGCTCATGAGGAAGGCGGCGTCCGTGACTGGAGCATCAATAGTCTCAGTTTCGCCGGCGACGAGCACGGCAACGTTAAGCAGCTCCACGGCATCCGCGTCGGCCCGCCGCCCAGGTTTGAACCCGTTTCCGGCTCGGAGTTCACGCTCGACGTGGATCTGGTCCTGCTCGCCATGGGCTTTCTGGGTCCGGTCCGCAATGACATGCTGGAGCAGCTCGGTGTTGCTCTGGACCAACGCGGAAATGTGGCGACTACGGAGTATATGTCCTCCGTGGACGGCATCTTCGCTGCCGGCGATATGCGCCGTGGCCAGTCGCTCGTCGTCTGGGCCATCTCTGAGGGCCGCAAGGCCGCTGCGGCGATCGATCTCTACCTCGCGCAGAAGCCCGTCACCTCTCCGCTGCAGCGCGCCCGCGCCTGATTCGCCCCTCGGCGCGCGCCGCATCCCCGTTCTCGCTTGGCGGAGTCCGCGCGGTCCCGCGATCCTGATCCACGGCCGGCCATCGCGCCGGCCCCTCCAAACCCTTGCGACCTTCCGGGCGACAGAACAGTCCAATCTACAGGAGCAAGTCCCTCGCATGGTCTTCGAAATTGAACACATTCCCCCCAGCCATATCTACAAGCTGCTCATCGGCCTGGTGGTTCCCCGCCCCATCGCCCTCATCACATCCATAGACGAGCACGGCCGCCTGAACGCAGCTCCCTTCAGCGCGTACAACTATCTCTGCACCGATCCGCCCATCGTCGGCATCGGCGTCACCAACCGGCCCGATGCGCCCTTCGTGCCCAAGGACACGGCGCGGAACATCCGCCGCACCGGCGAGTTCGTGATCAACGTCGTCACCGAAGACATCGCGCAAAAGATGAACATCTGCGCCACGGACTTTCCACCGGAGTTCAGCGAAGTGGAGCTAGCCGGCTTCACCACATCGCCGTCGCAACTCGTCAAGCCGCCTCGTCTCGCAGAGGCCCACGCCGCGCTCGAATGCCGCGAACACACCACGCTTGAAATCGGACGCTCGCGCATCATCCTCGGCCGCGTGGTCTCCATGTTTGTCGAGGATCAGTTCGTCGACCCCGCCGGCCCTTACATCAAGTCAGAAGAGATGCACACCGTCGGCCGCATGAACGGCCTCGGCAACTACGTCCGCACGCGCGACGCATTCATGACCATTCCGCGCATCCCGTACAAAGACTGGCAAGCCGGAAAGCCGTAGGCACGCCTACGTCGCCGCCTTTCGGCGACTCAACCTGTTGGATTGCCAGGGAAGTTTGCTGGGGCCCGGAGGGGGACTTGCCCCCACGGCCTTGCAGCCTGCGGATTTAAGTGCCTTAAGTGTGTCTGTAAACGATTCAAACATAAGGATATTGAGAATATAGAGTGTGACAATATGTAACTTGCGGTGAAAGCCTTGGGGCTTTCTAGTTCCCCTCTCTCGCGCGGCAAGCACTCGCAGGAGATGCCTATGTCTTCAGTAGCTTCCGTGAGGCGAGTTGTTCTTTTAGCAGCTTTTGAGTGATTCGCATTATGGCTTTCTGCCAGTCAATGTCACTCTCTCCGACACCAGCGAAATCCAACTCTACTATGAGCCGGTTGAAGTCTTCTAGCCATGATGCGTCGCGGGCCCCCAGCGGTGCGGTGGAGAGTCGTGAACGATGCCACTTGCAGGCTCATTTTGCTGGCAGAAGCGAAAGCGGTGGAGTTTGCTCGCTCCTGAACGAAATTGACAGGTGTTCAAAATCTTGAACACAGGTACTATTTCCCGAATGAACTTTTGCTGCCGGGAGCCCAATACAAAGCAGAAGGCGGCAAGCCAAGGGGTGAGATATTTGGCATGTGGAATGCAGGGTTATAAAACAATGACTCCAAACGCAATGGGCGAGAGCTTGCAGCCGGATCGGCCAGGCAACCAGTCTGAGGAGACCATTGGACGTGGTCTCGTCACCGCAGCTTATCTGGTGGTCTGGATGGCATTCTTTATCACTCAGCGGATTTTTGCCGGCCTGCATCGAATGCCCTCCGGGGTGGTGGTAGCGCTGGTTACTCTGGCGGTGGTGATGCGGTTGGCCGAGGCGTTCTATTTTCGCCGCGGTTCGAAACCTGTACCCGCAAGAGTTGAGCGCGGCGTTGCGGTTTTCTCCATTTCATCAACGCTGGTGCTGGCACTTCTACTGGCAATAGCGTCGCGAGAGCCTGACTCGCCGTACTTTGGCATGTTGATGGTTCCGATTCTCGAGACTGCGGTGTACTTCTCCTTGCGAGCCACCATTCTGGTGGCTGCAACCTCGTCTATGTTCTCCATCTTTTGGGTGTTCTACTCCGGGCACTTCCAGCCTCCGTTCGCTATGGGAGAAGTGATGGAGTCGGCAACGCTGGTGCTGGTGTTCTTCATCGTGGGCTCACTGGTGTGGCTACTTATGAATCGCATCCACATGAGAACGCATGAGTTAGCCCGCAAAATGGAAGATCTTGAGCGAACCAGACACTCGCTGGTGGAAGAGGAAAAGCTGGCTGCGGTGGGCAAGCTGGCCAGTTCCGTCGCGCACGAGATTCGCAATCCGGTCGCGATCATTTCCAGCGCGCTGGAAGCGGCCGAGTCTTCGAATTTCGGCGCGGCGGAGCGCGAAGAAATGAGCCGCATCGCCATGGTGGAAGCACGCAGGCTCGAAAAGCTTGCTTCAGACTTTCTCTCCTACGCACATATCTCAAGCCAGCCTTTTGAGCTACTTAATCTCGGCACGCTCGCCGGATACGTGGAAGCGGTGGTGAGGGTGCAGGCCATGGGTAAGCGCCTGCACGTGAATCTGCGGATGGACACTGCCGAACTTTGCATGGTGCGGGGTAATGAGGGTCAGCTACAACAGGTGCTCTTGAATTTGATGAGGAATGCCGTGGACGCCGCGCCGGAGGGCAGTACCATCGGCATACAGGTTCACCCCTGCGAAGCGGGCGAGGCCGTTATCACGATCGAAAATGAAGGGCCGGCTATTCCGGATTCGGTTGTGGCTCGTATTTTTGAGCCATTCTTCACCAACAAGGCCAACGGAACAGGGCTTGGACTGGCGATTGCGCGGCGAATTGTGGAACACCACAAGGGACAGCTGCGGCTAGAGAGAAACGAAGCGGGTCACATCGTCTTCCAACTCACGTTGCCCGCCGTGCAGCAGCCGCAGCACGAGAGTAGTGTAGTTGCGTAAGAGGGTGCTGCAGGAGAGATGATGGCGAGAGTACTGATAGTGGAAGACGAGCCGAACATGCGCAAGATGATTGCCATGCATCTGCGCCAGGACGGGCACTCGCTGGTGCAGGCCGGCTCGGTGCGAGAGGGGCTGGCCGCGCTCGAAACAGACGATTTTGACGTGATTCTCACCGATCAGCGGCTGAGCGACGGTGAGGGAACGCAGATTCTGGAGTCCGTGCGGCAGAGCGATTCCACTCTGGCCCTGGTGATGCTGACCGCCTATGGCAATGTGGAGCTTGCCGTGGAGACCATGCGGAAGGGCGCCTTCGACTTTCTAACCAAGCCCTTTGCCTCCGCCAACCTGAAGGCCGTGATTCAACGGGCCGCGCGGCATACGCAGCTGAATCGCGAGAACCACATGTTGCGCAACACGCTGGGCCGACTGGAGGGCGGGTCCGAAATTCGCGGCACGAGTCCCACGATTGAGCGCTTGCGCCAGATGATTGCCCGCGTCGGGCAAACGGACACGACAGTGCTCATTACGGGCGAAACCGGAACGGGCAAGGAACTGGCCGCGCGCGCCATCCACCGCGCCAGTCAACGGGCTGGGCGGCCGCTGATCAGCGTGAACTGCGCCGCGTTTTCAGAGACTTTGCTTGAAAGCGAGCTCTTTGGCCACGAGCGGGGTGCTTTTACAGGGGCCGACCGCATCCGTCAGGGTCTTTTTGAAGCCGCGCACGAGGGATCGCTGTTTCTGGATGAGGCAGGCGAGCTGTCGCCTTCAGCCCAGGCCAAGCTGCTGCGAGTGGTGGCCGAAGGCTGTATCACGCGAGTGGGCTCCACGTCTGAGCGGCGAGTGAATGTGCGCGTGATTGCTGCAACGCACCGCGATCTTGCTCGTGAGGTGGAAGAAGGGCGCTTTCGCCAGGACCTCTACTATCGACTCGCAGTAGTGCCCATCAATATGCCGCCGTTGCGCGACCGGCCCGAAGATATTCCCGAGATTGCGGACCTTCTGTTGATGCAGATTGCGCTCGATCTCAAGATGCCGCGCAAACAGCTGCACCCAGACGCATTGCAGCAGTTGATGTCGTATCGATTTCCCGGCAATGTGCGCGAGCTGCGGAACCTGCTGGAGCGCGCCTACATTCTTAACCCCGAGCCGGAGATCCTGTGGGTAGACCTGCCGGATACGGAACAGCACACGGCAGGCGACGACGTGCGGATGCCCTTTGCGCTCTCGGGTTCGTTGCCTGACGAGTTGTCGCTGCGCGCCACGCTGGCCACCTGGGAGCGCAAGATTCTGGAGTTGATGCTGGTCCGGACCAATGGCTCCAAGGCCGAAGCCGCGCGTCGGCTTGGGCTGTCGAAG
>DATKTQ010000096.1:0-8363 GCA_035531055.1 Occallatibacter sp. | reverse complement strand
AGCTCGGGGATGGTGAGTTCGCCGAGTTCCACACCTTTTTCCAGCGCGAATCGGACAGCGTTGCCGACCTTCTCATGCGCGGTGCGGAAGGGAACGCCCTTGTGCACGAGGTATGTGGCGGCGGCCATTGCGTTCAGGTAGCCGGATTGTGCGGCGATGCTCATGCGGTCGAGGTTGAATTGAAGCGCAGAAGTGAAGCGGGCGACGAGAGTCAACATCTGCGGCACGAAATCGACCTGAAACGCCGGCTCCTGCGTCTCCTGCATATCTTTATTGTAGGCCAGGGGCAGGCCTTTGAGCTGAAGCGTGACGGCCTGCGCGGCGGCGTGGATGCGGCCTACTTTGGCGCGGAGCAGTTCGGTTAAATCGGGATTTTTCTTTTGTGGCATGGCGCTGGAGCCGGTGGAAAAAGCCTCAGGCAGTTGAACAAAGCCGAACTCGGCGGTGGCGAAGAGGGTGATTTCCTCAGCGAATCGGCTAAGGTGGAGGCCAACGAGAGTGAGTGCCTGCAGGTATTCGAGCAGGAAGTCGCGGTCGCTGGTGGCGTCCATGGAGTTGGCGGTTGGCGCGGTGAAGCCGAGTTCGCGCGCGGCGATGGAGCGATCGAGCGCGAGGGTTGCGCCGGCAACGGCTCCGGAGCCGAGAGAGCAGAAATTCAGACGCGCGGCACAGTCCTGGAGGCGTGTGGCGTCGCGGAGAATCATTTCGACATAAGCGAGCAGCCAGTGCGCAACGAGGACGGGCTCGGCGCGCTGCAGATGCGTGTAACTGGGCATGACGGCTTCATCGGCTGTGCGGGCCTGGCCGATGAGAGCGTTGGCCCACGCGGCGAGCGAGGCGACGACGAGGGTAATTTGCCTGCGGACGTATAGGCGGAGATCGGTGGCGATTTGCTCATTGCGACTGCGGCCGGTGTGGAGCTTGAGGCCGAGCGGGCCGATGTGCTGAACGAGCGACAACTCGACGAAGTGGTGAATGTCTTCCGCGGAGGGATGATTGCGGACAAGAGCGCGACCTTCGTCGGTGGCGTGGTCGGCGGCGATGGCGTCGAGTGCTGAACGAATTTCTGCTGTTTCACTCTCTGTGAGAATCTCTGCTGCGCAGAGAGCGGAGGCATGGGCCTTGCTGGCGGCGACTTCATCGGCGAGCAGTCGCCAGTCAAAGACGATGGAGCGCTGCCACTGTTCGAACTCGGCATCGAGCGGCTCGCGAAAGCGGCCGGACCACATCTTGACGGATTGTTGTTCGTTCGACATGGATTTCAGTGTACTGGAGAGTCTTTCTTCTCCTGTGCGGAGTTGAGCCGTGGCATTTCGCTGCCCTGGCTGAGGGTGAGCAGTCCGGTTGCGGCGTAGGTCAGCAGTTTTTCACGCGTATCGGTGATGTCGAGATTGCGCATGGTGAGCTGGCCGATGCGGTCGCGCGGGGAGAAGGTGGACTCGGTCTTCTCCATGCTGAGGCGCTCGGGATGAAAGGTGAGGTTGGGCGACTCGGTGTTGAGGATGGAGTAGTCGTTCCCGCGACGCAACTCGACCGTGACCTCGCCGGTGACGGGTTTGGCGACCCAGCGCTGGGCGGACTCACGGAGCATGATTGCCTGGGAATCGAACCAGCGGCCTTGATAGAGAAGGCGACCGAGCTTGCGGCCATTGTCGCGGTATTGCTCGATGGTGTCTTCGTTGTGGATGCCGGTGATGAGGCGCTCGTAGGCGATGAAAAGCAGGGCCATTCCGGGGGCCTCGTAGATGCCGCGGGATTTGGCTTCAATAATGCGGTTTTCGATCTGATCGCTCATGCCGAGGCCGTGGCGGCCGCCGATGCGATTGGCTTCGAGCAGAAGCTCGACGGGGTCGCTGAACTCGCGGTCATTGAGAGCGACAGGGAAGCCTTCTTCAAAGCGGACGGTAACTTCTTCGCGCTGGATCTCGACATTGTCGCGCCAGAAGGCCGCGCCCATGATGGGAACGACGATCTTGACGGAGGAGGAAAGATGCTCCAGGTCTTTTGCCTCGTGGGTTGCGCCGAGGAGGTTTGAGTCCGTGGAATAGGCTTTCTCGGCGGACATCTTGTAGGCAAATCCGCAGCGCTGCATGTAGGCCGACATTTCTGCGCGGCCGCCGAGCTCGTCAATGAAGTCCGCGTCGAGCCAGGGTTTGTAAACCTGAAGGCAGGGATTGACGAGCAGACCGTAGCGATAGAAACGCTCGATGTCATTGCCCTTGAAGGTGGAGCCGTCACCCCAGATGTTGACGCCGTCCTGCTGCATGGCGGCGACGAGCATGGTGCCGGTTACGGCACGGCCGATGGGAGTGGTGTTGAAGTAAGGCACGCCGGCGGTAGTGATGTGGAATGCGCCGGACTGCAGCGCGGCGATACCCTCGCGCACCAGCTGACTGCGGCAGTCGATGAGGCGGGCCTTTTCCGCGCCGTATTCGAGCGCGAGGCGCGGGATGGCATCGTAGTCAGACTCGTCGGGCTGGCCCAGGTTGGCCGTGTAGGCGTAGGGGATGGCACCCTTCTGGCGCATCCAGTGCAGGGCGGCGGAAGTGTCAAGCCCGCCGGAGAAGGCAATGCCGACGTTTTGGCCGACGGGCAGGGATTCGAGAATTACGGACATGCTGAAGAACCTCTGAGAGAACTGCTAGCTCCTAGCGAATTCGGTGTTGGTGCAAACGAACTTGCTTGGACGAAGGAGCTAGAGGCTAGGAGTTGAACGCAGGGACATTGGCCAGGCCGCCGAGGAGCAGAAGCAGAAGAGCCTTTTGCGCGTGGAGGCGATTCTCGGCCTGATCGAAGACGATGGACTGCGGGCTGTCGATGACTGCGTCTGTAACTTCCGCACCGCGGCGCGCGGGCAGGCAGTGCATGAAGACGGCGTTCGGCGCGGCCTTTTGCATGAGCTCCCCATTCACCTGGAAGGGGCGGAAGATGGGCGCGCGCTTGGTGGATTCATGCTCATAGCCCATGCTGACGCAGACGTCGGTGTAGACGGCGTCTGCGTTTTCCGCGGCGGCTTGTGGGTCCTGCACGAGGCGCAGATCGCAGTGGTTGGACTCAGCGATTTCGCGCGCGATGGTGACGATTTCGATATCCGGCGAGTAGCCGCGGGGCGTGGCGACGGTGACGTTGGCGCCGAGCTGCGCGCCGGTGAGCATGAGCGAGTGGCAGACGTTGTTGCCGTCACCGACATAGGTAAAGTTGAGCCCGGCGGCGGTGCCGAAGTGCTCTTCGAGCGTCATGAAGTCGGCGAGAGCCTGGCAGGGATGTTCGAAGTCCGAGAGCGCGTTGATGACGGGCACGCGGGCGTTGGCGGCCATCTCCGTAATGGTGTCGTGCGCGTAGGTGCGCAGGACGATGACGTCGACCCAGCGCTCGACGTTGCGCGCGATGTCGGCGATGGACTCGCGCTCGCCGAGGGGCGAGTTGGTCTGATCAACAAAAATGGCATTGCCACCCATGGTGTTGATGCCGGCCTCAAAGCTGAGGCGGGTGCGCAGGCTGGCCTTCTCAAACATAAGGACCATCTGTTTAGCATCGAGCGCGCGGCGGTAGTCGCTTGGATTGCGCTTGACGTCATGGCCGAGCTTGAGGATGGCGCGGACTTCCGCGCTGGAGAGGTCGGAGATGGAGCAGAGGTCTTCGCCTGCCATGCGCGCTGCGGCAGAGAGAATGTCGGAATCCTGGTGAACGGGAACTGCGGACTGCCGCGGTTCCACGGCTTCTTTGCTAACCACGGCTGTGTCCTCCTGTGGATGGGGCTGCTGCGTGCGCGGCGCTCTGAGTGAAGATTTCGTCCATCGCGTGGATTGCGCTGTCCACGTGGGCGCGAGTGAGAATGTACGGCGGCAGGAAACGGAGCACCGTGTCACTGGTGCAGTTGATGAGGATGCGGCGCTTGAGCATCTCCGCGACTGTGAGCTTGGCGAGGTCTGCGGAATCGAGCTCGACGGCGAGCATGAGGCCCTTTCCGCGCACGTCGACGATGGCGGGATGACGCGAGGCGAGCTCGCGGAGGCGGGCCTGGAAGTAGTCGCCGACTTCGGTGGCGTTTGCGAGGAGATTTTCGCTTTCGATTGCGTCGAGGACGGCGATGGCGACGGCGCAGGCCAGCGGTCCGCCGCCGAAGGTGGTGCCGTGCATGCCGGGATGGATGGCGCGCGAGACCTCCTCAGTGCAGAGGACGGCGCCGAGGGGAATGCCGCCGGCGAGCGGCTTGGCGAGGGTAGCGATGTCCGGCTGAATGCCGTAATGCTGATAGGCAAACCACTTTCCGGTGCGGCCCAGGCCTGACTGGATCTCATCGATGACGAGCAATGCGCCGGAGGAGCTGGCGAGTGCGCGGGCCTCGGCGAGGAACTCCTGCGAGAGAGGGCGAATGCCGCCTTCGCCCTGGATGGCTTCGACGAGAATGGCGCAGACTTCGGTGGAGAATTTGGCGCGGAGATCGGCAACGTCATTGAAGCGGACGAAATCGACGCCGGGAACGACGGGCTCAAATGGCTCGCGATACTTGGCCTTGTGCGTGGTGGAAACGGAGCCGAAAGTGCGGCCGTGGAAGCTCTGCTCGAGGGCGAGAAACTTGGTGCCGATTTGTTTGCCTTCGCTGCGGAGCAGGCCGGCGTGGGCACGGGCAAGTTTGAGCGCACCCTCCCAGGCCTCGGTGCCGGTGTTGGCAAAGAAGACGCGGTCGAGGCCGGAGCGCTCCGTGAGGCGGAGTGCGAGTTTGGCCTGGCCGGGATGGAAGTAAAGATTCGAAATGTGGATGATCGCGCGACTCTGACGGGCGATGGCCTCTTCAATGGCGGGATGGGCGTAACCGAGGGCGTTGACGCCGATGCCGCTGAGCAGATCGAGGTAGCGCTCGCCGTTCTCGTCGATGAGGTAAACGCCCTCGCCCCCGACAAAGAGGATGGGGTTGCGATCGTACGTGGGCAGGAGCAGCCGCTGTTCCGCGGCGCGAATCTGATCGAGTTGAGTCACTGCAATATCTCCTCAGGCCACCATGACTTCCGTGCCGTGGGCTACGCGGGAGCTGCACAGGTCGGGCAGAGAGGATGCAGCCTCCGCAGGTAAGATGCGAACGCGTTTGACGCCGTTCAAAAGCGCTTCACGACAGGCGCCGAGCTTGGGCAGCATGCCGCCGGTGATGACGGCAGACTGGGCCATTTCGGCAATCTGATCAATGGAAAGCCAGCGCAGCACTTCGCCGTCCGCGCCCTTGACGCCGGGCACATCGGTGAGGAAGACGAGCGCGTCCGCGTTGCATGCAATGGCACAGGCGGCGGCCATCTCGTCGGCATTGATGTTGTAGTACTCGCCGTCAAAACCGAGGGCTATGGAAGAAAAGATGGGCACGCCGTTCAGCTTCCAGATGGCGTCAATCCAGCGCGGATCACTGGCGGCGATTTCTCCCACGAAGCCGAGGTCCGGCGCGGTGCGCTTTTTGCGTGCGCGAAAGATGAGGCCGTCGCCGCCGGAGAGCCCCACGGCGGGCTGGCCGAGTGCGCCGAGCGCGGCCACGAGGCCTTTGTTGACTTTGCCGGCGAGCACCATGAGGGCGATGTCGCGCGTCTCGGCGTCTGTTACGCGCAGGCCGGCGACGAACTCGCTCTGCTTGCCGAGCGCCTTGAGCATGCGGGTGAGTTGCACGCCGCCGCCATGGACCACGGCCACCTGATGGCCGTCGCGGACGAGATCCGCAATGGCGCGGGTGCAGCCCGCGAGCAGCTCGGGGACTTCGAGGCCCGCTCCGCCGAGTTTGACGACAAACTTCATTCCAGCCCCTCCGCTTCTCCCCAGCCGAGCATGATGTTGAGATTCTGCACGGCCTGACCGGACGCGCCCTTCAAAAGATTGTCGAGACAACTGACGAGGACCGCACGGCGGCCGTCGGCGTCGAGTTGGAAGCCGATGTCGGCATAGTTGGTGCGGACCGAGTGCTGGATTTGCGGCAGCGAGCTGTCATGGATGCGGACCATGGGGCTGCCGGCGAAGAAATCGTGATAGACACGCGCGACGGATTCACGCGTTTGCGGCTGGAGAAAGCGCACGTAAATGGTGGACAGGATGCCGCGCGGAATGGGTAGCAGGTGCGGCGAGAAGACGATGTCGCCTGCGCCGATGCCGAGCTGCTCGAGCAGTTCGCCGGTGTGGCGGTGGGTAAAAACGCCGTAGGCGGAGAGATTGTCTGCCGCGTACATGAAGTGGGTTTTGGGCGTGGGGGCTTTGCCTGCGCCGCTGACGCCACTTTTGCTATCGGCCACGATGCCGAGGCTGAGATCGACGAGGCCAGCGGCCACGAGCGGCCGCAGAGCGAGGATGACCGACGTGGCGTAGCAGCCGGGATTTGCCACCAGCTCCGCACTGGCGATCTGCGCGCGATGCAGCTCCGGCATGCCGTAGACGGCACGCGCCTGCGTTGCGGCGGCGAGAGACTCGTCGGCGTCGTGGAAGGCGTAGACGGCGCGGTTGGCAGCCTCGGTGAGCCGCCAGGCGCCGCTGAGGTCGATGACGCGCAGGCCGCGCGCAAGGGCCTCCGGAACCCACTCGCGCGACTGCTCGTGCGGGGTGGCGAGGAAGAGGATTTCGACGCCGCGGCTGGCGAGCAGTTCCCAGGAGAAGGGCTCAAGCAGAAGGGAACGGCTACCGTGGCTATCGGCGAGCTGGGGATGAATCTGAGCCAGCGGAATGCCGCCATGTGCCGCGTCTTTCTCGTCCACACGGCCAGCGAAGATCGGAGGCGCGCCGACGAGCCGGGGATGACGCAGGAGGAGCCGCGCCAACTCCGCGCCGGCGTATCCGGTGACTCCCACAACGGCGGTTTGTACTGGGCTTGTCATGATTCCAACATCGTCCTGAGGCGGGATTCCACTTCCGCTGCGCGGCGAGTGTCCGGGCAGATGACGAGCACGGTGTCATCGCCTGCGATTGTACCGACAACTTCGGTCCAGGCTGCGCGATCCAGAGCGGCGGCGACGGGTTGCGCGCCGCCCATTGCGGTGCGAATGACCACCTGGTTCATGGCTTGACGCGCGAGCAGGCCGAAGCCCTCCATCATTTCGGCAACCGAGGGCGGACTGTCCTCGACGGTGGCTGCGGCTCCGTTGCCGTTGGGCAGGGAGTAGCCGCCGGGTCCTTTGGACAGGCGAAGTTCGTGGATGTCGCGCGAAAGCGTGGCCTGGGTGACTTCAAAGCCGCGACGGCGCAGCTTGCGGCGCATCTCATCCTGATTGGCGACGAGCGAGTGCGCCACCAGTTCCCGGATCGCGTTGTGTCTTTGGAATTTCATAAGCATTCGCAGACAAATCGAAAGCGCGGTCAGACGCGGCCGCCGCTCCTGTATAAATATACAACCACAATGCATAAGTATGCAAGGGGTTCCGGCGTTATTTTCCGGAGGCGGCTGGAAGCCGGAAATTCTCCTGTTCACCGGGCGCGGCGGGCGCTGGTACACTCTCGTTTGGCGCTGCGATTCCCGGCAGGGAAACCGTAATCCAGCCTACACCATGACAACGACTGAACCGCTCCGCACGATCAATGACCTGTTTTGCCGCGTGGCCGCGGCTGCCAATCCCCGCGCGGTGCTGTGGCAGGACGAGTTTGGCCAATGGCAGCCGATCTCCTCTGACCAGATTTACCAGCGCGTGCGGCGGCTGGCCGAGACGCTTCTGGCATGGGGCGCGCGGAAGGGCGACCGCATCGCCATGCTGAGCGAGAACCGCTGGGAGTGGGCGGTGACGGATTTTGCCACGCTGGCGATCGGCGCGGTGAATGTGCCGGTTTATCCCACGCTGACGGGCGAGCAGATTGCCGTGCTGCTGCAGGATGCCGGCTGCCGGATTGCCGTGGTGTCTACCCGGCAGCAGTTTGACAAGCTGAGCGCGGTTCAGGGGCAGACGATGCTGGAGCGCATTTTGCTGATGGACTCGGCAAATGTGCCTGCGGGAGCGGTGGCCTGGGATGCGGTGATGCGGGGCGCGGATGAGGGCGGCGCGGAGCGGGACCCGGTGTTCGATGCGCTGGTGCGGTCCGTGGAGCCCAAGGATCTGGCCACGCTGATCTATACCTCAGGCACGACGGGCGAGCCGAAGGGCGTGATGCTGACGCACGGTAACATTGCAGCCAACCAGAACCTGGCTGCCGTGGAGTTTGCGTTCCACGCGAAGGATGTGTGCATTTCGTTTCTGCCGCTCTCGCACATTACGGCACGCGCGCTGGACTATGTGATGTACCAGTACGGGGCGCAGGTGTGCTACTGCTCGCAGTTTGACAAGCTGCCGAAGGCGATGGCGGAGGTGCGGCCCACAGTGTTTGTGGGCGTGCCGCGAGTGTATGAAAAGATTCGCCAGGCGGTGGAGCAGAAG
>DATKTQ010000095.1:0-16770 GCA_035531055.1 Occallatibacter sp. | reverse complement strand
GTCCCAGTACGCCTTTGCCACCCACGCATCCAGCGCCACCGGATCCGTCCCCGCCACCACCGTCTTCTTCAGCTCCACGTCCTCCAGGTTCCCGCCCGTCGGCCCGTTCCGCACCAGAATCCGATAGCAGTCCATGATCGTCACCGTCGGCAGCATAAAGCCCGCCAGGTCCACCAGGCTCTGGTGAATCTGCTGGTGCAGCCGGTTCCGCTGCCCCCCCAGAATGCCATACCAGTTCTTCATCCCCAGCGTGGCGCCCACCAGCGCATGATGCTTCGCAATCGGCAGGTTGAACACCTTGTCCGCCTCAAGAAACGGCCGGAAGACCGGCCAGTTCTTCAGCGTCACCCCGCCCATGTTCACTTCATCAAACCGCTCCGGATCCGGCAGAATCACCTCCGCGCCCTCGGCCCGTGCCGCCGCCTGAATCCCCGACCGCAAAAAGCACCGCCGCGGCTCGTTGCAGCTCACGTCCGTCACCACCACGCGCTTCGCCCCTGCGCTCCAGCACTGCCGCACCACCTCCGCCACCAGTTCCGGATTCGTGTTTGCGGCCTGCTCCGGCGTGCGGTCCCAGGCAATGTTCGGCTTGATCACCACCACATCCTGCCGGCTCACAAACCGCTGGATGCCCCCCAGGTTCTTCAGCGCCTCCTGCACCAGCGCGCGCGGCTCGCCACCCTGCACCACCGTCAGCTTTGGCCACTCCGCCTCTGCCGCCACGCGATGATCGCGCCGCGCCTGCTCGGCCCGCGCCGGCTCCGGCCGGCTGCTGCGTTCGCTCAGCCAGTACCCCGCGCCTGCCGCGCCCACGGCAACGCCGCCCACGCGCAGCAGTTGCAGCATCGCCTCGCGACGCGTCAATCCCGGCTTCGGCTCGTTTTCCCCGCCCATCGCTCTCCCCCGCTAGACTTCCACCTTGTGAATCCGCTTCGGATCATTCGTGCCCAGCCGGTGCGAGGCATCCGCCGCCGTGGCAATATACCGCGGTGGGCGTCCGGCCGCCTCCAGCGTCAGCATCCCCACCTCGGCGCGCTTGTGCTCGATCATCTCCCACGCCGTCTGGTCCAGCGCCACCCAGTCTTCGCTCACCAGCAGCGCATTCGGATACCACAACCGCTCCGGACGGAACCCAGGCCCGCCGTCATACACAGACGACAACGCATCCCCGATCGTCAGCCGGAACTTGCTCCGAATCGTCGGGCAGCAATTCAAATCCGCCACGCCCGGATTGCACCCGGCCCCATGCAATTCGTTCGGCCGCTGCAGCACTCCGTACATGTTCTTCATCGCAAACGTCACACCCGCCATGCTGTGGTCCTTCAAAATCGGCAGGTTGATCACCATCGCGCACTCGCGCGTCAGAATCTTCGACAACTGAGGATGCGCCGTTCCCCAGTTCTCCCGCTCGCTTTCAAACCCCGCCACGTCCGACCCGTAACACCGAACCCCCGCGGAATCCGTGTTGATCTCTAGCCCGCACGCCCGCAGATCGCGCGCGTTCCGGTCCCATACCAGGATGTTCCCCGGCTTCACGCCCGCCTGCTGCAGCCGCTCGGCAATCGCCATCACCAGTTCCGCGTGCGTCGAAATCCCGCGTCCGCCCAGGCCGTTCGTCTTCAGGCCAATCACCTTGCCCTCGCCGCCGCCCTCGGCCACAATGCGCTTCCACGCCACCACCGGATTCTTTTGTCCGGTGTACGCGGCCATCGCGCGATCCAGCAGCGCCAGCACGCGCTTTTCATCCGGTCTTCCATTCGCTCCGTTCACCGCCGGGTCCCGCGCAATCACCACGCGCGACTTCCCCTTCCCCTCGCGCGGATCCAGCACATTCGCCAGTCCCAGCTTGCTTTGCGAACTCAGCAGCACCGCTCCGGTGGCTGCCCCTTTCAAAAACTCACGACGGCTTTTCATCGTCTCCCTCGCACTTCTTGCGTGCGGCCTGCGTCCAGGCTGCACCGGGTTACAGTTTCGCTTCCACCGCGCGCGCCAGCGCCATCAGCGCCTGCGGTGTCTCCGGCGTTGACTCATAGGCAACAATGCGAACCAGATATGGACCCTTTCGAAACGCCACACTCTGTGCGTACTGCACGCACTCGTCACCCAGCGGAACCTTCTTTGCATCCTTCGTCAGGCCCGTCTCCAGAATCTTGCGCGCCCCCTCCGGACCGTTCATCGTGTGCACATCCACCACCGCTTCCACCTTGTCGTCATACTTGTATTCGGAAGTCGATGTCGATACCACGCCGGCCTTAATGTATTGCTCCGCGTCGCCGTCGATGTACTGCCACAAATCCTTCGCGGCATACACCCGCGTGGCGTCCGTCTTCTGCCAACCCGTCACCGCGCCCGTCGCCGGAAACGGATCCACCTGGCTCTTCTTGCAACCCACACCCGCCGCCAGTCCCGCCATCGCAACGGCAACCACGGCCCATCTCCAACCCCTGCTTCCCTTCATCCCAGCTTCCCCTCTTTCCGGCTCAGCAAAATCTGCGCGCTCGGCGAGCGGCTCTCCCCGATGCTCGTCACATACACTGCCGGCCGCTCCTGCAGCGGACACGCATACTCGCACGCACCGCAGCCCACGCACCGGCTCAGATCCACGCGCGGCTGTTTCAGCGTCTTCACCTTGCCCGTCGCATCCACCACCTGCGCCTCTTCCAGATAAATGGCCTTCGGACTTACCGGGCACCACTCCTCGCACACAATGCATTCGGTAGCCTCGGCCCACGGCAGGCACCGCCCACGGTCATAGAACGCCGTGCCCAGCCGGATCGGCTGCGTCTTCGCCTCGCCGGTTCCGATACCCACCACCCAGCCCTTTTCCTTCGGCGTAATCTGCCAGATCGCTCCCGTCGGGCACACCTCCGAGCACAGCACGCAACTCGGCTCGCAGTAGCCGATCCGCGGCACCAAAGTCGGCGACCAGAGCCCTTCCAGCCCCGCCTCTTCCAGCGTCGGATGCAGCGAATTATTCGGGCACACCTTCATGCACTCGCCGCACCGGATGCACCGCGACAGAAACTCAGCCTCATCCACCGCGCCCGGCGGCCGCAGCAGCCGCTCGTGCCGGCTCTTGCCCATCCCCGCGTTCGCATGCATCAGCGGCACCACCACCGCTCCCACCGCCAGCCCCGTCACCGTCCGGCGTCGCCCGAGATCCGGTGTCGCCACCTCCTTCTCCTTGCGGAAAAACTGGAACTGCAGGCTATGGTGCGGGCAGCTGTCCACGCAGTTCATGCACATCAGGCACTCGCTCTTGCGCCACGGCACCCCGCCAATCGGATCGTCCCCGCCCTGGCAGTTCAAAAGGCAGCGATTGCACTTGTCGCAGGCCGCAGCATCCTTGTGCAGGCCCAGAATCGACCACCGCGACACCGCTCCCAGCAGTGCTCCCAGCGGGCAAATCGACCGGCACCACAGCCGCGTCACGCGCAAGCTCGCCGCCAGGATCAGTAGAAACAGAATCCCCAGCACCAGCCCCTGCGCAAAGTGCGTCTGTTTAAAGTCCAGCACCGTGGCCTGCAGCACCGTGTGCAGCGTTTCGCCCGTCGCGCGAATCACCCCCACGTGACTGTGTTCCAGTGGCAGCAGCACCGCGCGCACCGCAAAGTTCCACGCTGGCAACAGCGCAAGCCCAATCGACCGCACCAGCAGGCTGAACGGATCCAGCCACCCCAGCGCCATTGACCCGAACGCCGCCGCCACCAGCCCCGCCAGCAGCACCACATACTTCACCGTCTGCCAGCGCTTGTAGCGGTTCGACTCAATTCGCGCCTTGCCCCGCTTCGACTCCGACGGCAAGCTCCCCACAAAGTGCTGCAGCGTCCCCATCGGGCAAATCCAGCCGCAAAAAAACCGCCCCAGAAACAGCGTCGGCAGCAGGATCACCAGGCTCCACAGCAGCCCGCGATACAGCGCGTGCGTCGCAATCGCGTTGGCCAGCGCCACCAGCGGATCCCACTCAAAAAACAGCCGCACCGGCGCGCGAAGGTGGATGTCGCCCGTTGCCCCCGGCGTCGGCCGCAGCGACGTGAACATAAGCAGGCCCAGAAACGCCAGCAGAAAAAAGATTTGCGAAATCCTGCGCAGCAGCGGCAGTCGCGAACGGCTCACGAAGCTCCTCCACATGGGGCAGGCTCGCCGCGGCAGGCGTGCGCCCGCTCAAAAGCGGCATAGCATGCATCATTGGCCCCCACACGCGCCAATGCGGTGACCGCCATCACTTCGAGCGGATTCTAGCTGGAAAAATCGGCGCTTCCGGCGCGCTCCTGTCAGCGGCTTTGCACCGCAACGCACGCTCCTGCGCACACAAAGGAATGAACTTACAAATGATTGATCAGCGAAGCAATACTCGCCGCACCGAACCCGTTGTCGATATTCACCACCGACACATTCGGCGAGCACGAGTTCAGCATCCCCAGCAGCGCGGCCACTCCGCCAAACGACGCCCCATAACCCACGCTCGTGGGCACCGCCACCACCGGCGCCTGCACCAGCCCCGCCACCACCGTCGGCAGCGCGCCCTCCATGCCCGCGCACACCACCAGCACCCGCGCGGACTGCAACGTCTCCTTCTGCGCCAACAGCCGGTGAATCCCCGCCACGCCCACATCGGCAATCAGCTCCGTCGTGTTGCCCATCAGCCGCGCCGTAATCGCCGCCTCTTCGGCCACCGGCAGGTCGCTGGTCCCCGCGCACACCACGGCGATTGTGCCCTTGCCGGGCGCCGTCTCAGCCTGCGCCAGCGTAATGGCCCGTGCCGCCGCGTGGAACTCCGCCCGCGGCTCCATCGCAGCCACCGCCGCATACACCTCGCGCGAAGCCCGCGTTGCCAGCACATTGCCGCCCGCCTTGGCCATCCGCGCAAAAATCTGCGCCACCTGCTCCGGCGTTTTGCCCTCGGAAAAAATCACCTCCGGCATCCCCGTCCGCAGCGCGCGATGATGATCCAGCTTGGCAAAACCCATGTCCTCAAACGGCATATCGCGCAGCCGCTCCAGCGCGCTCTCCACGCCCATTCGCCCGTCGCGCACCTCGTTCAGCAGCGCTTCAATCTGCATGCGATTCATGGCCGCGCCTCCTTCTCCGCCTTCGCCCACGCGTGCAGCGCCGCCTGCATCACGCGCTTCAGCGGAATTCCATGCTGCACAGCCAACGCCCGACAGTCCTCATACTCCGGCGCAGCATTCAGCACCTCGCCCTGCGCGCCCTGCGCAATCTTCATCCGCACCGCGCCCCACTCCGTCCGCACCTCGGCAAACTCCCGCGCCAGCAGTTCCTTGTGTTCCACGCGCCAGTGCAACCCCAGCGTCGTGGTCTCCTGAAAGATCAAATCGCGCATCGCCGGCACCATCTCCGGCCGGCACAGCACCGTCATCTGCACACCCGTCCGGCCCTTCTTCATCTGCACCGGCGTCCGATACACATCCCAGGCGCCCGCCTCCAGCAGCCGTTCACTTACATACGCCAGCAGCTGCGGCGTGCTGTCATCAATCACCGTCTCCATCACCGCCATCGACTCCGTCTGTGCATCGCCTTCCGCCTCGGCCACCAGCAGCCGCAGAAGATTCGGCTGCCCCGGCGTCTCGCGCCCGCCCGCGCCATATCCCTTGGCCGCCACGCGCACCGCAGGCAGCGCCTCATAGCGCACATCCAGCATGCACAAAATCGCCGCCCCCGTAGGCGTCACACGCTCCATCGGCGCGCCAGCCGCATACATCGGCGCATCGCCCAGCAGCGCCAGCGTCGCCGGGGCCGGAACCGGCAGCGTCCCATGCGCGCACTGCACCGTGCCGCTTCCCACATTTAGCGCCGAAGCCAGCCAACGGTCCACGCCCAGCGCTTCTGCGCCCGCCGCAGCGCACACCAGATCCACAATGGTGTCCACCGCGCCCACTTCATGGAAGTGAACCCTCTCCACCGAAATCGCGTGAATCGCCGCTTCCGCTTCGCCCAGTATCTGGAACGCCCGCGTCGCCCGCGCCTTCACCGCGTCTGCCAGCGGAGCCCCCGCGATGATCCCCAGAATCGTCGACAGCGAACGATGCGACTCAGCATGGGAGTGCTCCTCATGCCCCTGCTCATGCGTGTGCTCATGCTCGTGCGCGTGTCCGTGAGAATGCTCATGCGAATGCTCGTGCCCATGGCCATGGTCATGATCGTGCTCATGCGCGACTGCCGCCTCGTCGCCCGTCAGCACGTCCACCTTCGTGGCCGCAATCCCTCCGCGCATCACGCGCCGCATCGCCAGTCGCGCGTTCACGTTCAGTGCTTCAGTCGTTGCCTCAAGCGTGTGGAAAGGCACGCCCGCATCCACCAGCGCGCCCAGAAACATGTCGCCGCTTATGCCGGAAAAGCACTCCAAATATCCAATTCGCATCGTTGCTGATTCTAACGTGTCTGCGGGCCCAGGTGCCTCGTCAGCACGTCGGCCGGCAGCATCGCGTTCAAGGAGCCCGAGCGGAAGCCCGCGCAATCCAGCGTCACATATTGGAAGCCCGCCAGCCGAAGCGCAGCCGTCATTGCGTCCAGCATCTCCATCGTCAGCGCCCGCGGCAGCTCTTCCCGCGCAATCTCCACCCGCGCCAGCTCGCCATGGTGCCGCACGCGGAACTCTCGGAAGCCCAGCGCCCGCAGGCTCTCCTCGCTGCGTTCCACCTGCTCCAGAACTTCCCGCGTCACCGCCCGTCCATACTCCACGCGGCTGGATAGACACGGTGCCGCGGGCCGGTCCCATAGCGCGTATCCGGCCTCCTTGGCCAGCGCGCGAATCTCCTGCTTCGTCAGTCTCGCCTCGGCCAGCGGAGCCAGCACCGCGTGCTCCTCGGCAGCCTGCTGTCCGGGCCGGTAGTCGCGCCTGTCGTCGGCGTTCATGCCGTAGGCAATCTGCGCAAAGCCCAACTCCGCCCCCAGCGCCTGCATGCCCTCAAACAGCTCCGTCTTGCAGTGGAAACAGCGGCTTGCGTCGTTGCGCTGATACTCCGGCTTGTCCAACTCCGCCGTTTGAATCACACGCAGCGGAATCCCCTGCGCTTCTGCAAACGCCTTCGCCTGCTCCAGGTCCCGCCGCGCCAGGCTGGCCGAATCCGCCAGCACCGCCAGCATGCGGTCCCCGAGCACCCCATGCGCCGTCGCCGCCAGAAACGCCGAGTCCACGCCGCCCGAGTAGGCCACCATCACGCTGCCCAGCCCGCGCAGCCTCTCCTCCAGCGCGCGCATCTTGGCCGCTGTGTCTTCTGCATTGTCCGCCGCCCAGTGTGCCGTTGCCGCCATGCCTGCGATTATACCGCCGCGCTGACTCCGCCTGTTTGCCTCGCTCCCCGCCGCAAGACTATACTCCCACTCGCAGTGACGAAATCATTTTGGAGGTACTTCTGATGCGCTTGCAATCGGTTTTGAAATTGGCGGGAACCGGCGCCCTTGCGCTTGCCACCTTTGCTGTTCCCGTTGGCGCCATGGCCCAGAGCCACGGCACCGCACTCAAGGCAGCCGAGGCGCGAAAGCTACTGCCCGCTGCGGTGTACTACAAAGGCCAGTCCGCCACCACCCAGCTTCGCAACTCCGGCGGCGTCAAGTTTTCTGATGGCTATTACGTCCTGGCCACCCTGGTCGATACCAGCGGCTACTCCAGCGACGTGGCCGCCAAGTATCAGGCCTACTTTATTGCGGAAGTGCCCGTCAAAATCGGCGGCAAAGCCCTACCCGCCGGCGTCTACGGCGTCGGCTTCATCGGCGGCAACCACTTCGTCGTCACGGATGTGGGCGCGCATGAGCTGCTTTCCACCCCCTACGCCACGGACGAAGCCATCAAGCGGCCCATGCCGCTCCAGGTTCTTGCCGACCCCGGCGGCGGCTTTCGCCTTTACGAAGGCCGCAAGTACGTCCACTTCAGCCGTTAAGCAACAAGCTGTTTTCTGGCAAAGCAAAAGCGCGGGCCGCAAGGTCCGCGCTTTTACTTTTTTGCTTCCGGGCAGCTATGCCGTAACCGGAACCAGTCCCGCCATCCGCTCAGCCACCAGCTCGTGTCCGCGTGCGAACAGCTCGGCCTGCGACAGCTTGCCGGCCTCCACATCCGCCAGGATCGCCTTCTGCGCGGCATATTCCTTGTTTACAATGCCGGCCTTGGACTGCAGCATGCGCCATGCCTTCCGACGCTCCACGCAGAACATGACCAGCTGCCGCGAAATCGCCCGATACTCCACCTTGCCGTTTTCCTCGAACTTGATGTACACGCCAAAGTCAGGAATAAAGGCGCGATGCCCCGGCGTCAGGTAGCGGCGATAGACCACATCCTGCTGCGTAATGCGCACCAGCATGTTGTCCAGCGGAATCAGCTTTGCCGCGGCCTCCGGCTTTACCTTCTTCAGGTGATTACGGAAGCGCGCTTCCGTCGTGCACCAGTGGGCCACCGTGTAGCGCAAGGTCTCGCCCGTCGCCTTGATCTTCGACTCATACCAGTCCAGATCAATGGAAGGATTGCCCTTGATATCCAGCGCTTCCGTGTAGGTTTCGCCCTTGCGCGGATCAAAAACAAACTCCGGTGCGCCGCGCGAATCGCGAACCCGTTGCGCCTGGTGCAGAGCCATGTCGTCCGCCACGCCGTGCTCCGGCTGGCAGGTGGTAAAGGCCTGCAGGAACATGGTGCCGCGATACTCCAGCCCGTCCAGAATCGCCCGGTACAGCTTTGGCGCGTTGGCCATCGAAACCTGCGCCACGAAGGGCGATCCGTGACCGGCCAGGAAGGTCTCCGCCACCGTCTTCTTCTCGGTGTTCTTGCCCTGCGTTGCCGATCCGAAAACGTTCATGTCGTTGCCGCCCAGCATCGGAGTCGAGTCCGAGTTCTGGCCGCCGGTGTTTGAGTACACCTGCGTGTCCAGCATCAACACCTTCACGTTCGGCCGGTTCTGCAGAATCACCTTGGACATGTTCTGGTAGCCGATGTCGCCCATGCCGCCGTCGCCGCCCACCACCCACACCTTGGGCAGCTCGATAATCTCCTGGTCGGTCATCAGAGCATCGGTAAAGTGCGTGTAGTGGTAGTACTCCTCATCGTTGATCACTGCCGAGTCGCGCGTCATCAGCGCATCGGCCAGCCGCTCCGGAAGCACCGAGCGCCGCGCGTGGTCCACGATGAAGCTTTCGCCCATTAGCCAGCCCACCGTCACGCCGTCCTGGAACAGCGAGTTCATCCACGGATACGGATGCGGGTTGTTCGGCGACGTCGAACCGTACACCGTGTTGCAGCCCGTGTGCGCGGCCATCGCCATCACACTCATGCCGTTCGCCAGTCTTCCGTCAATCGGTTGCAGGCTCTTATGATTAAAGGCCTCTGTCAAAAACACCGCGGCAATCGCTTCCACCAGTTGCGCATCGGTAATCGCGCCGTTCGTGGCTTCATAAGCGGCAACGCGTGTCTTGCTGTCGTTCTCGTCTTCGCCGCCAAGGCCCAGAATCAGGTGCGTAATCGCCTGTTTCAGCAGCGCATATTCGCCCGGGTTGCTCGCCTTCAGCGCCTCAAGCCTCGCCACGCCATGCTTCTCCAGTTCGCCCGCCTTGGCCACCAGCCGGTCGCTCTTGGCGTGGTACACGGGACGCATGTAAGCCTCGGTCACCGCGGCAATCGAGCGCAGCACGCTCTTTTCTCCGCAGCCGGCGCATGCGCCGTCGCCCGCCACAAGCGCGTCGTAGTTGGTGCGAACCATCAGCATGTTGCGCAGCGTTGCCGTCTTTGAGTCCGCTGGATTCGCGGCATTGAACAGGCCCAGATACTTCTGCGACGTATCCGGAAGCAGGCCCAGGAACGCCGTGCCCGTTTCATGCTCGGCGTTGATCTCCTCGGTCTCCTGCACCATCTTCAGCGCCTCGTGATCGCCGCACGCCGTTACGCAGGCCGCGCAGCCCTTGCACAGGTCGCTTACAAAAATAGAGAACACACCGCCCGAACCGGGGCTCTTGCGCTCCGGCGAGGAGAAGATGGCGTTCACCTTCTGATACGCCATCGGCACCTTCGCCAGAATCTCAAAGAGCTGCGCCTTGGACGCGGCAGAGAAGCCGTTCACCTGTTCCGTCACCTCGCGCAGAATCGTCGGCAGCGGCGTCCCGGTCTTGATCTCGGCCACCATCCGCAGGCGCGTCTGCTTCTCAATCTCCGGCAGCGCGTGCAGAATCCTGGTGCGTTCCGTCGGGTCAGCCACGTAGTGCGAAACCGCGGTCGTCAGCAGCGTGCTCAGGTCCTGCGAGCAGTTCGGCAGCGCCGTGTCCGGGCAGGCCGAAATGCACTCCATGCACTGCGTGCAGTTTTCCGGAATGTACAGCGGCGTCTCGCGCCGCGCCACATACTTCGACGCCGTGTCGCCCGTCGCCGCGGCAATCACGCCCATCGCCGACAGCGGCGTGGCCGGCTGGTTATAGCCGAAGCTGGAACGGAACTCCGCGTCAAAGGTCGCAATGCTCGAAATCGGCGTGCGCGGTCCCTGGCCCGCAGGCGTCTCATGCGAGCGGCAGCCTCCCGACTCGCAGGATCCCGCCGCCGCAAACTCGGGCACCGTTTCCAGAATCGGCAGCAGCGCTTCGCCGCGCAGGCTCGAGCGATCGGCCGCGCTCAGCTCGCCAATCACGATCTCCTTCACGCGCTCAAAGCCCTGCAGCATCACTTCCATGTTCGACTGCACCACGGCATCGCCGAACTTGCCGAACTTTTTCACGTACTGCTTGTGCACCACTTCGCGGTACTGCTCCTGCGTAATGCCGAACTCCTCCAGCAGGCTGCTCACCGCAAAAAAGGCTCCCAGAAACGCGTTGCCCTGCATGCGCAGCTGCAGATCGCCGCGATCGGTTGCCTTACGCGCAATGTCAAATCCAGGCAGCGTGAACACGCGTATGTTCTTTTCAATAATCTGCTTGCGGGCCCAGATCGGCAGCTGCTCCCAGGCGCCCTCGCCCTCCTGGTCACTCTCCCACACCAGGCTGCCGCCTTCCTGAATTCCATCCAGAGGGTTGGTGTGCGTAAAGGCCTTGGGGTCGCAGCAAAGCACCGTCGTCACATGCCGCAAATCGCAGTTCACGCGAATGCGGTCCTTGGCGGCCACCATGAAGTAACTCGTCGGCGCGCCCTTCTTTTCAGACCCGTACTTCGGATTCGCGCTGACGTGAATCACTTCCTTCGGATTTCCTAGATCATCCGTCAGTCCGTCGCGCTCAAACAGCAGGTCGTTCAGGTCGCCGATAATCGCGCCCAGGTTCTTGCCCGTCGTAATCGCACCCCAGCCGCCAATCGAGTGGAAGCGCACCGCCACCGCGCCTTCCGGCAGCAGCGACGGCATCTCGTCGGCAATCACGCTGTAGGGATGGTCCACGCCCAGCACAAAGAAATTCGTCCCGTCCGCTGCAACCTTCCCGTCCTGGCGAGCGCGGCCCGCGGTCGCATATTCAAATGCGCCGATAATGTGCTCCGGGCGGAAGTCGCGCGAGCCAAGCCCGTAACTGCCGTTGAAAATCCGCGGCAGCTCGCTCGGCGAAATCGCCGGCAGGCCTTCGACCGCCGGATGCCCCTCGTACTGCACCGCCTTCGACAGCGCCGTGCGCACATCGCGGCCCAGCGGATTGTCGCCGGCCAGCGCCTCGTCCGTGCGCTCCAGGATAATGACGTTCTTCTTGCCCCTCAGCGCCGCCGCAAGTGCAGCCTCAGGGAACGGCCGGATCACGTTCACGTGAATCGAACCCACGCTCGAGCCGCGCGTCGAGCGCAGATAATCCACCGCCGCCTCAATGTTCTCCGCGGCCGACCCCAGCGACACAAACACCGTCTCGGCGTCGTCCGTCTTGTATTTGTTGATCAGCCCGTACTTGCGCCCCGTCAGCTCGGCAAACTTCTCGTAGCTCTCTTCCAGGAAGTGCAGGATCGGCTCGGCAAAGTTATTGCGCCGCGCAATCACGCCCTGCATGTAGTGCTCCTGGTTCTGCACCGGCCCCAGCAGGATGGGATTGGTCAAGTCGACCATCTTCGGCACGCGCCGACGCGTCGGCCCAAACAGCACGCGCTGCGCCTCCGTCGGGCACTCGATGATGTCGTCCGGCGCGCCCAGAAATTCGCGAATCAACTCCGACTCATGCTTGTAGAAGGTGCGCTCCAGATGGCTGGTCAAAAAGCCGTCCATGATGTTCATGCCCGGCGTCAGGCTCAGTTCCGTCACACGGCGCAAAATCAGCGCCTGATCGGCCGCCTGCTGCGCGTCCTTGCCAAACACCATGATCCAGCCCGTATCCAGCGCGCCATAAATATCGTCGTGGCCGCAGTGCACATTGAGGGCATGCTTGGTCAGCGCGCGCGCGCCCACCTCCAGCACCATGGTCGAGCCCTTGCCCGGCGCATGATAATCCTGCTCCACGCCGTACACCACGCCCTGACCGGAGGTGAAGTTCACCACCCGCTTGCCGCACACCGAGTGCGCAATCGCGCCGCCCTGCGCCGCATGCTCGCCCTCGGTCTCAATCGCAATCGTGTTCTTCCCGAACACATTCAAATGCCCTTCGGCATATGCCTGCTGGAACAGTTCTCCGCCTTCCGTCGAAGGCGTAATCGGATAAAACACGCCGGCGTCGGCGATGCGCGTCTCCGTGTGGTAGGAGACCAGCTGATTTCCGTTTGCAGTCACCCGGATTCCGGGATAACGAGCCGCTTTTGTCATAACACCCCCGTGTGTGCGATTCCTGTCAATCTCTTCTCATCCGCCAGGCCGAACGGCAACTTGCAGTCCGAGTTTCCGTGGCGCCTGCCTCGTACCTTTGCGTGCCGGGCGGAGCGGTCGTCTCCGTGGGCACCTTGCCTGCTGCCCTTCCGGCTCTTCCGCATCTTCGCGCTTCCACCGCCGGTTCACATTGGCCAGCCGTGCCTTCTCATAGACCCAGCAAGTCTAATGGGCGAACTGCACCACGGGAAACTCCGGCGGGACGACTCGCCGCAAAATACGTCTACGTTTCAGTATGCTCTTCTCATAGAAGACGGTGTCCCTACATATGGGATTCCCGGCCTTTGCCGCTGGCCGCCCTCCCGCTCCCTAGCGCTCTATAATTGTCCCGGCTCGCTCTCACCCGCCTCGCTTATGCCAGCTCGAACGCCGCAACCGCAACCCGATCCGCAGTTTGCCAGCTATCCCAGCCTCCACGGCCGGGCCGTTCTCGTCACCGGCGGAGCCACCGGCATCGGCTCCTCGCTCGTCGAGCATTTCGCCCGTCAGGGTTCCCGCGTCGCCTTCCTGGACATCCAGGACGAGCCGGCCCGCGCTCTCGCCGCCTCGCTCATCGCCGAGGGCTGCCCCGCCCCGCTTTACCTTCCTTGCGACGTCACCAGCGTTCCCGCACTCCAATCCGCCGCGCAACAGGCCCTCAGCGCCTTCGGTACACTCGACGTCCTCGTCAACAACGCCGCCAACGACCAGCGTCACTCGCTCGACGACGTCACCCCCGACGACTGGGACCGCTCCATCGCTACCAATCTACGGCCTTATTTCTTCCTCACCCAGGCCGTAGCTCCCGCCATGCGCGCCGCCGGCCGCGGCTCCATCATTAATATGAGTTCCATCTCCTGGCTCATCCCCTCCACCGGCTTGCCCATGTACGTCACCGCAAAAGCCGCCATCGTCGGCCTCACGCGCACCCTCGCACACGAGCTCGGCACCGCCAACATCCGCGTCAACTCCGTACTCCCCGGAGCCATTGCCACCCCGCGCCAGCAGCGCCTCTGGTACACGCCCGAGTACAAGGCCGAAATCCTCGCCAGCCAGGCCCTCAAGCGCGATATCCTCCCCGCCGACGTCGCCCGCCTTGTCCTCTTCCTCGCCGCCGACGACTCCAGCGCCATCACCAATCAGAGCTGCATCGTCGACGGCGGCTGGGTCTAGCCCCGCCTGACCGAAAGGTCCTCCATGCCCTTACGCCACGGCTTCCGCTTCGTTTTCCTATTTCTCGCCGGCGCTCTCGTCTGCCTCCCGGATTTCCACGCGCAAGCCACGCAGCAGGTCTCCTCGCATCTGGCACCCGCCACACCCGTTCCGGCCCCGTCGCCCCAGTACCGCGCCGTCCAGCAGCGCCTGGCCCGCGGCTGGAACACCTGGGATGTCCACAGCGTCACCACGCAGGTCCTTTTGCCATCCGGCCTCGCCATCCACGTGGATCTGCTGCACAACACCACCGAGGGCGGCGACGCCTTCCTCCGGAATCCCCTCATCGGCCGCCTGGAACCCGGAGCCGAGAAGGTTACGCCCGGCCCGCACGCCTGGGACGGCAGTTTCACCAGCTTGCGCATCGACTGGAAGGGGCACAGCTTTGCCGTGGAGAGCGCGCACGACGGCCCGGATCTCGTCCTTCTTGTCTCGCCGCTCCCGTCGCACCCGGCCGGCGCGCTGCCGCCCACCGTCGTCTTTTCCGTCAACTTCCTCTGGAACCGGCCTGGAACCGCCGTGGTGCAGGGCAAAGTGATTCAGACCCGAGGCGGCGCGGGTACCATGTCCATTTACTGCACCTGCGCAACGGAGCGCGATGCCCAGCAACTCACCGTTCCCATTCCTGGCCCCTATTTCGCCGCCGACCTGGTCAGTCCCGTTGGCCTGAGCACCGGAAGGCCCCGAGCCCTTGGCGAAATCCAGCGCATACTCCTTCGGCAGCAGAAGGCGCTGCACAATTCCCTCGCCGACCCACCGCAAAGCTCGCAGATTCTGGACGCCATCCGCACCGCGCTCGGCTGGGACACCATCTACGAACCGGAAAAGCAGCGCGTCTTCTCCCCTGTCAGCCGCCTCTGGTCCGTCAGCTGGGGCGGTTACGTCCTCTTCGACTGGGACACTTTCTTCGCCGCAACCATGGCTTCCACGGGCGATCGCGATCTGGCTTACGCCGACGCCCTCGAGACCCTCCGCGAAGAAACGCCGGAGGGTTTTGTTCCCAATTACGCCCGTGCGGGCGGCTGGAAAAGCTCAGACCGCTCCGAGCCGCCTGTCGGCGCCATCACCGTCCTCGGCCTGTACCGCCGCTACCATGACCGCTGGTTCCTCGGCGATGCCTTCCAGCCCCTGCTCAGTTGGAACCGCTGGTGGGACCAGCATCGCAGCCTGCAAGGCTACATCGTTCTGGGAAGTGATCCCGCGAACCCGCCCGTCAACCTCGACGACTCCTCCCGCGGCACCTGGCAGGGCGCCGTCTTTGAGTCCGGCCTGGACAACAGTCCCATGTACGACGGCACCACCTATAACCCGCAAACGCACCTGCTGGAGTTCGCCGACGTCGGCATGACCAGCCTCTACGTCGCCGACTGCGACGCCCTCGCGCAGATGGCCACCCTCCTTGAAAAGCCGGTGGAAGCCCGGGAACTCCGCGACCGCGCCGCACGCTATCGCGCGGCACTGGCCTCGCTCTGGAGTCCGCAGCTGGGCATTTTCCTCAACAAAGACCTGCACACCGGCCACTTAAGCACGCGTCTTTCCCCCACCAACTTCTATCCCCTGCTGGCCCGGGCCGCCACGCCTGCCCAGGCCCGCATCATGATTCAAAAGCACCTGCGCAACCCCGCCGAGTTCTGGGGCCGCTGGGTCATTCCCTCCATCGCCCGCAACGACCCGGCCTTCCACGACCAGAACTACTGGCGCGGACGCATCTGGGGCCCCATGAACTACCTGGTCTACCTGGGCCTGCGCAACTACGATGAGCCTGCCGTCCGCCGGGACTTTGCGCAAAAATCCGCCGCCCTCTTCCTGCAGGGGTGGCAAAGCAAGGGCCACGTCCATGAAAACTACAATGCCATCACCGGCTCCGGCGACGACGTGGCCAGCAGTGACCGCTTTTATCACTGGGGCGCGCTGCTGGGCTATGTCGAAGTCCTTGAGCAAAGTTCGCCCGCGCAATAGCGCTGCCATCCCCGATCCTGCCGCGCTTTTGCCTCATCCCGCAACAAAATCCGGCCCGAACCAAAAACGAATGGTTACGATACCATTCCCCATGTCGTAAGATTCTTGCGGAGGTCGAATCGTCATGCCGTTCGTCGCGAAACTCAGTCAGCGTCGCCCCTTTGCGGGTCTCGCGTTTGCAGTCCTTGCCATTTTTTGTGGAGCCTTCCTTTTTGCCGAGTACACCTTTGCCCAGGAGACCACCGAGCCTGAGCCCGTACTGCAGCCGCAGTCCCGCACCGTCCTCCAGCGGCTCACCTCCCTGCAGGAGCTCCCGGACGGCACCTGGAAGATGCACGAAGGCGACCTGGCCCACGGCGAATCCGTCGACCTGGACGACAGCGCCTGGCAGACCATCAAGCGCGGCACCGAGGCATCCAAAGACGCGCTCTGGTTCCGCCAGACCTACACGATTCCGGAGACGCTGAACGGCTACGACCTCACAGGCTCCCGCATCTGGTTCCAGTTCCACGCCGACGCCAACGGGCCCATGCCGCAGATTCTCTACTTCAACGGCCGCCGCGTCGCTCTGGGGGACGACCTTGAGCCCATTGTTCTGTTTGACGGGGCCCGCCCTGGCGACAAAGTGATCGTCGCCGTGAAGCTGCTGCACACTGTGGACATGAAGAGATTCCAGGGCGCCACCCTGCACATTGACTTCCCGCAGAACCGCCCCAACCCCGATGACCTGCGCATGGAGTTCCAGTCTGCCGCTCTGCTGCTGCCCTCCCTCGCGCCGGGCGACCAGTCCAAAGACGCCACGCTCAACTCTGCCATCCAGACCGTCGACCTCGGCGCGCTCGATGCGCACGACCAGGCCAAGTTTGACTCG
>DATKTQ010000094.1:0-22508 GCA_035531055.1 Occallatibacter sp. | reverse complement strand
ACGAACATCAAGAAGTGGACCGTCGGGTCGCCTATCCAGGCGCCCCTCGATGCCCTGGAGCTTCCCATCAAAAAGCACTCATTCGGCGCCGATCAAGTGCGCAAAGTGACTATGCGGATTGCAACCAGCGAAGCGAAAACTGTAGACAACCGGGACATGCCCGAAATCTGTCTGCAGCACATGATCGCCGTCATGCTGGTGGACCGGGCGGTTACGTTTCGCTCCGCACACGACCGCGCTCGCATGCACGACCCCGCCATTCTCGCAGCGCGCGGCAAGGTGGATCTCGTTCGCGATGAGGGCCTCTAACGGCTCTATCCGCAGCTCGTCGCGGTCGTTGATGTGACTCTCAAGAGCGGCGCGTCCTTCAGTCGGCGCGTAGACGCAGTCTGTGGGACGATACTGAACCCCATGACTCACGAAGAAGTTGAGTCAAAGGCTCGAGATCTAGTGGAACCTTTTCTCCGTCGAGAAAAGACACAGCGCCTGGTCAGCGCGATCTTTGACTTGGAAAACCTTTCCGACATTCGTCAGCTCAGGCCATTGCTGCAGCGGAGCTGAATCAGGCAGTTCTCCTTGGTTTATGATGCCGCTCCTTCCTTTCCTCGGAAGGAATTTTGCGGCAGGGATTCTGCAGTGGATATTCCTGCCTGGAGGATCGAAGTTGCTAGTGTAGTGCGTCACGCAGACGGCCAGGCCGCCCCGCCAAGCGCTTCCCTGCGGGATCCTCCAGTTATCCCGCACTCGTAGCCGCCAGCGAGCCCTGATTCTGTCGGCTTTGTTCCTGCGATTGGTACACCGGCGTCAGCCACTTTCTGTAAGCCTGCAAGTGCCCTCGCGTTGCGTCGAAGTACAACTGTTGCACCTCGCGTGTAATCGCACCGATTGTTGCGTCCTTTACTGGCCGATGATCCACGCGGACCACTGGCGCAACTCCGACTGCCGTTCCTGTCAGAAACAGCTCGTCGCACACATACAGCTCACTGCGGTCGATCGGACGCTCTACAATCTCCCGGCCAAGCTCCCGCCGCGTCAGTTCCATCACGGAGTCGCGCGTGATCCCCTCCAGCACGTTCTCGTTCACCGGAGGCGTAATCAGCGCGCCCTTTCTCACCATGAACAGATTGCACGTCGCGCCTTCCGCCACGTGTCCGCTCTCGTTCAGCAGAATCGCCTCGTCAAATCCGCATCGCCGGGCCTCGTCGCTGGCCAGTGCGCTGTTCACATACGCGCCGCAAATCTTCGCCCGTGCCGGAATCGCATTGTCCTCAATCCGCCGCCACGAGCTCACACCCGCATGGATACCCTTCTCCGCATGCAGATACTCGCCAAACGGCAGTGCAATCAGCGCAAACGCATCCTGATCGTCAGGACTAACGCCCACCCGCTCCGCGCTCTTGTACGCCAGCGGCCGCACATACACATTCGTCTTGAAGTGGTTCCGCCGCAACAACTCCACCGTCACGTGCGTCAGTTCCTCGGCCGACTTCGGCACATCGATCCGTAGGATTCCGCAGTTCTGCTTCCAGCGCTCGTAGTGCTCCTGCGCGCGCATCACATACAGCTCCTGCGCGCCTTCGTCCCAGTGCGCCCGAATCCCCTCAAACACACCCGTGCCATAGTGCAGCGCATGCGTCAGAATGCCCACCTTTGCTTCATGCAACGGCATAAACTGCCCGCCAAAATACACAATCGAATTCGGATCCGCATCAGCCTTCATGACAAACCTCCGCCAATGATTCCCTGTAAAGTTCCCGTCCCCGTGCCAGTGCCCTCTCGTCCAGCTCATACCAGCGCTCACTCTTCACGAGCTTTCGCAGGGCCGCGTCAATGCTCGCCTGCGGTGGCGCTCCCGCAATCTCCAGCAATGTGCCCAGCATCACCATGTTCGCTGCGCGTGAATCGCCCAGCTCATCGGCAATCTTTGTAAACGGCAGCGCCAGCACGTGCACATTCTCGCGCGCGCACTCCGGCGGAGACTCTTCGCCGTTGTAGATTACCCATCCGCCCGCCTGCACGCTCAGGTCAAACTTCTTCAGCGACGGCTCATTCATCGCCACCAGCACATTCGGCACCATCACCATGGGCGAATCGATCGGCTCATGCGACAGTCGCACATGACAGTTGGACGTGCCAGACCGCATCTCCGGCCCATACGACGGCAGCCACGACACCTCCAGCCCTGCGTCCAGGCCCGCCTCGGCCAGCACTTCGCCCAGCAGGAGCACGCCCTGCCCGCCAAAGCCCGCCACCCGCACATGCAGATCCACCGGTTCGGCGTCCTTATGCCACTCCCGCCGCTTCGCTCTCCCGTCATCATGCGCAATGCTCAGAATCTCCGGAATCTCATCGAGCGCCGGCCCCGCCGCCGGCATCTCCCGCGGCATGGCTTCCTTCGTCTGGTCCTTGACCACGCCCAGCGGGAACGTCTTCTCCATCACGTCCCGCACCCAGTGCTGCGCCTCCACCGGAGACATTTTCCAGATCGTCGGGCAAGGCGAAAGCACTTCAATCAGCGAGAAGCCCAGACCCTTCACCTGATTCTCCACCGCCCGTTTGATCGCCCGGTTCGCCTGCGCAATCTGCTTGTTATCGCCAAGCCCCACGCGCTCGATGTACACCGGGGCCTCCAGCGTTGCCAGCAGCTCACTTACGCGCATCGGGTAGCCCTCGTTCAGCGGGTTGCGCCCCTTTGGACTCGTCGTGCTCTTTTGGCCCAACAGCGTCGTCGGCGCATACTGCCCGCCCGTCATGCTGTAGATCGCGTTGTTCACAAAAATCACCGTGATGTTTTCGCCGCGATTCGCCGCATGTAGAATCTCCGCCGACCCGATTGCCGCCAGATCCCCGTCTCCCTGGTAGCTCACCACGATGCTCGCCGGATGGCTCCGCTTCACCGCCGTCGCCACCGCCGGCGCGCGCCCGTGAGCGGCCTGCACATTGCCCACATCAAAGTAGTAGTACGCAAACACTGAGCAACCCACCGGGCTGATCAGGATCGTCTTGTCCTGAATGCCCAGCTCGTCAATCGCACGCGCCAGCATCTTGTGGATCGTCCCATGCCCGCAGCCTGGGCAGTAGTGCGTCGCGTGCTGCAGCTCGTCCTTCCGCGCATACGTCTCGTAGAACGCCTTTGGCTTGCCGTGCAGCACCTCGAATTCCTGCATCCCATCGCTAGACATGGGCCACCTCCTCCGGCTCCATCGCCGGACTCTCCCGCCGCGCCAGCCCGCGCACAAACTCCAGCACCTCCTCGTGCGACGGCACATTCCCGCCCATGCGATTCAAAAACTCCACCGGGCGCGCACCATTCAAGGCCAGCTTCACGTCTTCCAGAAGCTGACCGTTGCTCATCTCCACCACCACAAACCTCCGTGCCCGCTCTGCCAGCCGCTGGAAATCCAGCGTCGGGAATGGATACAGCGTGATCGGCCGCAGCAGGCCCACGTTGATCCCCGCCGCCCGCGCCTCCGCCGTCACCGCCTTCAAAATCCTCCCCACAATGCCGTAACCCACCAGCACAATCTCCGCGCCGTCCGCATACCAGTCCTCGGCCCGCGTTTCATTCTGCTCGGCCTGGCGATACTTCGCCTCCAGCTTCCGCACGTGCTGCTCCAGGTCGTTGATCTCCATGTGCAGCGACGTAATCAGATTCCCCCTCGTTGCCGCCGTTCCATCCACCGCCCACTGCGGCATCGGAGCCAACGTCGCCTTCTCCGCAAACTCCACCGGCTCCATCATCTGGCCCACAAATCCATCCGCCAGCACCACCACCGGGTTGCGATACTTGTCCGCCAGCTCAAACGCCAGCGCCGTCAGCGTCGCCATCTCCTGCACCGAGTGCGGCGCCAGCACAATCGTTCTGTAACTGCCGTTGCCGCCGCCTTTCACCACCTGGTGATAGTCGCTCTGCTCCGACGCAATGTTGCCCAGCCCCGGCCCGCCCCGCGTAATGTCGGCAATCACGCACGGCAGCTCCGCGCCGGCCATGTAGCTGATCCCCTCCTGCATCAGGCTGATCCCCGGCCCGCTCGATGCCGTCATGCAACGCACGCCCGCTGACGACGCGCCGTACAGCATATTGATCGCGGCCACCTCGCTCTCCGCCTGCAGGAACACGCCGCCCACCTGCGGCAAATAAAGCGCCGCAGCCTCGGTAATTTCGCTCGCCGGCGTAATCGGATATCCATAGAAGGCCCGGCATCCCGCCAGAATTGCGCCTCTCACAATCGCTTCATTTCCCTTCATCAATTGCTTGCGCATTCCACCGCTCCCTCTGTCTCCTTGCCCCAAACTGCCCCCATCGCGGCCCCATGTTTCACCGCGCGCAGCACCGTAATCGCTCCCGGCTCCGGACACACCATGAAGCAAATCCCGCACGCCGTGCATCCCTCGCCCGCATAGGTTGCCGTGCGATACCCGTAGTGATTCAGTGCCTCGCTCATGTCAATCACATGCGGCGGGCATGCTTCCACGCACAGCTCACATCCTTTACACTCATTCCCGTCCACGCGCAGCAATCCTCGGCTTCGCTTCTCCGTGTTGCTCATTCCCTGCTCCTCTCCGGCGCTGCTCCCCGCTCAAACAAGGGCGACCGGCGCGGTTTTCCGCTCCAGGTAATGCGAGCGCAATGCAAAATCTTCCAACTCTTGACGGAACTGCGGTTCGGCAATCGCAATCAGCGCCTCCGCCCGTTCCCGCAGCGTCTTTCCGTGTAGATAAGCAATTCCGTGCTCAGTCACCACGTAGTGCACATCCGCACGCGACGTCACCACCCCCGCGCCCGGCTCCAGCACCGGCACAATCCGTGAAACCTCCCCGTGCTTTGCGGTCGAAAGCAGCGCAATAATCGGCACGCCTCCTTTTGACCGTGCCGCCCCGCGAATAAAATCCACCTGCCCGCCAAAGCCGCTGAACGGCCGTGTCCCCAGCGAGTCCGCGCAAACCTGCCCCGTCAAATCCACCTGCAGTGCAGAGTTGATCGCCACCATCCGGTCGTTCTGCGCCACCACAAATGGATCGTTCGTGTACGAAATCGACCGGAACTCGAACGCCGGATTTTCGTGGATGTAATCGAACAGCCGCTTCGACCCCAGCACGAACGACAGCACCTGCTTTCCCCGGTGGATCGATTTCCGCTCGCCGTTCAGAACCCCGGAGTCCATCAGCTCAATCACGCCGTCCGAGCACATCTCCGTATGAATCCCCAGATCGTGCTTGTCCGTCAGACACGCAAGCACCGCATCCGGAATCCCTCCAATCCCTGTCTGCAGCGTCGCCCCATCCGGAATCAGCTGCGCCACGTACTCCGCCACCCGCCGGTGCAACGCCGTAATCGGCTCCGGCTCCATTTCCAGTAGCTGGTGATTCGTCTCCACCACCGCTGTAAGCTGGCTCACGTGCAGCGTCGTCTCGCCGTGCGTCCGTGGCATGCGGTTGTTCACCTCCGCAATCACAACCGGTGCGCACCGCGCCGCCGTCAGCGTGCAGTCCACAGTTGTTCCAAGGCTCACAAACCCGTGCTCGTCCGGCGGAGACACCTGCATCAGCACCACATCCAGCGGCAGTTGCCCGCTCAGGAACAGCTGTTCAATCTCGAACAAGAAAATGGGCGTGTAGTCGGCTCGTCCCGCCGCCACCGCCTCTCGAACATTCGCACCCAGGAACAACCCGCGATGCCGAAAATGCCCTTCATACTCAGGCTTTGTATAGTCGGCGTCCCCCAGCGTCTTCATGTGCACCACTTCCACGTCGATCACTTCCGGCGCGCGCGCCACGAGGGCATCCACCAGCGTGGAAGGCGTTCCGCATCCTGACTGGATCCAGACTCGCGCGCCCGAGTGCACCGCCTTCAGTGCTTCCTCGGCTGTCATGCACCGGGCCCGATATTCCTCGCTCCAGCTCATCTCCCGTTTCCTCCTGTCGCACTTCCATCGCTCCTCCGGACCATTCCCTGCTCCGTTCGTCGCTTCGCCGGAACCCATTTCCTGCCGGCAGACAACTGGCTACTCCTTTCCCAAAAGCCCAAATTAAGTTACGCCTCGGCAACACGAACTGCAGTGACTTGCATCACCTCGTTGGTTCGCTAAGTCATTTGTTTTTATAGGGAAAATGTTGAACAAGCTATGAAACTCAGGTTGGCAGCGTCTTTGAAAGCGATTCGAACTGCCCCAAGCAAGACGGCGAGCACCGAATTTTTAAAATCACAGATCCCCGGATATCAGCTGAGCAGGACAACGGGATCTTTTGCTGGTAAGGAGCCGGGCTCGCGAGCCTGGAAGCCGCTGAGCATCTTCCCGTTGCCTTTGCTGCCGGCACAGCGAAGCAGGGCACGAGGCGCGGTTGTGATGCGCGCCTCTCGACCTGCGGAGGATGAACGCCGTGCTAACTTTGCGTGGCGATTTGCGAGGCGGAGCGCTCCTGCCAGCGTCCGCGGGTGAAATCAGGGAACCGCGCGGGCGCACTGCCGGCAGCAAGGGAAGCGCGGCTGAGTGGACCGGGTGCGGACCAGGCGGCGGCATCGTAGACATCCATATCTGGAACGAGACCCTCGCGCAGACACTGCATGAGCCGGTAAAGCATGATGTAATCCATGCCGCCGTGGCCGCCCAGCTTTTGCGCGATTTCGCCTTCGCGCTTCCAGAGGGGGTGCTGATGCTCTTTGTAGGCGTCGATGGTGCCCCACTCTTCTCCGCCCGCCTGGCCATCGAAGTAAATGCGCGGCGGATAGTCGGCGAATCTACCCTTGGTGCCGCCGACGATGTTAATGCGGTTGTAGGGGTGCGGATTGACGGTGTCGATCTTGAGGGTAATGGTGAGGCCTTTGGCAGTTTTGATGAGTGACGTGTTCATGTCGCCGGTGATGTAGCGCTCAGACCAGCGAGGATCCGAAGGCGCAAGGTGCTCCTTGCGGTAGAGATCGAGGCCATGCTGAGGAGTGCTCATGGAGACCATGTAGTCGAAGCGGTCGCCGCGCTGAATGCCCATGTAATTGGCCACGGGGCCGAGCCCGTGCGTGGGGTAGAGATTGCCGCCGAGCTGGGTGTGCACGGTGCGGCGCCAGAGGCCCTCGCCCTTGTCGGAAAAGAGTTCTTCCCGCAGGTCGTGGATGTAGGCGCCTTCGCCATAGAGCACATCACCGAAGAGACCTTCATGGATCAATCGAAGGATGAGCGTCTCGTTGTATCCGTAGCAGCAGTTCTCAAGCATGGTGCAATGGCGTCGCGTCTGTTCAGAGGTGTTGACGAGCTTCCAGCAATCTTCGATGGTCTGGGCGGCAGGCACTTCTGTGGCGGTGTGCTTGCCATGTTTCATGGCAGCGACGGCCATTTCAACGTGCCAGTTCCACGGAGTGGCGATGATGACGAAATTAATATCGTCGCGCGCGACGAGGGATTCGAAGGCGTGATCGCCGTTGGTGTAAAGCTCGGGAGCCTTCTGCCCGGCTTTGACCACGAGCGACTGCGCGTGCTCGGCTTTCTCGCGCACGACGTCACAGATGGCGTGCACCTTGACATCGGCGGCAAGCAGATCTTTCAGCAGGCTGGTGCCTCTTCCGCCGGTGCCGATGATACCGATCTTCGGCTCAACCGGGGTGAAGGGCACACCGATCATGGTGGCGGCGTGGGTCTCCGCGGCTTCTGCGTGAAGGTCTACGATGCCCATGCCCACGGCGGTGATGCCGCCGAGGCGAAGGAATTCCCGGCGAGACAAATCGAGTAAGGAGCCCGGCAATTGGTCGTTCATACGTCTCCTGTATTGGATGGATTGAGTTGGATGGCAGAAGCGCCAGGATGCACAATTGCATCAGTGAGTCTAGTGCACTGCAAAGCGATAAATTTGATTTGCGATGAGTCTAGGCAGCGCTTGCGCCCCCGTCAACCCCCATTTCCGCGCTGGCTGGACGGCAGTTTGACTAGCCTGGTGTGCGCTCCAAAACGCAACATATTTGGGGCACAACGGTGGAGCCAGCTTTCCGAGCATATTTTGTCTGGTCACTTGTGAATTGGGTATGCTACCTTACGCTCACCCTTAGATCATTTGGAAAAGACGCAGCCTTGCCTTTCTGCTGAACGGCTGCGGGAGTGAGGTCGGACGAGTGGAAGTGACAGCAGAAATACAAGCTCCGAAAGAAAACGTTAACAAAGCAGCCAGCGGGATCGCAAAGGCAGTGCCGCCACGGAATGTAGCGGTGGATGCCTATCGCGGATTAGTGATGCTGCTGATGATGGGCGAAGTGATGCGCTTTGCCGTGGTGGCCAAGGCGTTTCCGCATAGCCTGTTCTGGCGCATTCTTGCCTTCAACCAGTCGCACGTTCAGTGGTCCGGCATGGGGCTGCACGACACGATTCAGCCGGGGTTTACCTTCCTGGTTGGCGTAGCGCTGCCGTACTCGCTGGCCAGCCGCAGGAGCAAAGGGCAGAGCTTTACCAGGATGATTTCGCACACGGTATGGCGCAGCTTTCTGCTTGTCGCGCTGGGCATCTGGCTGCGGTCCATTTACTCGACGCAGACCTACTATACGTTTGAGGACACCCTCACGCAGATCGGGCTGGGCTATACGTTCCTGTTTTTGCTCGCCTTCTGCAAGACGAAGTGGCAGTGGACGGCGCTGGGCGGCATTCTGTTTGCCTATTGGCTGGCGTGGGCGGTGTATCCGGCGCCGGGGCCAAACTTCGACTGGGCCGCGGTGGGCGTTCCGCAGAACTGGGCTTACAACTTTTCCGGCTTTGCCGCGCACTGGAACAAGAACAGCAACCTGGGCCAGGCCTTTGATGTGTGGTTCCTGAACCTGTTTCCGCGTACGTCTCGGTTTGCGTTTAACGATGGAGGGTATCTGACGCTGAGCTTCATCCCGACGCTGGGCACAATGATTCTGGGCCTGCTGGCGGGCGAATGGTTCCGGGCCTCGGCGCCGAAGATTCCGGTAAAGAAGTTTGTGATTGCCGGTGTCCTGTTGATGGCTGGCGCCGCGCTGCTGCACGTGACGGGGATTTGCCCGATCGTGAAGCGCATCTGGACGCCGAGCTGGACGCTGTGGAGCGGTGGCGTATGCTTCCTGTTCCTGGCCGCGTTCTCGTGGGTCATCGATGTGAAGGGATACCGGAAGTGGTCGTTCCCACTGGTGATCGTAGGCATGAATTCGATTGCGGCCTACCTGATTGCACACCTGTGGGAGGAGTTCCTCATCAAGGACCTGCACATCACCTTCGGCTACAAGGTATTCCAGATGTTCGGAATGGGGCTGGAGCCACTGATGCTGGGCATTGCGGTGATGATCTGCTACTGGCTCACACTTTACTGGATGTTCCGCAAGCGGATTTTCGTTCGCATTTAAACGGGAGCGGAACGGCCTGCCCGCCTGGATGAGGGGTGCATTTCCCGCAGAGAAAAAGGGATGGATCGGCGAGTTCGCCGGGCCATCCCTTTTCTTATTTCAGCAGCGCGAAGCAATCAATTGGCGCGCGATCCGCGGGCGCGGGATCGTTGCGGAGAATCTTCAGGTACTCGATGATGTCCATTCGCTGCTGGACTGAAAGCGCGGGCCCGATGATGCCCTTGGGGCGTTTGGCGGAAGGATTGCTGGGGTCGTACGGGACGTAGCCGGCGGCGAACTGGTGGCCGGTGTTCTGATTGCCCGGCAATGTGGTGTCCATCCAGAATCCGTCGCGAGTGCCTTTGCGCGGTTTAATCGCGAACCCGACCTTGACGGGGTCGAAGTCCCGATTGCCCACAGAGAAGCGCTTGGGGCGTTCGCTCACCGGAGACAGCATGTCAAAGAGGGTGGGCACTGAACCGTTGTGCAGGAAGGGCGGCGTGGCCCAGACACCGGCCAGGGGACGCGGCTTGTATCCGTCGAAGACATCCGGAATGTCGAGCGTGTCAAACCCGGCGAAGCATGCCTGAGCCTGCGGGGAGAAGCGATTCTGGGTGTAGTAGCGGTCGCGGATGATCAAGCCCAGAATGTTGAGGGCCTCACCTGCATTGACGGCTCGCATGTTGAGCGAGTTGAGATGCTGTGCGATGGTCTCATCGGTGACAGGATTCGACTGCGCATCCTGTAGTTCGTGCGTGTACTCCTTAATGACGTCGGCAGAAGCGCCGGCTTTCTGCTGTTGCGCAATCTCCTGCTGCAGCGCAGGTATGAGCGCCTGGTAGCGCTGCTTCTGGATGTTGTACTCCTTGAGCAGCAAAGGCTTCACTTCGTCATACGTGATGCCGGTGCGCGTGAGGTCGACGCGGTCGTTGACGAAGTTATTTGCCGCCGTGGGATCGGTACCGATTTCCTGAACCGCGACGGGACGGATGTCCCACATGGGATCGGTGGGCAGGCGGCCAGGCGAGAAGTACTGCTTGAGTGCGGTGGAGGTGACGTGCGGCTCGTGACACTTGGCGCAATCGGAGTCATAGAGCACCTTGCCGCGGGCGGCCGAGGCCTGGTTGATGGGACCGAGCAGATCCTCAGGCCACTGCGGAGGCTGAAGGCGCTGGAGGGTGGACTCAATGCGGGCCAGATTGAGAAAGTTCACGGAGGTGGTGTAGCGCTGGCTGGGCGGGATGGGGCGGCCGTAATCGTCGACGAGCTTGAAGTCGGCCCCCACGCCCATCGACTCGCTGACGTTGCGCGCCATGGGCTGGCTGACCGATGCGTTGTATTGCACCCAGTCGAACTTCCAGATGTTCCAGAGGTAGGGATAGCTGACGGGCGCATTGCCCAGGTGATAATTTCTGGGCGAGATATGATCGCCGAAGACGACGTTGCCGATGCGGGTGAGTGCGTCGGTGCGGCCGTAGCCCTCCTGCACCGGATAGTGCCAGGGTGCGGAGGAGCCGAGGAAGACCTTGCCAAGGTTGAGCGCGACGCCCGACATGTTTCGCCACAGGGTGAGCTTGGCGGAAAATGTGTCCGCATCCGGCCCGAGGACGCGTGCGGCAAAGCGATTGAACTTGAATGGATTGGCCAGCGTTTCAGCAAAGGACAGACCAAGGCCCAACTGGAAGCTGCCGAGATCTGTGTCAGTGAAGGCGCTCATGCCTTCTCCGCCGTCGATGCGGATGGCGGTGGTTGTTCCGTTGCGGGTGACGTTGAGCTGGCCAGTGTGGCAGGCCGCGCAGGTGATGTCGACAACGTTGTCATGGAGGGTGCTGTCGTAGCGCTTTGCGAATCCGACGGGAAGCAGGTCAGGGTTGGTGGGCGTCGGATCCGGATCAACGACGAAGTCGAGCGCGCGCATGTGATGCGGGCCGGTGAATCGTTTCTTGCTGAAAGGCTGTTCCAGATTGACGAACCAGCTGTAACGGAAGCCGTGCATGCCGGCACCCTGAGGAGTGTAATAAAACAGCTCCCGGTCTGGTGAATCGCGATCGAGACCCCAGCCCTGATTCAGATAGCGCACCTGATCCACGTGTTCATACGCGGGGATGTTCCGCGCAGAAAGTATGCGATAGAGGAATCCTGAAGTGAAGTAAAGGAGCAAAATGCCGACCACGGCGAGGGCGGTGAGCCGGGGCAGGCTGCGGAGAATGGAACGGGGACGGGCGGGCGCCGAGGGCAGGCTGTCCAGCACGGATTCCACCGTGGCTTCGCCCAGACGCACCTTGCGGCTGGCAACCTCCGAGACACGCCGGGCTCGATTGATGCTGCCCAGGGGCTCGCTGTCCGGTGTCGCGTGATCGGTGACGTCGATGTATTTTGGCTCGCATGCTTCCATTGGGATGTCGGACTTGGCCACCAGTGTCAGTCGCCCGACAACGTGAAACGGAGCCTGGGTCTCCTTCCAATCCACGGTCGCATTCTCCACCCAGAAGCTTGCCTGGCGGCGCATGCCCCAATGCCTCATACGCTCGGCATCAAGCACCTGGAGGGCGATATCGAACGAGCTCATCTTCTCGTCCTGTTCAAGGTGGCGGATGAGTTCGTCTCGCAGGGCATCCGGCTCCTCCTGCAGTGTGTGCGCGGGATTGTGCGGGTTGGGGATGGCGGAATATTTTACGGCCTCAAACGGGCCGTTGCGGAAGGGAACAGTGCTCCAATAACGCAGCGTCTGGTAGGGGCCAGATTTTCCGTGCTGCTGCAGGATGCCGAGGACCGATGCTTTGGCGAAGCGGCAGAAGTCCAGGAACGACAGAGAAAGAATGGCCTTGAGCTTGGCTCCGCCGCTGCCTGCGCTCAGCACCTTCATGAGTACCGCGAAGGTGTGCGCATCGTTGATGGGGAAGGTGGGTGCGGTTTGCAGAGAAAAGTCCTGAAACTGCGGGCTGCCGGGAGCGCCGCCCGGAAGCTCGACGGAGAACGACATGGCGCGCAGGTCCGGTTGACGGTCGGGGTACACCGTGGACGCAGCGTTGGCAAAGCGAATGGTGGCGGGGTAGACGCCGGGTTTGGCGTAGATTCCCTGCGCAAGGCGTGTGACGAGGGTGTGGTCGCCAATTTTGCGCTCCAGGTCGAAGACCTCGAAGGTGGCCCGCGCGCAGATGCCCTTGGTGTGCGTCCCCCTGCCCAACGGACGGTTTTGCGCTTTTGCAAACGCCGCCTGCACCTTCAGGATGCCGCGCACGATATCCGCTGCTTCGACCTCTTCCGTGGGGAGTTTCCGCTCGAAATTCACCATTGCGGGCTCATCCAATCTCGGACAGGAGCGTCCGCGCGCCGACCAGATCGGCGGTATTGAAGCCTTCCGTGAACCATGCGTAAACCGGGGCAAGAACGGCGCGTGCTTCGTCTGGCTTGCCGGCTGCCTTCAGCAGCTCTGCCAGCGCCGTGGCCGCTCGCAGCTCGAAGGACTTTGTCTGCTGCTTGCTTGCGTAGTCCATTGCCTTACGCAGGCTTTCCTCTGCCTGCGCGGTGTCTCCGGCGAGGAGAAGCAACTCGCCGCGCACCCTGTGCAGCTCCGCCACGTACCCGCCTTCCGCGGTCTGCTCGGAGTGCGCAAAGCCCTCCTCGATTGCTTTGAGTCCTTCTTCCACGCGGCCCTCGGCGCACAGGGCTTCTGCCAGCAGCGCCAGGAACGCGGAGCGGACCAGGCCCGCGGAGATGGCCTGTTGCGCGGCCAGGCTGCGCTTGAGCACATCAATGCCTTCATCGGTGCGACCCTGAAGATGCATGGCAAACCCCTGGAATGCCCAACTCCATTCGGCCTCCTGGGGCAGTTCAAATTCGCGGCAGAGGCCAATGATTTCGTCGCCGACGGCCAGCGCCTCGGCCGCTTCTCCGCGGTAAAGGTGGATGCCCTGGATGACCACCAGAGCGAACGCAACCATGGTTGGGTGACCCTGAGTGCGGGCAATGGAGAGCGTCTCCCTGGCGCGCTCAATGGCGCGATCCGGATAACCGAGAGCCCAGAGCGGGCGGCTTGACATGGCGCGGCCGAGGGTGCCCGGGTCCTGACCATACATTGCCGCGTAAGCCAGATGCTCGGAAGGCAGGTGCAGTTCCCGGCAGCGCTCCAGCAGGCGGCTGGACTCCACCATGTCGCCGATGAACTCCCGCACCACGCCGGAAATGTGATGCGCGGCCATGATGTAGGCCTGATCGCCGGAGCGTTGCGCCTGACTCATCAGCTCATCGGCGCGGTCCCGGCACTCCAGCAGATTTCCGCGGATTAAGAGAAAGAGCGTGGTGGCCCAGAGGACCGGAATCAGCTCCGGTGGATCGTCGAGGTTCTGGCACAGCTGCCGCGCCCGGCTGAAGACCTGCTCAATCTGCGGCGTGGACCAGCCGCTGGTGGAACGGAGCGCGATGCCGCGCATCATCTGCAGGACCAGCTCCTGCTGCTTGCGTGCCGCGCCGTCCGGCAACGACTTGAGTACATTCAGGCCACGCTCAGTGAGCGCAAGGGCCTCGCGGAAGGCGAACAGCGACACGGAACGGGCAGCAGCAATGTAAAAATACTGGGCGCAGTTTGAGAAGTCTCTGGCCGCCTCAAACAGCACCGCAACACGGGCAGCAACGCTGGCCACCTGGTTACCATGCCGCGCCACGAGTGCGCGTGCCACACGCCCGCTGAGCGCCGTGCGCCGCGTCGGCTGCAGGGAGTCGTACAGTACGTTCTGGTAAAGCACGTGCACAAACTGGTAGTTGAGCGTAAGGGAGTGATCGGGAAACTCGCGCTCCTCGCCGCGCCGGACAAACACGTTCACCTGCTCCAGCGTTTCCAGATGCTCTTCAACTTCAGCCGCGTCCATCTCGATGGCTTCTGCCACCACGGACGAATCAAACTCGTGCCCTTGCACGCTGGCCGCGAGCAGCAGCTTCAAATCGCGTTGATCCACCTGCTCAATCTTGCGGGAGATCATTCCGCGCACGGATTCGGGCAAGTCCCGCGGGCCCATCCGCAGCGACCGTGCGAGAGCCCATTTTCCGCTCTCGTCGGTAATCCCACCCGTGTCGCGCAGATAACGCACCAGGTCCGCCATGAAGAGTGGGCTGCCCTCCGTTTTGGCGTGGACCAGGGAGGCGACGTCGCTGGGGAACTCATGCCCGGGAAACTCGAGGGCGAGATAACGCTCCACATCCTTCTGCCCAAGAAAAGGCAGCGTCATTTCCTGGAAAAATCCGCGCGACTGCAGATCGTTCCGGATGTGCAGAAAGGGATTTCCTCTGAGCGCCATGTCCGAGGGCCGGAAACTGCCCAGCACCAGCACGCGCAATTGATCGAATCGTCCGGCCAAGTAGTTGAGGATGTCGATGGTGGAGATGTCTGCCCAATGCAGATCGTCGATGAACAGGATGAGCGGCTGCGTGCGGGCAAGCTCTTGCGCAAGGGCCGCGAACTCGCGCTTCATGCGCTCCTGGGATGCCGCGGGCGGGGCCTCGCGCGGTTCGCCGTTCGACCGGCTGTCGGACGAGTCCGTGGCTACGAGTCCGTACCAGGTGGGCGCCGTCGCCCTCATCACACTGCCAAGGGAATGGCCCGTGGGTCGATGCAAAAGGCTCTCCAACGCGTCCAGGATGGGCAGATAGGGCTCTTCGCCGGCCAGCCGTTGCGAGCACCGGCCGCGGCCCACGATGGGGTACTCGCCGCGGCTGCCCAGCTCCGCGATGAAGTCCTCCAGCACGCTCGTCTTCCCGATGCCCGCCTCTCCTGTAACAGCCAGAATGAGGCCGCGGCCTTCCTTGACCCGCGTATATGCGCGCCAGAGCTGCTGGTGCTGCGCTTCACGGCCAACGCCGGTTCGGGCGGGCGCAGAAGCCGCTGGAATGGCGGCAATGGGAAGCCTTTCCAGGGACGGGTTCGCGAGCTGTTCGAGCGCCGCCTTCAGCTCCCGCATGGTCTGAAAGCGGTCCTGCGGATTCTTTGCCAGACACCTGGCCACAATGTCCCGAAGTTCCACGGGCGCCTGCAGCGGAGGGGGATCATCGCGCAGCACGGCCTTGAGCAAGCTGGCTGTGGAGTTTCCACGAAAGGCGCGGCTGCCGGAAAGCAGCTCGTACAGCACGGCGCCGAAGCTGAAGACATCGGAACGCTCATCGACCGGCTGGCCATCGGCCTGCTCCGGAGACATGTAGGAAATGGTTCCCAGGATTGAGCCCTCGATGGTCCTGGTTCTGTCCGGGTCGGAGTCGGTGGTCAGCTTGGCCAGTCCGAAATCAATCAGCTTGCTGGTTCCGTTGCCAGTGACCAGGATGTTTCCTGGCTTCAGATCCCGATGAAGAATGCCGCGCCCATGCGCCTCTTCCAGCGCTCCGGCAATCTGGATGGCCAGTTTCAACGCGTCCTCGGTGGGAAGCGGACCGGCGATTGGGTGTCCTTCCACGTACTCCAGGACCAGGTAATCAGGGCCAATGTCGTAAATCTGGCAGATATTCGGGTGGTTCAGCGCCGCGATGGCGCGAGCCTCCTTCTCAAAGCGAACGGTGAACTGCTGCTCTGAGACCTTGATGGCCACGTCGCGGTCCAGGCGTGGGTCCCTGGCGCGGTACACCACCCCCATTCCACCCGCGCCAAGGCGCGAGAGGACCTCATACGGACCGAGTTTGTCGCCTGGGGAAAGGGGCATGGCTACTGACGCTGCTAATTCTAACTGAGTAACGATTCGATTGAACTAACTTTACCCGGAGATTGTGATTCCCGTTGCTGCCAGGTGCGGCCCTCTCTGCGGCCGGAAGCGGAGGGGGTCCGTATGCGAACCCGGGGCATCCCAACGACTGGATTCGGACGGAGCCGGCGGCCAGCGCGCAATGCGGCCGCGCGGCTAGGGAATGCAGTCTTTTTCCACCGGATAACTTGGATCGAGCCAGTGCAGGTAGGTAGCCAAGGAGTGCCAACACGCCACGCTGTTCCTGGCAAACGAAGAAGAATCAAACGAGCATTCTGTGTCGACGTGGCCGTAGTCGAACAGAATAGGCACGTGAAAGGGGAGCTTGGGAACCACGTCGCGGGTGTTCACGATTCGCCAGGAATCCATCGGAAGCTGATTGAACGTGTGAACAAACTCCATGTTGCCCACGCGCGGCGATGCGAAGGTGCAGAGTGCAGTAATGTCGAATTTCTTCCTGGCGGAGTTCTCCATGACAAACAGCGTGGCAAGCGCGGACCCAAGACTGTGGCCCGTGACGACCATGGGCCTGGCTGGCCGCACCTCGCCAGCGGCCAAAGCCTGGACCTGCCCGCGCTCGGCTTCCCGATGGATCGCCAACTGCTCCAACTGCTGGGCGAAGGATCCGGTGTAGGCCTCCGGCACGGAGCCCACGGCGAAAGCCGTTGCGCCGGGCGGCGTGTATTTGACCACCTTGAGGGTGCTGTAAATCTTGTCGAACCCGTAGGCCACCCGGCCTGCGGAAGGCACCTGGCGAAAAGGCACGAGAATGGCCGCCGCATCATCGATCCACTCAATTGCATTCTCAGTTCCGCGGATGGCGACAATGCGGGAGTCCGGGTTATCGACGGCGTGGACAACGATTCCGTAAAACTTCGGATCCTCGTCGTCGAAGATGAAGTCGGACATCTGAATCCATGCCGAAAACTCGTATCCGGGAGGAATTCCGGCCGGCTTGGGCTTCAGAGGGTCCGAGCTTTGCGGATTCTGAAACATGCTGTACGCAGCCTGAACGAGCTGGCCATACAGCGAAGCGATTGGATTATTCAGGGGATTTCCCAATGCATACCTCCGAGGTGAGGGGAGGTGACTGCATATTACCCTTGGGTAGCCGCATCATTCAACCGCCCATTCTCCAAGGGAAAGGAATACAGCACAAAGCGGGCTGATTGCAGGCGTCGCACTTTTCCTCCGCAGCGGGGCTTTCGCGTGTAACATAATTTTCATATTCGGGAGTTTCAACCTGCGAAAATCGTCCATCTTCTTCTGGATCTTGCTGCCGGTATTCATGCTGGCGGCACCGCAGGTGGGTGTGGGCAAAACAATGCCGGCTCCTGACCCCGTCCTGGGGCATTCCAGCGAAATCCTGACGGGCGGAACCATCGCGAATGCCCTGCTGGAAGAAGTTGCGATTCCGCATGCGCATATGCAGCGCAAAGCCGACGACGAGGACGTAGTTCCCTACTCCGGTGCGCGGCGCTGGCGGCCGGGAGAGATTTCGGTCCTTCATGTTCCTTCCTCAATCCGCCGGACGGACCTGGAGGAGGCAAGCAACAATCCTCCAATTCTGCGGCACACGACGATTCCCGGTCGTTCGCCTCCTTCCATCTGAATCCGAATTCAGCGATCCAGGTTTCGCCTGATTGCGGGGTCTCGCCTGACTGCGGGGTCTCGTATGACTGCAGCGAAGCGGCAGCCCGGAAACCGAGGCGGTGACGCCCAGGTCTTCGGCCGGAGTGTCTTCCGGGCCGGCTGATTCCATCGAGGTTCACCCCACATAACGGGCCTCCGGCCACGACACAGCCTTCTGCGCAGTTTGCCGGAACCCTGGACGCTCTGCCTGGAAGGCATTGCCGCAGCGGGCGGCGTACGAACTCACTGAAACAGAAGCGCGGTGCGCATGCAGCATGCACAGGGTGCCGTGGGAGGTTTGCACCGGATGTGGTCCAGAGGTCGGAAGGTTCTTCCCGTCATCATCATTTTTCTTGTATGCCTGCAGGGTGTGCCAGCGCGTGCGCAGCAGGCAGCCACGCCTGCGGCGCGCCAGTTCACCGTGCCGGAGGCCGTGGACTATGCGCTGGCAAACTATCCGGCTGTGCGCGCAGCCCTGGAGCAATACAACGCGGCGAAGACCGGCGTGGGCCTGGCCAGGATGAATGCAGTGCCATGGCTGGACGGCGTGTGGCAGGGCGATCGCGGATCGCGTGAGAGCGTGCTGGGGGTGCTGTTGCCGCAGAGCCTGAACATTTTGACTGGGACGCAGGGTGGCATTATGCCCCACGCAAATCGCCCCTTCTGGACATCCGGCGCGGGCGTCCTGCTTTCGTGGGAGCCTTTTGACTTCGGCCATCGCCGGGCACAGGTGCAATCCGCCCGGGCGACAGCAACGCGCACAGAAGAACAGGTGACACTGACCCGGCTGGGTGTGGCCACGGCGGTTGCGGAGGCGTCTCTGGCGCTGCTGGCAGACGAACAGCGCGTAAACGCAAATCTTGTCGACGTGGGCCGGAGGGAGACGTTTGCACGATCCGTGGATGCGCTGGTGGATGCGCACTTGCGGCCGGGGGCGGACGCCTCGCGGGCTGATGCGGAACTGGCTACGGCCCGGACGCGCTGGATTTTTGCTCAGCAGGACAGCCAGCTGGGCAGCATCGCCCTGGCGCAGGTGTTGGGGCTGGCCGGCATGCAGGTTGTCATCCAGCCGGGGCCCTTTCTGCAGATGCCGCCGGATGAGTCTCCGGCCGAGTTCCCGGTTGCCAGGCACCCGGCGGCGGTGGTTCAGGAAGGTCGAGTGAAGGAAGAGGAAGCGCGCATTCACGTATTGAATCGCGAGTATTACCCGCACTTTATGACGGAAGGATTGCTCTCCGCGCGGGGCAGCGGCGAACAGTCCACCGGAGACGTGGAGCCCGGGCTCAGCGGACTGGGATCTTCCGCATACAACTGGGAGGCCGGCCTGACAGTGCAGATGGACCTGACCAGCATCTTCGCCATCCACGAGCGCAAGCGCGTGGAGCAGGCAAATCGCAGGCGGGAAGAGGCCATTTACGCGCAGACTCTGCAAGCCGTGACCGCGCAGCAGCAGATGGCGCACGCGCAGCTGGAGGGAGCGCGCCGCGTTTCTGAGAATACTCCGATTGCGCTTGCGGCCTCACGACAGGGCGAGCTGCAGGCCACGGCGCGTTTTCACGCGGGATTGGGCACCCTGGTGGATGTGGCCGAGGCGCAGAGCCTGCTGGCCCAGGCGGAGATGGACGACTCGCTGGCGAGGCTCAGCATCTGGCGCGCTCTGGCAGAACTTTCAGCGGCCAACGGCGACCTTGCGCCATTCCTGATCACAGTAAAGACCATGACGACGGGAGGGCATTCGTCCAATGTGGCTCATCCATGGCGCATTGCGGCGCCCCTTCACGGTTCTGGTGGCAGTGTTTGCTGTGGCGCTGTGCGCCATTCTGGCAATCAGCCGTATGCCGCAGGATATCTTTCCCAATCTCAATCTGCCGGTGATCGACGTGGCGCAGCCGTACGGCGGCATGAGCCCGGCGCAGATGGAAGGCTATCTCGCCTATTACTACGAATCCAACTTTCTCTACATTGCGGGACTGCAGAGCGCGGAGTCCAAGTCCGTGGAGAACTTTGCTCTGCTGAAGCTCTCCTTTCTTCCCGGCACGGACATGAATCAGGCGCTCTCGCAGACGGTGGCCTACATTGAGCGAGCCCACGCCAACATGCCTGCGGGTGCGGTGCCGCCCTTTGTGCTGCGTTTTGACGCGGGCAGCGTGCCTGTGGGTTATGTTGTGTTTTCCAGCAAGACGCGCGACGTGAATGAGCTGCAGGACCTGGCGCTGAACCGCGTGCGGCCGCTCTTTGCCACGCTGCCCGGAGTTTCGTCTCCCGCCACTTTCGGCGGAAGCTCGCGCACCATTGTGATTCGCGTGGACCGGGAAAAGCTGAGCAGTTATCACATGTCCACGGCAGAGGTGGTGAAGGCGCTGCTGGCAGGCAACATGATTGCACCTGCGGGCGATGTGCGCATCGGGAATCTGGACCGCATTACGCCGATCAACGGGGTGGTGACTGAGGTGAAAGACCTTGCCAACCTGCCGGTGCGCACGGGCGCCGGTCCAACCGTCTTTATGCGCGACATTGGTACCGTGGAGGACGGCAGCGATTTGACTCTGGGCTACGCGCTGGTGAACGGACGCCGCACCGTGTATCTGCCCGTGACCAAGCGCGCGGATGCCTCCACGCTGGCGGTGGTGAAGGAGGTCAAGGACAGCATGGGCCGCTTTGCCAACGTGCTGCCCACGGACGTGAAGGTGAGCTACGAGCTTGACCAGTCGGGACGGGTACGCCGCTCGCTCGGTTCATTGATTTGGGAGGATGCCATTGGCGCCTTTCTCACCGGCCTGATGGTGTTCCTCTTTCTGCGCGAGTGGAGAAGCTCATTCATCGTGATCACTTCCATTCCTTTTTCCCTGATCGCTGCGCTGGTGTGCCTCTGGCTCACCGGGCAATCCATCAACATCATGACCTTGAGCGGTCTCGCGCTGGCGGTGGGGATTCTGGTGGATGAAGCGATGGTCGTGATCGAGAACATCCACAGCAACCTGCAGTTGACCGATGACGTGCCGCGCGCAGTGCTGGAAGGGACCCGTCGAACTCTTGTGCCCACACAGCTGGCGATGCTCTCGATTCTGGCTGTTTTTGTGCCGTCACGCTTGTGCCGGTGCTGTATATCTGGCTGAACCGGCGCATGCATCGCAGCGAGGAAGAGGGCACGGGGCGCACCGCCTTTGATCATTTTCGAGACCGCTACGCCGCGCTGATCACCCGGCTGGTGGGCAGACGCAGGCTGCTGATCATTGCCTATCTTGCGTTCGCCGTCGGCATTGTGGTTTTGATTGGCCCTCGCCTGGGCCGGGAGATTTTTCCGCACATTCCCGAGTCCCAGTTTCATCTTCGCTTGCGCGCGCCCGCGGGTTCCCGCATTGAATCCACTGAGCAGATTACGCTGAAGGCGCTGGACGAATTTCAGCGGCTCGCCGGCCCGTGCAATGTTGCCATCAGCATTGGATATGTGGGCACTTATGCGCCCAGCTAGCCGGTGAACCTGATCTACTCCTGAACGAGCGGTCCGCAGGAGGCGGTGCTTCGCGTGCAGCTGAGGCCGGAGGCGCTTATTCGCATCCCGCAGTTTGAGGAGCGGCTGCGCGGGATCTTTGCCCGGGAGATCCCGGACACCGCGTTCACCTTCGAGGCCGGCGACATCGTGGACCAGATTATGGACTTCGGCTCACCGACTCCGATTGAAGTAGCCGTCCAGGGATTCAACCTTTCCGCCGATCACGCCTTTGCCGAGCGGGTACGGGCCGAACTGGCGAAGTTGCCTCACCTGCGCGACCTGCACCACGCGCAGCCGCTTGAATACCCGAGCTTGAATGTGGACATTGACCGCGAAAGGGCCGGGCAGCTTGGCCTGACCGTGGATCAGATTGCGCGCTCGGTGGAAACCGCAACCTGGTTCAGCCGGTTTGTGTCGCGCAACTTCTGGCAGGATCCGAAGACGGGCATCGGATACCAGGTGCAGGTGGAAGTTCCGCAGAGCCAAATGAAATCTCTCGAAGATCTCTCCTCCATTCCTCTGATGAGCGGCGGGGATGCAAACCATCCGAATCTGGGGGACGTGGCGCATTTGTCCTATGGGAATGTAGTGGGCGAGTTTGACCGCTACGACATGCAGCGCATGATCTCCCTGACGGCAAATGTGGAGGTACAGGGCCTGGGACACGCGGCAGACCAGGTGGAGAAGGCCATTCAGAGAGCGGGTACTCCGCCGCGTGGCGTGGAGGTGCAGATGCGCGGGCAAGTGGTGCCGATGCAGCAGACCTTCCACTACCTCACGCTTGGCGTGGTCTTCTCCATTGTGGCCATCTTCTTGTTGCTGGCTGCGAACTTTCAATCTCTGCGGCTCGCCCTTGTCGCGGTTTCCGCCATGCCAGCCGTCGTGTGCGGTGTGATTCTGATGTTGCTGGTCACGGGCACAACGCTCAACCTGCAGTCCTTCATGGGCACCATCATGGCGTTGGACGTTTCTGCGGCCAATTCCATTCTTCTGGTGACTTTTGCAGAGAGCCACCGACGCAAGAAGGGCGAATCGTCGACGGAAGCAGCCATCTTTGGCGGGCGAACGCGCCTGCGGCCAATTCTGATGACAACCATCGCCATGATTGCGGGCATGGTCCCCATGGCGCTGGCGCTCAGTGAAGGCGGCAATCAAACGGCGCCGCTTGGCCGAGCCGTAATCGGCGGCCTGGCTGCCTCCACGTTCGCCACGCTCTTCATTCTTCCGGCCATCTTCTCGCTGGTGCAGGAACGCGCGTCCCGCTCTTCGCCATCGCTGGATGTCACCGACGAACACAGCGAATGCGCTTCCCAATGAAACACAGGAGTACTCCCTTGAACCGAAC
>DATKTQ010000093.1:0-6254 GCA_035531055.1 Occallatibacter sp. | reverse complement strand
GATAGCGTGCTCCCAGCTATCGCCGAGGTCATAGGTGTAGATAAGCTTGGGGCCAGTTTTCCGCAGTACCTCGGAAAGACGCACTTTGCGCTCGTTTTCGACCGGATCCATTCCCATGCTCCGATATTCGGGGTCTGGCTTGCCGAAGTATCGTTGGCCAGCACGGAACTCGTGCATATGTCCGCCCTGCCACCCCATTGAGGTTTGAACTGCATCGTGCAACTGCGCCAGCGTCAGAGACGAGGGAACAAGCAGACGGCGCCAGATTGGCGGTTTGGTGCCAAGCAGAGTGACCTTGATTTGATAGATGTCCTTCCACCCCAGCGACGAAGACCTGTCGCTGGGGACCCCGGTCTGAGAATTCGCGATCTTCTTCGTTGCCATATCAGCCCTTTTCTGATGTTAAGATTCGGCGCACGGAAGTGCGACCGATGTTGAGGCGGCGGGAGATTTCAGATTTGCTTAGGCCAGCGCGATGTAGTTTACGGATCTGGCGGGCATGGAGTCCAGCGGTTAAGGGCCGGCCCAACCGCTTGCCGTTCTGGCGGGCATGAGCGAGACCGGCTCGAACGCGCTCCCCAAGGATTTCGCGCTCGAAGGCGGCGAACACGGCCAGCAGTGCGGCCATTGCGCGACCCGCCGGTGTGGTCAGGTCCAGCGCCTCGGTCAGTGATACGAAGCCGACACCAAGATGTTCCAGTTCCTGCAACGTGGCCAGCAGGTCGGTGGCCGATCTTCCCCAGCGGTCCAGCCGCCACACCACAACCACATCGATTTCCCGGCGACGCGCAGCTTCCAGCAGCTTCTTCCGTAACTGGCGCTGGGTCGCACCGGATCCGACTTCCTTCACTTGCATGGCGATGGTCCAGCCACGGCGGGCAGCATATTCGCGCATGGCGCGGTTTTGCATAGGCAGCGTCTGCTGATCTTGAGTGGAGACTCTGGCATAGAGGCCGGCGCGAACCATTTTGGCGCGTTTCTGCCCATGGCCAAAAACCTTCCCGGATTTGCTGATGCCGGACCCTTGTTTTACGGGCACTTCACGAAGCTCCCTGCGTGTGGCCGCAGAGTATCCTTTCCGGCCATCAGGGATTCATCATAACTCTGTAGTCCGCACCAGAGTTTCGCGATAATTCCACGGCATCCATTCCGCGGGGCAGGCGGCCAGTTCCTGCGCGTGACGCTGCAGCTCGACCAGGTAGTCGAAGGAGTTCGCTCCACATAACTGGCAGGTGTGGATCAGGCTCATGAACAGATCGCCGACTTGCGCGCCATGCAGAGTACGGTAGAAGAGCGCGTTCTTTCGATGTAAAACGGCGCGCTTGAGTGACCTCTCTACGATGTTATTGTCCAGCGGGGCCCCGGCCTGGCGCAGGAACAACGTCAACGGCTTCCAGTGACGCAGCAGATACCCGATCGCCTGGCCAAGCCCGGAGTTGGGCTCCGTTCGGCGCTCGGCTAACTGCGCCTCCAGCCACGCGTGCAGCTTATCCATCACCGGCCGGCTGCGTTGCTGATGAAGCCGCAACCGCTCCTCCGGCGTCAGACCGCTCTCACGCGCTTCGGTATCGTGACCGTACACCTGCCCCAGCATCTCCAACACATAGCGGCATTCATTCGGGAAGTTCTCCGCCACATCCACGAACTGCCGCCGTCCGTGCGCGAGGCAGTTGGCCAGCAGGATCTCTACGCCCGCGGGCAGCTTCGGAACGTTGCGCGACAGCGCATCGCACATCTGGATCGGGCTTGGCAGCTCCGCGCTCCGCTGTTTCAACACCTCGGCGAGGTTCTCGCCGGCATGCCGGCTTCCCGTGAAGTAAAGCGCGATCTTGTGCCCCTCGCCGATAGAGACGATGCCGCTGGTGAACACGCCCGTGCGCTCGTCCCTGGGGTCGCGCTGCAGCATGAGCACGCGCATGCCGGTGTCGTCGTTATGAACTACCGACCCCTGCGCCGCCTGCCGGATCAACTCATCCCGCGCCGGCTTGAGCGGCTGCGCAGCTTCTTCGACGATCTCCCACTGCGTGGCCGCCGGCAGCGGGATACCCATCTGGCTCTCCAGTTGTTCCAGCCGGTTGAACGGAGTTCCGGCGCCGTACTTGAGCTGGGCGATCATCGCCGCCGCCGTCTCATCGTACTTATCCGGCCCCACTCCATCCGGCTCCTGTGCCGTGAACACCTGCCCACAGGTGCCGCAGCGCAACCGCTCGAGCGAGTAAACCGTAGCCGCCAGCGGCGCCTGACCGACGATCCGCACCAGCACCTTTGGCTCCTTCTGCCCGTACACATTGCCTTGGCCACACTCCGGGCAGCGGTCTCCATGGGTCAGCTTCTGGTGCTTGATATCCACCTTCCGCGCACCACCAAACGCCTCCGCTCCATTGCGGCCGTGCCCAGGGGGCGGTGGCGCGTTGTCGTCCGGCTGTGTTCCGGTTGGAGAGCCTTCCTGCTCCCCAACCACTGCGCTGGTCTTCTCCGTATTGCGCGACCGGACCAGCAGCGCAGCCAGTGCATGCAGCGTGTCTTTGAGTTTGTCGTGATCCGCCTCGCTCAACGGCGCTTCAAGCGCGCTGTCCAGCACCTGGTCCAGTTCCACCAGGTTCACGTCGATGCGGCGCTTGGCTTTCTTCATACCGTTCCCCCCAGCAGCTCACGAAAACGCTTCGTCAACGGATACCCCAGAACCTCCTTGATCGACCGGTTCGGAACATAACTGTTCGATTGCTTGCCTCGCCCCGTCGTCCGGCCCATCAGCACCCAGTTGGCCGCGCGGTAACAGGTCCCGCAGAACCGCTCCGGATCGATGAACGTCTCCAGGAAGTAAATCGGATGCCCGTACATCTGTTGCCAGTCATCGGAGATCCGCGCCGCCATCCGGCCCAGGATATGCGACGCCAGATGCTCGACCCGCACCCAGGGCAGGATAAGGAAGCGGGTGTTGTAAGCGATGAAGCGGATCCGGCTGCGCCGCGCAGCAGCATCCCAGCCGATGTAGCGATCGCGGCTGCCAAGGTGGCGCGGAGCCGAGGACCAGGCCAGGCAGGCGATGGGACGGCCTGCGGCCCACACCAGATATTTCAGGTGCTCCCCAACCGGCTGTTCGTAACCGAGATAGTGATGTTCCTCCATCAGGCTGTTGAACAACGGCTCCTGCGCAGTTCGCCGCACAGGCTCGAACTCGAGCGGCTGCAGTTTGCGCAAGCGATCTTCGATGGGTGTCTTGTCGATCAGCACCGGCTCCGGCCGGGCTCGGTGCGTCAGCGGATTATGCCGCACATAACTGACCGGCGGCAACGCAATCTGCCCAGCCCGCTCCAGCATCAGCAGCATGCCCCGGCACACCATATCGCGCAACGCGCCATTCGCTTGGCGCCACTGCCAGGCTTCGCATACTCTGACAGACAGCTTGCGGCGGCTTTCCTTCGGATACTGCTCGATCAACGCGCGTATATATAGGATGTCCTGCTGATGGATCTCCCGGCCGCGATATCTGAGCTCTGCCATTGACCAGCAGTATGAACGAGTCTCTCTTGGAACGCAAGGGAAAAATGCGGCCCTATGCGACGGCGTTCACCCGCCGCCACATCGGCGCGGCGCGCACCCGCGATACGTCGCCGGCGGCCATCAGCAACTGCGCCTCATAAGCCTCCAGTGCCTTGGCCGGTGAACTGGACTCCGGCCACCACCGGAATTTTCCGCGGGAAAGACGCTTTTGCGCCAGCCAGTATCCTTGCCCGTCATACGCAAGTACGCGTATCGACGTCCCTCTGCGGCTTCTGAAAATGAAAACACAGCCGCGGATCGGATCCTCAGAAAGTTTCTCCTGGCAAACGCGCACAAGAGAGTCGATCCCTTTCCTTCCGTCTACCGCCTCGATCGCTACCAGCACCCGCATCTGCGCCGTGATATGAATCATCGTTCTGCTTCCCGCCACGCACGCAGGAGGCTTATCCACTCGGGCGCTCCGGATCCCTTCCACTGAATGCGCATCTTGCCGCCACTCTGCGACTCGAACTCGATCACGCACTCCGCTCCGGACGCCGCATAGGGCGCAACCAATTCCACGAATCCCGGCGTTCGTGACTTCTTCTTTTCCGCGATCTCGGCAACGGCTGCAAGCCGGCGCTTCAGTCCCATATAGTCCAGCCGCAGCGGATGAGCCACCGCATTCAGACCATGCTGATGCGCCAGTTCCACCGCCGCCTGCCACAGCGCCTCCGGAATCCTCGCCCGATGCGCATGGGAACTGCGAAACTGCTCCAACTGACGCTGCAACTGCAAAATCGGCTCAGCCACAACAGTGGCACTCGTATCCTTCAATCTCGCCGACCTCAGCGGCTGATTGAAAGTAACAACCCGGCCCACGCGCCGTCACGCAGCCCTGCCGGAAACTCACGTAATATCTCTTTGACGGGAGTTTTCGTTTTTCCCGGGTCTCAGAAGCGAGACCTAGACACCTGCAGTTTAATGGTGGATTTTGCTGTTGTGAGATCAGAAATCCGCAGGCACCTATGAGCGAATATAACGAAAAGCTGAAAGATCCCCGCTGGCAAAGGCGGCGTCTCGAAATCTTCCAACGGGACAACTGGCAATGCCAGCTTTGCTCTCGCACAGACCTGGAGTTGCACGTTCATCACCTTTACCGCACGACCGAGAACCCTTGGGATGAACCTGACCTTCACTTGCTCACGGTCTGTAGGCTCTGTCATGAGCAACAACCCTCGACGCCGCAGGGTACCATCAAACCGCCGAAGCGGGAATACAGAACGGATGCAGAATGGTGGGCAGAACACCGGGATGAGTATGACTCAGCGACACAAACAAGACTCTCGTTGAGTAACGTCCATGGGCTCACACTGAGAGAGGCAATGGCGAGCATGCACCGCATTGAGGCGGAAATCCATACTCTCCGTCTTGCGCGGGACGAAAAAGGAGCGCAGTCGAAACGCATGAGCCTCTCGATCCTAAATGGCGGACAACAATTCCCGCCAGGAGCTTCAATTCTCAATGTTCTAGAATCCTTGTCCAGTAACTTAGACGATTCTCACAAGCTCATCCGTGAATGCACGAAGGACTGGCTCGAATTGAGATTGGATGAGCTTTCGCCTCGGCTTGCCGATCCTTTAACTGAAGACCAAATCAATGCGCTTAATGACGTCTTTACTGGCGAAAGGGACATCATGGAGTTGTTAGCATGGCTGGAGGAGGATTCGAAAATGGAATGGAATGAGTTCTTTTGAACAACGATCTGAAGGGGAACAACCATGTCCGAACTAGTGGGTGTGAAGTGCGCGACCTGCGGCGAGTTTATTAAGATAGGGGAGCAAATACATAGCGCGGCGGTCGCCTATACCGCCGACATCGATCCCTATCCATGTAAGGCATGCGGCTCAAGCCACACTTATGCCACAAAAGACTTGGTTGATGAGTGCGGAGCGCAGTTACCCTACCTTCCAGTTTATCCGCAGGACTCAGTTTGACTTGCTGACCGGTGGCTCACTTTGGGGGTTCACTCCAATGATGCCAGAGGCCTCGCTTCTGAGACTTGGGAAAGCACAGAGGCTCCCGTCAGGAATATTCGTCCCCGGAAGTCGGCCAGCGTCCGCTGATCCGTCTGTGGATGATCTCGGTTGATGCAACAGCCCGAGGCGCGTTTCCAGCACTGCCGTCTCACCGGATATTCATGGTCTGATCTTGTCGGGGTCAGTTGCACGCCAGACATTCATGAGCATCCGCTGGTTTGACCACAGTTGAGGCACGTATAGCAGGTTCCGCTGGGTTTCATCAGGCCGCCACACGCCACACAAGGCGGAGCATCGCTGATGTCATAGAGAAACTGTGAGCCGTCGACCGGGCTGGGTGTCAATTCTCCACCAGCGCCAATCTCGCTATTGCCTTGGCCGAATAACGAGAGTTGTTTTCCGGACTGGAACCGCAACTCCATAAAGCGGAAAAGATAATCCATGATGGACTTTGCGTACCCGATCTCCGCGTTGCCGGTCCAGCCGGAAGGCTCAAACCGTGTATGCGAGAGCTTGTCACAGAGCACATTCAGCGGTACACCGTGCTGAAGGCTGACCGACACCACGGTGCCGAAGCACTCCATCAGACCTGCAATGGTTGATCCGGCCTTCGCCATGCGAATGAAGATCTCGCCCGGCTGACCGTTGGGGTAGAAACCGACCGTCAGATAGCCTTCATGTCCCCCGAACGCGAAGTGATGTGTGATGGCCGAACGCTCATCTTGCAACCGG
>DATKTQ010000092.1:0-6115 GCA_035531055.1 Occallatibacter sp. | reverse complement strand
GACAGCGCCCGCGCCGCCACCAGCGCCCCCGCCGCATGTTGCGGGTCGTCCATTCCGTGAATCCAATAGTGCGCAGCTCCGGGATGATTCGGATTCCGCTGAAACACTTCTTTTGCAATTGCCGCGGCCTTCAGATACGTCGGCACATCGCGCACGCCTTCGCTCTTGCCCAGCAGCGCCAGCGCATAAAACAGCCGCACCTCGTCGTCCTTCGGATACGCCTCGCTCAGCCGCTCCATCGCCGCCGCATAGCGCGCATCGCGCTCCCGCTTGGTCCCCACATTGCTGTAGAGAATCTCCACCGCGCTTAGGAAGCCGCGTTCCCGCGCATCCGCAGTCCTGCTCGCTCGCACCTCCGGCGTCGCGCCAAACTTGGCCAGCGCCGCCTGCCCCGACGCCACGTCCAGCCGGTTCCACACCGGGTGATTGAACGTCATCGCCTCGCCCCAGTAAGCCATCGCGAATCCGGGGTCGACATTCTCGGCGGCCACAAACCACTTCGCCGCGTCGTCATACTCAAACAGGTGCAGCAGCAGCAGCCCGTGCAGAAAGTCCTTCTGCGCCTCCATCGAATGGGACGACGTAGGAAATGTCGCCGTGCCCAGGCCGGGAATCGTCTCCGCCTGCGTCGCCCCGGCGCACGCCAGCAGCACCAGCAGCCAGAGCCCGCCAACCGCACAAAAAAACCTCTTCCAAAGCCACAAAGCTGTCACTTGGTCTCCCACCCGTTTCACTCTGTCCGGAGCGCCGCAACCAACCCAGTCATCCGCTCTTTCAGGCGAGCGAGCATTTATTGCGACATCAGCTGGATAGCAGCTCCGGCCAGGATGTTGTGGCCACGGGTCGTCGGGTGAAGGTCATCCCAGAAGAGATAGGTGTCGGGATCGACCTGAAGAGTCTCCGCTGGCGTGGTCACATTCGTCAACAAATAGGATGAAGGCGAAGCAACCACATTCAGATAGATGTGAAACACATCGAGCTGGTAAACGTTCAGGCGTCGACGAGGATAGAAATACTTGAGGACCCCAATGCCGGTGGAAAGATAGGCGTTGAACAGCAGGGACGCGGCGGTGGCCGGCGTCGATGTGGTCGTTGACCCGTTCAGGCGCGGCAGCAATCCGAGAGGAGGCAGATTGGGAACAAGAAACTGTGTGGCACCGGCCTGGATCAGACGCTGGAGATTCAGGGTCTGCTGAACAGCCGCATTGAAGATATCCCTGGAGGAAGTGGCGTCCAGCACGTCGTTGGAGCCGCCCCACACAACGAACAACGTGTGCTTATCAATATGAGGATGGGTAGCCAGATAGTCGGTAATCTGCTGGCCGATATTCTCCACTTGAACGGAATAAACGCTGTTGGAAGGCCCGTAGAAGGTGAGCGGGCTGGTGCTGTTCGCTGTGGTGGCAAAACCGTAGGCGTAGTTCGTGCCGCCGTCGAGAGAATCAATCACCGCCGGATGGCTCGGAAGGGCGGCCGCAAGCTGTTCGATCCACACACCAAAGTAGTTCTGCGCCGCCGGAATGGTATCGGCGCCATCCGTAAACCGCCCCACGGTGTAGTCTTCGTAGGGCAGAATCGGTCCGGGAACTGGAACTCCATATTTGTCTTCAGAAAGGTGGAGGACATTGCCGGTGTCGGAGAGCGAATCGCCAAAGACGACGATGGTGGAGTAGTCGTGCACCTGGCCGAGTGCCGCAACGCAGGTAAGCACGGCGAACGCGGCAAGCAACGACAAAGCGCGAAGACGCATTAGGCTTGTGCCCGGCTGAGGGCGGAGCGGCAGCCGGTAAGCCGAAGACACGGACGACAGCAAACCCCGGAATTGGATGCGCATGGAGGACCTCGCTTGGATATGCCATGGACAACGTGGGGGACCGCGGCGGGAAACATCGTAACCAACTCAGACGTGAAATAAAAGGAAAATCGATGGAAAGCAGGGGTTGGTGATGAGAAATCAGATCACGTGAGGTCAGCCCTACAATCTCATTCACAATCGACACTGCGAAGAAGGATGCGTAGGATTTTGATGCGAATCGGTCGGGAGCCTGGAACCTGCGCTGAGCAGAGTCGAAGGGGTTCGCCTTTGTGACATGGGAACGCGACTGCCCTCCCAAATCCCAATGCCCTATTTCTTATTTCCTATTCCCTGCCGCTCCAGCCACATCCGGTACATGCCCCACGCCGCAATCGTGCAGTTGTCGCGGATCGCTCCGTCCAGAACCATCCCCTCAAACTCCGCCACCGTCACGCTGTGCACCGTCAGGTCGTGCTCCTCCGGGTCGCGTTCCGTCTCGTCCGCCGTCAGCCCCGTCGCCAGAAACACGTGCATCTTCTGCCGCAGAAATCCATACGCAATCCAGTGCATCCCCAGCTGCGTCATCCGCGCCGCCCGCAGCCCCGTCTCCTCTTTCAGCTCGCCCCGCGCCAGCTGCTCCGGGTCGTTCACTTCCATCTCCCAGCCGCCCTGTGGCAGCTCCAGCGCCCGCTCGCCAATGGCATACCGATACTGCTCCACCAGCCACACCCGCCCCTCGTCCACCGGCAGAATAATCGCCGCGTCGTCCTTCTCCACCACGCCGTAAATTCCCTTTTGCCCGTTCGAGCGCAGAATCTCGTCCTCGCGCAGGCGCATCCACGGGTTGCGATACACCTCCCGGCTCGCCAGCGTGGTAATCGACTGAACATCTCCCTTGTCTTCCATTTCCTTGCCCTTCGGCATCCCTCGCCTCCCGTGCTCTCAGCCGTTCGTCCGCACCTTGAACTCCCGCAGCCGGCCCACCAGAGACGCCGCGCCGCTCACCTTCAGCCGAACCACCTCGCCCTCGTACGTCCGCGCATGCACCACCATGCCCGCCTCCATCGCCGCCAGCACCGCGCCCTCTCGCTGCGGAACCACAAACTCCGCCTCCACCACCGGGTCAGACTTCAGCGCCTCGTCCATCGCTTCCCGCAGCGCCTCCATGCCCTCGCCCGTCCTGGCGCTCACCAGCACCCCGCCCCGTGCTGCCAGTCCCGCGCGCTCGTGCTCGCCCAGCAGATCCATCTTGTTCAGCACCTCAATCCGCGGCTTCGCCAGCGCGCCCAGCTCGCCCAGCACCTTCTCCACCTGCGCCTTCTGCTCCTCGCCGTAGGTCGATGCGGCATCGCGCACATGCAGCAGCACCTCTGCCTGCTCCACTTCCTCCAGCGTCGCGCGAAAGCTCGTCACCAGCGTGTGTGGCAAATTCCGGATAAATCCAACCGTGTCGCTCAGCAACACCTTGCGCCGGCTCGGCAGCAGCAGCGCGCGCAGCTTCGGGTCCAGCGTGGCAAACATCCGCGACGACTGCAGCACGTCCGCCCCAGTCAACTGGTGAAACAGCGAGCTCTTGCCCGCGTTCGTATAGCCCACCAGCGCCACCGTCGGCACCGGAACCGCCTCCCGCCGCTGCCGCTGCTGCTTCCTAACCCGCCGCACGCCCTCCAGGTCCTGTTTCAACTGGTCAATTCGCCGCTGAATCCGCCGACGGTCCGTCTCCAGCTGCGTCTCGCCCGGTCCGCGCGTCCCGATGCCGCCGCCCAGCTGCGACATCGACTTGCCCCGCCCCGTCAGCCGCGGCAGCATGTACTCCAGCTGCGCCAGCTCCACCTGCAGCTGGCCCTCCCGCGTCCGCGCATGGCGCGCAAAAATGTCCAGAATTAACTGTGTCCGGTCCAGAACCCGGCAGGGCAGTGCCGCTTCCAGGTTGCGTAGTTGCGTTGGCGTCAGGTCCTGGTCAAACAGCACCAGATCCGCCCCCGTCGAAGCCGCCACACCTGCAATCTCTTCCAGCTTGCCCGCGCCCACCAGCGTCGCCGGGTCCGGCCGCGGCCGCCGCTGCAGCAGCTCCGCCGCCACCTCGCCGCCTGCGCTCGCCACCAGCTCGCGAAACTCCTTGAGCGACTCCTCGGCATCCAGTCCCGGCCCGGAAAATGCCGCCCCGGCCACCGGCGCTTCCGCCTCTTCCGTGTCGGAATCAGAATCATCCCGGCGCACCGCCGCAAGCCGCGCTCCCGCCAGGCCGGCACGCGTTCCACGCACGCGGGCAGTCAGGCTCACGCCCACCAGCACGGCGCGCTCCGGCTGCCCTCCGCGGCGGCCTCGTTCCTCCGCCCCAGGCGTCAACCGCGCTCCGGCGTCACCTTCCACCGCTGACAATTTGGGACTACTCCCGGAGAGCTAGTGCTGCTCCGCTCCCGCCGCTGCCGCAGCCGGCACCGGAGAAGGCACCGCCGACGGGCCAAGGCTTCCGTGCGTCACAGCTGGTCGATGCTCGTTGTGCATCACGCTTCGGTTGCTCACCACGGTCGATATCGCGTGCTTGAAGATCAGCTGCTCCTGACTGTTGTTCTCCAGCAGAACCGAGTACTTGTCAAAGGAGCGAATCTTTCCAGTCAGTTTCACGCCGCTGACCAGATAAATCGTGATAGGGGTCTTGTCTTTCCGTACGGTATTCAGAAACGTGTCCTGAATATTTTGTGCCGGCTTGTTTTCCATGTGCCGATCTCCTGCTTGCGCGTAGTGTGTTTCGTTGTGTGCAACCGACCGCACCTTCGGGACCATGCGTCCCGCGTGGACATGTCGTCCCGCGTAGACCAGCCCGGAAGCCCCGGAGCCGTTGAGTCCCGCAATGTGACAACTTTATAGTGGTTTGCCGGCCTTTTCAACCCGGCCCCCGGCCAAAGCCCCGTTTGCCCGCCTCCGCCCGCACCTCTCAGCCGCCGCGCAACTCCCCTTTCCCGGCTGCTACCATGGTCTCGTGCAAGACCCCGCGCAGCCTCCCGTGCCGCCCACCACCAGCACCCAGCCCGTGCCCATGTTGGACCTCAAGCGCCAGTACCAGCCCCTCCATCAGGAGCTGCTCGAGGCCCTCGGACATGTCTTGCAGACGCAGCAATTCATTCTTGGTGAGCCAGTTGCAGCCTTTGAGAAGGAAGCCGCCGCCCACCTCGGCGTCGCCCACGCCATCGGCTGCTCCTCCGGCACAGACGCCCTCTGGCTCGCCCTCGCCGCCGCCCGCGTCGGCCCCGGCCACGCCGTCCTCACCACGCCCTTCAGCTTCTTCGCCTCCGTCAGCGCCATCCTCCGCGCCGGCGCCACACCCGTCCTCGCAGATATCGACCCATCCACCTTCAATCTCTCCCCCGCCGCCGTTGAAACCGTCCTATCGAGCCCCCGCGGCGAAAAGGTCCGCGCCCTCCTGCCCGTCCATCTCTACGGTCAATGCGCCGACTGGTCCGCCCTCGCCGCCCTCGCCCAGCCGCGCAATCTGCTCCTCATTGAAGACGCCGCCCAGGCCTTCGGCGCTCGCTGGCTGGAGACGCCCGCCGGCTCCCTCGGCCATGCCGCCGCCTTCAGCTTTTACCCCACCAAAAACCTCAGCGCCGCCGGAGACGCCGGCATGGTCACCACCAACTCCGAGGAAACCGCCGAGCGCGCCCGCATGCTCCGCCAGCACGGCATGCGCCGCCGCTACCTCCACGACGAGCTCGGCTGGAACGCCCGCATGGACGGCTTCCAGGCCGCCGTCCTCCGCGTCAAGCTCCGCCACATCGACAGCTGGAACCACGCCCGCCACACCATCGTCCGCCGATATCACGCCCTCTTCCACGCCGCCGGCGTCGCCGAAGCCGGCCCGTATCCCACCCACGGCATCGTCCTGCCGCATGAGGTCCCCGGCTCACGCCACGTCTGGCACCAGTACGTCATCCGCACCACGCGCCGCGACGCCCTCCGCGACTTCCTCACCGCCCGCCGCATCGGCTCGGAGATCTACTACCCCGTCCCGCTCCACCTGCAACCGGCCCTCGCCTCTCTCGGTTATAAGGAGGGCGACTTCCCCGAGTCCGAGCGCGCCGCCCGCGAAGTCCTAGCCCTGCCCATCTTCCCCGAACTCCGCGAAGACGAGCAGCAAACCGTAGTCCGCGCCATCGCCGAGTTTTTGAGTTAGGCTTCGGCAGGTGGCCCGGTCATCCGGTCAAAGGATCGCCCTAAACGACGAAGGGCTGTGCCCCGTTCATCGCGCATTTTGCGATGAGCGGGCGGGATGGAGCTAAGATTGACTCCATGCCGAGCGGATTGAAACGCTTCCAGAAG
>DATKTQ010000091.1:0-3320 GCA_035531055.1 Occallatibacter sp. | reverse complement strand
CGAGTAGACCCGAGACGGGACCAGCACGCCAGCCCGTCGGGAGGATTCTGGATGGCGCAGGGAGCCGCCTGCATCCTGGCCCTCGCGCTCGCCCTGGCCACCCGCCAGTTCCCGCCGTTCTTTGCTGCGCTGCTGCTCATGGTGGCGCTGTTTGAGTACCCGGCCGCGCGTGGTCATGACCGGCCCGTTCGTCTCCTGGTCGCGCTCGCTGCCGATGCTGCGCTCTCGTCTCAGCTTTTCATCTATAGCGGCTCGCAGGCATCCCGCACGGACTACCCCAACCTCGGCATCTGGGCTCTTGTCGCGCCGTCCTGCCTGCTCTTCCTCATTTGCGCCGGCGGCATCGTTGCCAAAACGGTGATCAGGCGCCAGCCCATCTCTGCCTTCGATGCAGTCCAGTGCCTGCTTTCGCTGTTGCTGCTCTTCTTCAGCGTGTGGTTCTTTGCCCCGGGTCTTGGCGCGCTGCTTCTCGGTCTGGTCTTTCTCGGCTTGTCGGCCGCCTGTTACGCCCTGGCTTTTCTGCGCTTCCGCCGGGACTCCCATCCACGGAACTTCCGCATATTTGCCGTCTGGAGTGCCGGTCTTTTCCTCGCCGGCACGCTTTGGCTGCTGCCCGGTCCCGTGGCCGCCGTCTGCCTCGGCCTCGCCGCCCTGCTCGCCATTGTTCTCGGTGTGCGGCTTGAGTGCCTCGCGCTCGATTTCCACGGAGTTCTCTACCTCTCGGCCGCCGCGGTCATCTCGGGTCTGCCGGAATATGTGCTCAGCGCGCTCGTCGGTTCGTTCCCCGTAACTCCCGGCTGGAGCGTCGTTGCCGTGGCTGCCTGCGCTCTGGCCTGTTACGCGGCCGGCAAGGAGCGTGTCGGTGAGGATTGGCAGCATCAGGTGCTCCACCTGGTGCCGGCCCTCCTGGCCGCCTGTGCCGCCGCGGCACTCATGGCCGGCGGAATTGTGCGGCTGGTTGCGCTTTCCTTCCCGCCGGACACCTATCATGTGGCCTTTATTCGGACACTGACCGTCTGCGCCCTGGCGCTCGCGCTCGGCTTTGGAGGGGCACGCTGGCACCGGTTGGAGATGACCCGCATCGCCTACGCCGCGCTCGTTCTGGAGCCCGTCAAGCTGGTGCTGGAAGACCTGAGAAATGGCCGCATGTCCTTCATTGCAGCCTCGTTCTTCCTCTTCGCCGTTACGCTCATCGTCTTCCCCCGCCTGGTTCGCTGGGGCCGCGGCGCCTGAGCCGTCGCCCATATCCGGCCGCTTCCGGCGGAACGCCCCTCCAGCCCTGTTCCGCTCCGGACCGGCAAACCAAACCCGGAAGCTCTCGGTGACTAGAGAGATTCCTCTAGTCTGCCGAAAGAGAAAGTAGGCGAGCCGGACCCCTCGGGCGCCCGATGCGCGGGAATGCCGTCCCGCGAGAAACTTGCTATTGTCCCGGCAGAAAGCGAGGTGAGAAGGTTGGTGACTGCCGTAAGCACAGACAATGCCACCATGCCGCTTTGGGCGAATCTTCGCCTGCCGCCGTTTTCCCAGGCCGCACTTCGCGTGGTGCAACTGGCTTCCAAAGAGAATTTGCAGTTGCACGAGTTGAGCGAGCTAATCTCCTCAGACCCCGCGCTGGCCAGTGAAGTGCTCACCATCGTGAACTCTCTCGTCTATGCGCCTCGCTTTCCTATTGCCAGCATTCTGCAGGCCATCGCCGTCATGGGAGCCAATCATCTCCAGGGCCTGTGCCTCATGGTGGGCGTCCGGGGTTACCTCGGCAAATCGCTCCATTATCCGACCATCCGCGCCCTCTGGCGGCACAACCTGGCAACCGCCGCCGTGGCTGAGCAGCTCGCCTCCACCGGCTTCATGGACCGAGACATCGCCTTCACCTGCGGCCTCATGCACGACCTCGGGCGGATGGCCTTCGCTGTCGTCAAGCCGCTGGAGTACGCGGAAATGCTCGGCCGACAGGTCGGCCCGTCCGCAAGCATCCTCGAGCCGGAACGCGAATTCTTTGGCCGGGATCACTGCCAGCTGGGCGCGCAGCTGGTCAGGGACTGGAGGCTTCCTGAGGAGTTTGAATCCATCGTTGCCCAGCACCACGAGGAACGGGATCCTGCCGCGCCCTGGGGCATGGTGGAGCTCATCCAGCTGAGTTGCCGCATGGCAGACTCCATCGGTTTCGCTGCTTTTGCGGGCTGCCAGTGCCCGGTGTTTGACGATCTGGTTGCCGAACTGCCCACCCGCGAAAGAAAAGTGTTCCACCTGGATATGGAAACGCTCGCCGCAGAAGTGGCCAGAAAAATTGCCGCCATTGAGGCCCTTTAAGCTCTCCTCCGTCCTTCCGGCACTTCCTCCTGTTCCCCTTGCGAAAACCTTCATCGGGCACCTTCTGGTACAAAAGTGAGTGGCTCGCAAACGGCCGTTTGCGAGCTCGCAAGTTTTCGGGAGGATGTGTCCGTTGAAGCTCTCTTCATTTTCCGTACTCTTTGCAGCCCTTGTATCGGTTTCCGGTGCGTTGCTTCCGATGGCGGCCGCTGCAGCCTCCAGCCTGCCCGCGCCAGTGGTTGTGGCAGGGGGCTGGCAGCTGCAGGATGTCGCCAAGGTTCCGCAGGACGCCGCCCAGGTTGCCGCTCCACGCTTTGCCACTAGCGGCTGGTACACGGCCACGGTTCCCGGAACCGTACTCACCTCGCTGGTGAATGACCACGTTTATCCCGAGCCGCTCTACGGAGAAAACAACCGGCCAGAGATCATTCCCGAGAGCCTCGCGCGGACCTCCTACTGGTACCGGACCGTGATGCAGGTGCCCAGGGACTACAAGGGTCATCACATCTGGCTGAACTTTGAAGGCATCAACTATTCGGCAGTGGTCTGGGTCAACGGCACGCAGGTGGGCACCATCCGCGGCGCCTTCATCCGCGGCATTTTTGACATCACGGCTTACGTCAAGCCGGGCAAGTCCGCCGTGCTGGCCGTGCTGGTCTCGCCGCAGCCGCACCCCGGCATCTCGCATGAGCACACCTTGCGCCACGGCCTGGGGAAAAACGGCGGAGAGACCGCCATCGACGGCCCCACCTTCCTTTCCACCATCGGATGGGACTGGATTCCAGCCATTCGCGACCGCGATACCGGCATCTGGCAGAACGTTACGCTCTCCGCCAGCGGCCCCGTGCTGGTCAAGGAGCCCCTGGTCACCACCGACCTTCCCCTGCCGCGCACGGACTCCACCGACATTGCCGTGCAGGCCACCGTGCAGAACGTGACCGACAAGCCGGTAAACGGTGTCCTCTCCGGCGACATTGAGCAAATCCATTTCGAGCAAAGGGTGAAGCTGG
>DATKTQ010000090.1:0-43653 GCA_035531055.1 Occallatibacter sp. | reverse complement strand
AGTGGAAGAAGCCGGCTTCCCGCAGGCTGATGACAAGTCCGTCGCGCCCCAGGTGGATAGCGACGGTGTTCTGCGAGATCTGACCGGAGAGGGACTGTTGCAGCTGATGCTCGAGATGCTCCAGGTTGCGCCGGACGCTGGGCGGAGCGACAAGCTCCTGAGCCACGACGATGCTCAGGGGGCCGTTGGAGGACTGGGCGGCAACATCGGAGTGCCTTTGGCGGGTGGGATGGAGCGCGGCCCCGGGGAAAAGCCCGAGGGAGCGGAAGGCGGTGCTGATGGCGGCCGAGACCTGCACCTGCTTTTTCTCATCTGTCTTGGCGAAGGCATAGAGGACGACGAAGAAGGCGAAAAGGAGAGTGATGAAGTCTGCGTAGGAAACGAGCCAGCGCTCATGATTGACACGGCCGCGGTGGGCATTGCGGCTCATGCAGCGCGCTCCTTGTCCTGCGGGTCCGGATGGCGCAGGAATCCGGAGAGTTTAACCTCGAGCATGCGCGGATTCATCCCCTCGAGAATGGAGATGACGCCTTCGAGCATCATTTCACGACGCTGATGCTCCTCCTGGAGCTGGATGCGCATTTTGCCGGCGAAGGGCAGGAAGAAGAGATTGGCGATGCCGACACCGTATATGGTGGCAACGAAGGCGACGGCGATGCCGCGGCCGACTTCCTGGATATTGTCCAGGTGCTGCATCACCTGAATGAGCCCGAGAACGGCGCCCAGGATGCCGATGGTGGGCGAGAATCCGCCAGCAGCCTCAAAGACGGAAGGCAGTTGGTCTTCGACATCGAAAGCAGACTCAATGCTGACGTTCATGATCTTGCGCAGCTCTGTGGGTTCGGTTCCGTCGACGGCGAGCATGACGGCCTGCCGCAGGAAGGGATCCTGAATGGACTTCAGGTCCGTGTCGAGCGAGACGACGCCGTTGCGACGAGCCTTGTTGGCAAACCCGATGAGCATGTGAATGAGCTGGTCATTCTGCTTGCGGGGCGCAGCAAAAATGTGCGTGAGGCGACGGAAGGCCTGGACGACCGTGGCGAGCGGGAACTGCAGAAGGACGGCCCCCATGGTGCCGCCAAAGACGATGAGCGCCGCAGTGGGCTGGAGAATCTGGCCGATGCTTCCCCCCTCAATGAGGAGGCCGGCAAGGATGGCTACTATGGCTAGTATCACTCCGCTGATGCTGGCCTTGTCCATGAACTCGTTCTCCTAAGATGGGTTTGCAAGCCGGGTAGGGCGGCGGATTCAACGTTCGATGGAAAGGGTGCGCCGGGCGGTAGCTTCAGGATTGGTGTCAGTCCCCGAATGTTCGAGACTCGAGAGCGAGACAATGCGCTGCAGATCTTCAAGAAAGGGCAGGCGACGAGCGACCGTGGTGAGCAGGCGCGCGCGGTAGGCGAGGACGCGCTCCAGAACTTCAGCCGGCTCCTCGCGGACAATCAACTTTTCTCCATTGATGAGCGTGAGCATGGTGTCGGGGGAAGACTCTGCGGTTTTGATGAGGTCACTGTTGAGTATCATGGGGCTTCCGTTGAGTCGGGTCAGCTCGATCATGGGGACACTCCTTTGCTGGCTTCATCGGCATGGAGCGAAAAAGATTCAAGAGATTACGGCAGGACGAGCGCAAGTGTCCCAGAGAGGACACATTTGCAGGAACATAAAGTTGGCGCGGGGAAGGCCGAAGAAGGTGCCAGATGCAACGGTACGAATCCGACAGCAGCAACCCAGGGAAACAGCAAGACTGGGGTTGACGTCGGGAGGGAACCGTAAAATCACGCATCGAGAAGGAGAAGCCCATGTCTCTGGGTGTCTTGAATAACCTGAACGCGATTTACGCGGAGAACTACCTCAACAACACGAACAACAGCCTCTCGAAGACCCTGCAGCAGTTGTCTTCCGGCTCGAAGATCAACTCTGGCGCCGACGATGCGGCCGGCCTTTCGCTGGTGAATGGTCTGCAGGCAAACTCGACCGCTCTTACCCAGTCAGTAACGAACGCGACCGAAGGAGCAGGCCTGATGCAGGTGGCCGACGGCGCTCTCTCGCAAGTGACGAACCTGCTCAACCGTGCCGTGACGCTGGCCACAGAGGTCTCGAACGGCACCCTCAACTCCTCTCAGGATGCGGCGGCCAACCAGGAGTACCAGTCGATCCTGGCCGAAGTGAACAACATCGGTTCGACGACCACCTACAACGGCAACCAGGTGTTCAGCGGCACGGCAGTGAACATCTACACGGGCGATTCGTCCACCACCGGCGCCTCGATTGATGCGGTCACGATTGACGCGCTGAGCAGCGCCAAGGTTGGAGATACGGGCGGCTCAATCACCTACACGGCCGGTTCGGGCGCCACGCCGGCCACGATTTCCTACGCGGCGACGGGCACGGTGGATCTGAGCGCTACGAAGCTGGATACGGCAGCCAATGCACAGTCGGCACTGAGCCTGCTGGGCTCGGCCATCTCATCCGTGGCTGCACAGGACGGGTATGTGGGATCGCAAATCAACACCCTGAACGCGGTGAGCCAGGTGATGGCGACGCAGCAGCAGAACGTTGCTGCAGCGCAGAACGCGGTGCAGGCAACCGACTACGCGCAAGCTTCGTCGAATCTGTCGAAGTACGAAATTCTGAGCCAGACGGGCATTTCCGCCCTGGCGCAGGCCAATAGCGTGCAGCAGGAAGTGACCAAACTGCTTCAGTAAACAGGCGGCGCGCCGGTGCCGAATCTGGGCCGCGCGAAGCGATGGGAGGGGCGTCCGAGCGGACGCCCTTCTTTGAATGCGCCAGACCATGAGACTTTTCCAATCCGCTCGAAGATCAGTTGGTCAGGCATCTGCCTGAACTTGAAGCGCGGAGGATATGCGAGGACGCCATGGGAACAGTGGGACTAAGTTTCGGATCGCCGACCGGAGGAACCGGATTTGATGTGAGCGCGACGGTGGCGACGATTGTGAGCAATCTGCGCAATGTGGAGACGCCGTGGAACACCCAATTGTCGTCGCTGAAGAGTCAAGATGCAGTGTTGTCGAACCTGGGCACGCTGTTCTCGAATCTCTCAAACGATATGAGCCAGCTGACGGAGTTTCAGGGCGTGCTGGCACAGAAGACCGGATCGAGCTCGGACACCAATGTTCTTGCGCTGACCTCGGCGTCCTCCTCGGCGGCGGCTGGCACGCACACGGTAATGGTAAACAGTCTTGCGCAGACCTCCAGCGGATACCTGGACGCGATTTCCAACAGCGCCGATACTCTTTCCGGTTCGGTCACCATCCAGGTGGGCAGCGGCACGGCACAGACCATCACGCTGAACTCGAGCAACAATACGCTTGCGGGGCTGGCATCAGCCATCAATACGGCCAACCTGGGAGTGACGGCAAGCGTCCTGACCGATACGTCCGGCTCGCGACTGAGTCTGGTTTCCGGCACTTCAGGCGCGAACGGCAATCTGACCGTGAGCTCATCGATTGTGGACGCCACGAATGCCAACACGGCCATGGCCTATAACGCAGCGGTGGCCGGCGCGGACGCTTCGCTTACCGTGGATGGCGTTTCCCTGGCGAGCGCCTCCAACGTGGTGACGAATCTGATTCCCGGTGTGACCTTCCAGTTGCTTAGCCCCAGCGCGACCGGCTCGCAGGTGCAGGTAGTCATTGGCAACTACAACACTGGCGTGGAAAGTGCGGTGTCCACGCTGGTCTCCGATTACAACTCCCTGATCAGCGCGCTGAATGGCCAGCAGGGCAATGACAGCTCCGGCAAGCCGGAGCCGCTGTTCGGTTCGCCGACGGTCTCGCTGCTGCAGCAGCAGCTGCTGGCGGGTTTGAATGCGCCGAACCCGGGCGGCTATCTGGATGCAGTCACCAACACTGCCGACACGCTTTCAGGGTCCATCACCATCCAGGTTGGCACCGGTACCGCGCAGACGATTACGCTGAATTCGACGAATAATACGCTCTCCGGGCTGGCTTCGGCGATCAACTCGACTGGAATTGGAGTGAACGCGAGCCTGGCGACGAGCGCGAGCGGAACGCAGCTGGTGCTGAATTCTGGCACGGAAGGGGCGAACGGACATCTGACAGTGAGCTCGGCCCTGACCGACACCACGACGGCAGCGACCCTCAATTACAACAGCAACAATTCTGACATCGCCTCGGCCGGGCGGCTGGGACTGAGCGTGAACAATGACGGCACGCTGAGCCTGGATGCGACGTCCCTGGATTCGCTGTTGAACACGGACTTCAGCAGCGTGGTGGGCTTCTTTCAGGATGCGAACAGTTGGGGCATGAATTTTTCCGGCATTCTGACCAACGCCGGAACGACCTCGTCAACCGGAGTTCTGAAGCTGGAGCAGAAGGCAAACAGCACGGCGGAGTCCAACCTGAACGCGAATATTGCGCGGGAGGAGAATCTGATCTCCGGGCAGCAGAAGAGCCTGACAGCGGAGCTGAACAGTGCCAACGAAATTCTGCAGGCCATTCCCACGCAATTGAACAGCGTAAACGAAATCTATGCCGCGATCAGCGGGTATCGCACGGTGACTAACGGATAGTCGGGACAGTGAAGGAGCCAGAGCGAAATGGGCAGTTACCAGCAACATGCATTGGAAGGCGCGTCTGCCGTGGACCTGGTGGTGGCGCTGTATGACGGGATGATTCGATTCTTGTCTTCCGCGGCCGAGGCGGTCGATCGCGGGGACGTGCGGGAACGGCGGCTGGCGGTAAAGCGAGCTCTGGACATCCTCATTCACCTGCAGGCGCGGCTCCGGATGGATGTGGGCGGGCGACCGGCTCAGGCGCTGAGCGAATTTTATGCGTCGATTTTTGCGCAGGCGCTGCAGGCTTCGCAGTCGGCATCGCGACCAAAATTTGAGCATGCGATTGCGTGCGTGCGGAACGTGCGCGACGCGTGGAGGCAGGTGGCCCGGGAGAGTGAGCAGCCTGGTGGCGGCGATGTGCGGGAATCCTGGCCCGCCCCGCGAGCTGCGGAGGCTGAGCACGGAGTAGATCTGGTGGGTGCAGGAGGATGGACTGCGTAAGGTCGATCAGCCTGCGACGCTGAGTTCTTCCTCGAGCTGTTGCTTCTGGAAGAGGCCGGCGTAATAGCCGTCAAGTTCGAGCAACTCCTCGTGGCGTCCAATCTCGACAATGCGACCGCGATCCAGCACAGCAATGCGATCGGCGTGTCGCACGGTGGAGACGCGGTGCGAGATGAAGATGGTGGTGGCCGTGGCGGTGTAACTGCGAAGTCCGCTGAGGATACGCTCCTCGGTGTAGGTGTCCACACTGGCCAGAGCATCGTCCAAGATGAGGATGGCGGGGCGGCGCAGCAGGGCGCGGGCGATGGCCGCGCGCTGTTTCTGGCCGCCAGAGAGGGTGAGGCCGCGCTCGCCGACCATCGTCTCCAGACCTTGCGGAAACTCCTCAAATTCCATGCGGATGTGTGCTGCGTCCATGGCCTCCTGGAGGTCCTGCGCGGAAGCGTCGGGTGCCCCGAAAGTGAGGTTTTCGCGGATGGTTTCACTGAAGAGGAACGTCTCCTGCGGAACCATGCCGATGTTGCGGCGAAGGACGGCGAGAGGAAAGTCGCGGACTGAACGGCCGTCGATGAAAAGCATGCCGTCGGGCACGTCCTGCAGGCGCGAGATGAGATTGACGAGCGTGGACTTGCCGGAGCCGGTGGGACCGACGATGGCCAGGCTGGAGCCGGCGGGGATGCGCAGATCGATGTCGCGCAGCACGGGTGTATCGCCGTAGCTGAAGTGGAGGTGGCGGAATTCGATGTCGCCCTGCAGCACGGTGTCGGCAGGAATGGTGGGGTCGGCGGCGCGATCGTCGATGGTTGGCACGGCAAGCAGCAGTTCATGGATGCGTTTGACCGAGGCGGTGCCTCGCTGGAAGATGTTGACCACCCAGCCTACGGCGATAATGGGCCAGATGAGCAGAATCATGTAGGTGTTGAAGGCAACAAAGTCGCCGGGCGAGATGCGGTGCGCGATGACCTCATGGCCGCCTACCAGCAGGGTGATGACCATGGAGACGCCGAGGATGAACTCCAGCGTGGGCCAGAGCATGCCCATGAGCTGCACCAGGCGCTGAGCGCGAGCGATGTACTTGGTGTTGGCCTGCTCGAAGATGCGTATCTGCGACTCCTCGCGGGCGAAGGCGCGGACCAGACGCGCGCCGGAGTAGTTTTCCTGCGCCTGGGATGAAATCTCAGAGAAGCTTTCCTGGATGCGCTCGAAGCGGTCGTGGATCTTCCGGCCGAGATATTGGACGAGGATGCTGGCCAGCGGCATGGGCGCCAATGCCACGAGGGTGAGATATGGGCTGTAATGGAGGAGATAAAAGAGGGAGCCGACGGCGAAGAAGATGGTGTTGGCGCTATACATGAGCGCCGGGCCCAGCACCATGCGGACGGCGTTGAGGTCGTTGGTGAGCCGGGCCATGATGTCGCCGGTGCGGAAGCGCTGATAGAAGTCGGCGTCCTGCAACTCCAGGTGGCGAAAGAGGTCGTTGCGAATGTCGAATTCGATTTCGCGCGAGATGCCGATGAGGACCCAGCGCTGGGAGTAAAGGAAGATGCCCTTGCCGAGGGAGATGGCGAGGAGCAGTCCGGCGAAGTAGAGAATCTGCTGATGGGTGATGCCCTTGTTCAGCTTGTCGATGGCGAATCCAAGGACGCGCGGGAACTGGACGGAAAAGGCATTGGTGGCGATGCAGGCGAGCAGACCCCAGAGGTATCCCCAGCGGTAGCGACGCATATAGCTGAAGAGCGGCCGGAGGTCGCGAAGCATTCTTTCATTGTACGAGTTTTGGCCAGGAAAAGGGGCCCGGGCGGGCTGCGCGAGGCTAGGTGGGGGTGCGCAGCAGCAAATAGCCGCCGGTAAGGCCGAAGAGGATATCGGGGGTCCAGGCGGCGAGCGCGGCGGGAAGGTAATTGACGCTGCCCATGGCGCCGAACCAGCCGTCCACGAACCAGTAAGCCAGGGCCACGAGGATGGCGACGGCGATGCCGGTGAGGGAGCCGCGGCGTCCCATGGAGAGCGCAAAGGGGATGGCAAGAATGGCCATGACGATGGCGATGAGCGGGTAAGAGAGCTTGTGCCAGAGGGCGACGCGCAGGCGCATGGTGTCAAACCCGCTTTGGCGCAGGTCACTGATGTAGCGCTGGAGCTGGCCGAAGTTCATCTCCTGCGACTGCAGGCTCTCCTTTTTGAAGTAGGTCGGCTCCTCGTGAATCTCAGGGAACGTGCGCGAGCGGAATTCGTTGAAGTCAGTCTGCGTGGCGCCTTTGAAGTCGCGTTCCCAGCCGCTCTGGAAGACCCAGTCGGACGAGTCGGAGTTCCAGTAGACGCGGGAGGCAAAGATGCGGCGAGTGAGGGTGAAGTTGGCGGGATTGAACTCAAAGATAGAGAGGTTGGCAAACTCATTTCGATCGGGATCGAAGAACTGATAGTAAAAAATGCGGCCGGGCTCACCTGCGTTCGGGTGGCCGAACATCCACTTTTGTTCAGGATGGAGAAAGGTTTGCGGGGGTCGGCCCTTGATGATGCTGCGCAGCGCCTCTTGGCGGCGGTTGGCCTGGGGCAGATAGTACTCGCCGAAGACGAAGAGGGTGACGGAGAGGATGGCGGCAATGGAGACTATGGGGACGACGAGGCGGTAGAGGCTGATGCCGGTGGCCTTCATGGCCACGATTTCGCTGTTGCGGTTGAGCACGCCGAAGGTAACAAGGACGGCGATGAGGACCGCGAGGGGCGTGATCTGATAAAGCATGCTGGGTGTTAAGTTGACGAGGTATTCGCCGACGGTTATGAGGGCGATGTGATTGCGGAGGATGTCTCCGACCAGCTCAAAGAACGTGAAGATGAGCATTAGGAACGCGAAGCCGGCGAGCACGAGCACGAAGGTTCCAAGGAACTCGCGCACAACATACTCGTCAAGGATGCGCGGGAATGCGCCGCGGGAAGACTCGCGCGTGGCACGGCGATGCAGCCGGCCGAGCAGGCCGGAGAGATGGGTGCCGTTGTGCTGCGGGGCGCGACTGAGGCTTGGCAGTCTGGTGAACCAGCTTCCGATGGCGTATAGCGCGCGTCCGCCGGTAGCCATCTGCCACAGCAGGAAGGTGCCGGCCGCGGTGAAGACGAGATTTGCCAGCCAGACGGCGAGGAAGGGAGGGAGTTTTCCCTGTCGGCCGAGAGCCACTCCGGTGTAAGAGAGCACGTAATAGAGGATGACCAGCAGGAGGGTGAACACGAAGCCGGAGCTTTTGCCTCCGCGGCGCGAGACCACGCCCAGCGGGACGCCGACCAGCATGAGAACGAGGCAGGCGGCGGGATAAGAGAAGCGCGTGTTGAGTTCGAGCAGAAAGCGGCGGCCGTCCGGGCTGTGGGTGCGCTTTTCCAGCTCGCCCATGGGCAAAGCGTAAATGGCGGTGTCCATGCGGCCAAGGTGGATATCACTCTGCTGGCCGAGAGTGAGCGGGAGGTCCGTGGTGGTGAACGTAGAGATGTTGTACTGTTGCGGATTGGCCGCGACAGTTTCGTGCCGGGAGCCGTTTCGAAGGCGCATGAGCAGTTTCTGCGCGGAATCTGATGCGACGGTTGCGGAGGCCGCGGTGGTGATGGTGGGATTGGCGGGGTCGCGGACGTCGGCCATGAAGACGCGGTCCCAGTTGGAGGCGCCGGTGCCGCCGCGGACGTTCTGCACGTAGAGGACGAAGTTGCGGAAATCCTCGTAAAAGACGCGGGGCTGGATTTCGTACGAGGCCTGTGAAGTTTCAAGGTAGTGCTGCATGGCCAGGATGGCCCGGTTGGCGCGGGGGGCAACGTAGAGCGAGTTGACGAGACCGAGGAGAGTACCGCCAATGGCGACGATGGAGCCGACGCGGACAAAGTATCCGATGCCGAGGCCGGAGGCGCGCATTGCGATGATCTCACTGTCGGCGGCAAGACGGCTGAGGCCGAGGAGGATGCCGACAAGGACGGCCATGGGGATGGTGACCTTGAAGGTATTGGGCAGCATGAAGAGAAAGATTTCGCCGATGCTGGCCCACGTTGAGCTGTTGCGTACGACCATCTCCAGGATGTGCGGGAGGTCGCGCATGAACAGAATAAAGGTGAAGATGACGCACCCGATGAGCGTGTGGGAGAGGATTTCGCCGAGGATGTAGCGGGTGAGGATGCGCACAGAAGGCTCTGCGGTATAGTTTACCGCGCCCGTGAGCGCAGGGACGGCGCAGGCTGCCAGCGGCGGAGGCGAAGGCTGTTGGTGAGCACGCTGACGGAGCTGAGCGCCATGGCGGCGGCCGCCACCCAGGGGCTGAGGAGGATGTGGAAGGTGGGGTAGAGCATGCCAGCTGCGATTGGTATGCCGAGCAGGTTATAGCCGGCGGCCCAGGTAAGGTTCTGCTGCATCACGCGGATGGTGGCGCGAGAGAGGTCAAGCGCAGCGGGGATGGCGGTTGGCTGGGAGCGGAGCAGGATGACGTCTCCGGCTTCCTGGGCGAGGTCAGTGCCGGTGCCCATGGCGATGCCGGCATCGGCCTGGGCCAATGCCCCAGCGTCATTGATGCCGTCCCCGACCATGGCTACGCGAAGGCCCTCATTCTGCAGGGCGCGGATGCGGGCGAGCTTGGCGGCGGGATCGAGTCCGGCCTCGACCTCATGGATTCCGGCCTGGTTGGCGATGGGCACTGCCGCGCCCTCGGAGTCTCCAGTGAGCATTAGGACCCGCAAGCCTGCGCGGCGAAGGGCCAGTACGGCCTCGCCCGCGTCAGGGCGGAGAGCGTCACGGGCATCAAAAGCGCCGATGCACTGGTTGTCGAGTGCGATCCAGAGGCGGGTAAAGCCGGGCTTGACGGGGGGGACGCGGTCAGGGATCTGGCCGTAGACCTCGCGGAAGAGCGTTTCATTGCCCAAAGTGAGGTCATAGTCCTCCACGCGGGCAGTGAGGCCGCGTCCGGGGAGAATCTGGACATTTTCCGCGGGGTGCCAGGAGATGGCGCGAGCGCGTGCCTCATCCACGATGGCATGGGCGAGCGGATGGTTGGAGCGCTCTTCCGCAGCGGCGGCCAGGCGGAGCAGATCGTCCTCAAGGAAGCCGGAGAGGGCATGAATGGAGGCCAGGACAGGATGGCCCACGGTGAGGGTGCCGGTTTTGTCCAGCACGATGACATCGAGGTGGGTGAGGCGTTCCAGGGCTTCGCCGCCCTTGAAGAGCACGCCGAGTTGTGCTCCGCGGCCAACGGCGACAGTGAGCGCGGCGGGGACGGCGAGTCCCATGGCGCAGGGGCAGGCGATGACGAGGACCGCGACGGTGCTTGCGAGCGCCATCTGCAACGACTGGGTGGAGAGCATCCAGAAAAGAAAGGTGATGGCCGCAACGCCCATGACGGAGGGCACGAAAATGGCGCTGGTACGGTCTGCCAGGCGCTCCATGGGGGCACGGGAGCTCTGCGCCTGCTGCACCATGCGGGTGATCTGCGAGAGCACGGTGGCTTCCCCGAGCGACTCTGCGCGACAGACGACTGCGCCGTCATAGTTGAGTGAGCCGGTAAGAACGCGGCCGCCGACCTCGCGGGGCAAAGGCGTGGATTCGCCCGTGAGCATGGACTCATCGACGGTCGTGCGGCCCTCGATGATGTCGGCATCCACCGGAAAGCGCTCGCCCGGAAGGACGGCGATATGATCGCCGGGGCGGATCTGCTCGAGAGGGACCACCTGCTGCTCACCGTCGCGAATGAGGCGGGCGGTGGCTGGGCGAAGGCGGCTGAGGGAGTCCAGGGCGGCCAGGGCGCGGCGCTTGGCGCGGGTTTCCAGCGCCTTGCCAAGGAGCATGAAGCCGAGGATGAGCAGGACGGCGTCAAAGTAAACCTGGTGGCCGGGTGCGGGTTCGACCGTGGCATAAAAAGAGTAGGTGTAGGCGACGCCGGTGCCGAGGCTGACCAGGGTGTTCATGTTGGTGACGGCGCGGACGATGCCGCGGATGGCGCTGAGATAGATGCCGAGGCCGGCCCAGAGCAGGAGAAGCGTGGTGCAGGCGAGCATGGACCACCGGAGGATATCAGCGGGGATGCTGTAAAGCGCCGGCAGGGCGCGCATGAGAAAGCGGTCGACTGGGCCTGCGTGCGCGCCGAGAGGCATGGAGAAGAGCATGGCCAGCGCCCCGGCGAAAATGGTGACCCAAGCCTTGATTTCGGCCCCGGAGAGGGAGGGGTCGGGCTCGGACGATTCCTGCGACTCGCCGGCACGGGGGAGAACGGCGTCATAGCCGGCGGAGCGTATGGCTTCCAAGAGCTTTTGCGGTGGGGCGACCGAAGGATCAAAGACAACATTGGCCCGATGGGCCATGAGATCGACGCGCGCCGATTCAACACCCTCCGTGGAGCGGAGAGCGTTTTCGACGTGATGCTGGCACGCCGCACAACTCATGCCCAGCACGGGTAACGTGAGCGTTTCTTTTGAGGTTTCGGCCATGCGCTCGGCTATTTTTCCAGACGTGCGGTGTAACCTGCTTTGGCCAACGCCGCAATGGCCAGTTGAACCGATTCGGGACCTTCCGGAGCTTTCAACCGCGCGATGCCCAGCCTCACTTCCTCCACCCGGAGGCCCTGGGTGGCACTGAGGGACTGATTTACCCGGTTGATGCAGGAGCCGCAATGCATCCCGTCAATCCGCAGACTGAATTCTGCCATGCTTTCCTCCTTTTCATTCCTTTGATGATACGCCCACTCGGAACGGTGCATGGCAGCGGCATGACCGGGTGCAAACCAAAAGTAAGGTGTGTTTCCGCGGGGATGGGGTGCTGCATTAGATTGGACTTGCGGAAGGCGAAGAAGGATGAAGAGAGAGTATCCAGAGGCGCCGCGGATAGGCGTGGGCGCGGTGGTGGTGCAGGAGGGGCGCATCCTGCTGGTGCGGCGTGGGCAGGAGCCGCTGAAGGGGCGGTGGTCGCTGCCTGGGGGGCTGCTGGAGCTTGGCGAGACGTTGACGGCCGGAGTGGCGCGCGAGGTGAAGGAAGAGACGGGACTAAGTGTGGAGCCGCTGGAACTGGTGGAACTTCTGGACCGGATCCACCTGGAGCCGACAGCCGAGGGCGAGCGAGTGCGGTATCACTACGTGATTGCGGATTATCTTTGCCGCGTAACAGGCGGAGAGCTGAAGGCGGCCTCGGACGCTAGAGAGGTGCGCTGGGTGGAGCGAACGGAGTGGAACAGGCCCAGCGCGTTGGGGCTGGAGCCGATTACGGTCCGCGTGATGGAAGCTGCCTGGCATCGGGTGCAGATGTTGAAAGCCGAGGAGAATCAATGAGTCTGAGGCGGAAGCTAAAGTGGACTGGCGGAACTGTTTTGGCGGTAGTCTTGGCGGCCGGCGGGGTGTTCTGGGCCAGGCCGGTGACGGTATTTCAGCAGTGGACCGACCTTCAGATGTACTTTTCCGGTGCGCGTAGCCACTGGACTACGGTGGACGGGTACCGTATGCACTACTACGTGATGGGTCCGGAAAATGGGCCGGCGGCGGTACTGGTGCACGGGCTGGGGGCGCGCGCGGAGGACTGGCAGAACCTTTCACCGTATCTGGTTCGAGCCGGCTATCGCGTCTATCTGCCGGACCTGCCGGGGTACGGGCAGAGCGAGAAACCTGCGGATTTTTCCTATTCCGTGCGGGATGAAGCGCAGGTGGTCGTGGATTTTCTGAACACGCTGGGCCTGAAGCAGGTGGACCTGGGTGGCTGGTCGATGGGAGGCTGGATTGTGCAGCTGGTGGCGGCGGAGCACCCGGAGCGGATTCGGCGGCTGATGCTCTTTGACAGCGCGGGCATTTACGACAGGCCGACGTGGAACACGGCGCTGTTCACGCCAAACAATGCGTCGGAACTGGACCAGCTGGATGCGCTGCTGATGCCGAACCCGCCGAAGATTCCGGGTTTTGTTTCGAGGGACGTTCTGCGGCACTCGCGGAAGGATGCGTGGGTGATCCAGAGGGCGCTGGCCTCGATGTTGACAGGCAAGGACACGACGGATGCGCTGCTGCCGAGGTTGAAGATGCCGGTGCTGCTGGTGTGGGGCGCGAAGGACGAAATTACGCCTTTGGAGCAGGGAGAGAAGATGCACCTGTTGGTGCCGCAGTCGGAACTGGATGTGATTCCCGGCTGCGGGCACCTGGCTCCGCGGCAATGCACGGCGCAGATCGGGCCCGATGTGGCGACGTTTCTCCTCAATCGAAACTGAAAGTCGAGAATTGGGCAGGGCGTTGCCTTGCCGCTAGTGCGCCGGCTTCTGCCCCAACCCCCAGTGATAGTCGAACTCTACGAAGCCGTATTGCGCGTTTTGACCGGTGGGGTAGATGGCGCTGACGACGGCTTTTCCGGTGGCATGGGCGTAGTAGAGGCCCACATCGAGAGATTTGGTCACGCTCAGGTCGGCGCTGATGTCGGCGACCGTGGAGAGGCCGCGATGGCCGTTGGATGGACGGCCGACGAAGCCGAAGACCTTGTTATCGAATGCGCCGCCGCCCTGATACCAGAGGTCGCCGGCCGAGGTGAGTTTGACCCAGTGGAGGTCAGAGCGCAGAGCGACACGTTTGACGGGCTTGTCGATGATTTGGACGAAGCCGTCAGTGTTGTTCATCAGGTTGTAGAAAGGCATGCGGGCGAAGGCGCGCGGAGTGGGTAGCACACCGAAGAAGGTTTTGTGTGTGCCGTCGGCATTGTTGCCGTCACCGGAGGAACGGAACCAGCCGCCGCGCAGCCAGGGCGAGTAAGAGTGGTTTCCGAATTTGTAGCCGCCTTCGGCAGCGACGGCGTCGGCGCGGTGGTCGAGCAGGCCCCAGCGGCCATCCTGAACAGTACCCCAGAGGAGCAGGTCGAATTGGCCGGGACCGGCGGGCGCGGCCGCCATGAGACTTGCGCCGTAGGAGCCGATTCGGATGTTCTGGTGGTCGGCGGCTCTGGCGGCGGCAAAGCGATTATCGGTCTTGGTGAGGCCGGTGCGGCCGTCGTGGTATCCGGCGCCAAAGGCGCGCCAGAGAATGTGGTTGTTGGCGTCGGCGCGGGTGAAGGCGAGGTACTGGAAGTCGACGTCGAGCTCCTCGTTTCCATTCATGTTAAAGACGCCGTGATCGACGCGGCCGGCGGCGGCGGTTACATCCCATGCGCCCTGTCCGTAGTGCGCATCGATGCCGTCGATGCTGCGCTGTGCGTTGGCAAAACCAAAGTTGCCGATGAGGCGCTGCTGCATGCGGTTTGCCTGAAGCCAGGCGATGGTGGAGTTTTCAGGCTTGGTTTCCACGCCGTCAAGAAACTCGAAGCGGCCGATGCGGACGGTCTTGTCTGGTCCGCTGAAGTGGTAGCGAACGAAGGCCTGCTTGAGGAAGGCTGCGGATGGATATTGATCCTTGCTTGCGGCATAGTAAGTGCCGCCAAGGCCGAGTTGTCCCTGAGCGGGGACGGAAGAGATGGCGCTGTCGGGTACGTCAAAGACGGCGGGCTGGGAAAGCTCAAGCAGCCAATCCCAGTGGCGGATGCGCTGTGCGACTCCGAAACGAAGTAGCGACTCCACGTAGCCGTAACTGTTGTTCGCGGGTGGGGCGGCGAACCATTGCCAGGCATTGATGCGCGTGCGCTGATTGGCGAAGAGGCTGACCGGCAACTTGCCCGGCTTCTGGGCGCGGCTGAGAGATGCAGCCGCGAGGATAAGCAAGAGGGCAACGGCAATCGCGGCACGGCGGATGAGGGGCATTGAATCTCCTTGCAGATGGATGCGTGCAGTGTGGTCCGTCTAAAGCGCCGGAGTCTGAGGTGGTGCGATTCCGCGGGTTTGGCTCGGGCTGCGCCGGAACCAAGCCACACGGAAGCGGTCCACGGCCGGAAATGCCGCGACCGGGATGCGAGATGCTTTGCTGCGCACAAATAAGCACTGCAATGACCGGATGAAGAGGAAGACGGTTCAATTGCAGCGAGTAAGTTGAGAATGAAGTGCCAGGGATAGAGCGGGCAACCTACCTTTTGTCGAGGTGCGGGTCATCCGTTTGATGGATGCAAAAAGGCCGCTCGAGAGCGGCCTCTTAGGTGGAATGGAGTGCAGGTCAAACGCTGATGACGGCGCAGAGCTCCTTGACGGCTGCGGCGCTCTTTTTGAGAGCGGCTTCTTCCTCGGGCGTGAGCTTGATTTCGATGATCTGCTCGAGGCCGGCCGCGCCCAACTTGCAGGGAACGCCGATATAGTAGCCGTCAATGCCGTACTCGCCCTGCAGGAAGGCGGCGCAAGGAAGGATTTTCTTCTTGTCCTTGAGAATGGCCTCGACCATCTCCGTTGCGGCCGCTGACGGGGCGTAGAAGGCGCTTCCGGTCTTGAGGTGCTTGACGATTTCGGCGCCGCCATCGCGGGTGCGCTGGATCAATTGTTCAAGGCGGTCAGGCGCGATGAGTTCCGTGATGGGGATGCCGGCAACGGTGGAGTAGCGCGCCAGGGGAACCATCGTGTCTCCGTGGCCGCCGAGGACGAAAGCGGTGACGTTTTCGACGCTGACCTTGAGCTCCTCCGCGATGAAGGTGCGGAAGCGTGCGGAGTCGAGCACGCCGGCCATGCCGATGACGCGCTCGCGGTTGAAGCCGGCCTGGCGGAAGGCGGTCTGGGCCATGGCATCGAGCGGGTTAGAGACGATGATGAGGATGCACTCGGGCGACTGCGCCACGACCTTTTGCACCACATCCGACATGATTTTGAAGTTGGTATGGAGCAGGTCATCGCGGCTCATGCCGGGCTTGCGGGGAATGCCCGCGGTGATGATGACGATGTCTGAATTGGCGGTAGCGGCGTATTCGTTGGAGCCGGTGACTTGGACGTCGCGTTTTTCGATCGGCATGGCCTCGAGGAGATCCAGGGCCTTGCCCTGCGGGACGCCTTCCACGACGTCTACCAGGACCACATCTGCCAGTTCCTTGGCGGCAATCCAGTGTGCTGCGGTGGCGCCGACGTTGCCGGCACCGACAATGCTAACTTTTTTTCTCATGAAGTCTTCTCCTCCGAGAGAACAAGTCTCGGAACTTGGTGCCTGTTACATGTTGCCGATGATGCGGGTGGCAAATTCGCTGGTGCCGACCTTGGTGGCCCCGGCGAGCTGGCGCTCGAAGTCATAGGTGACGAACTTCTGCTGGATGGTCTTCTCGATCGCCTGTTCGATGAGGCGGGAGGCTTCCTTCCAGCCGAGGAACTCGAGCATCATGACGCCGGAAAGGATGACCGAACCGGGATTGATGACGTCCTTGTCGGCATATTTGGGCGCGGTGCCGTGGGTGGCTTCAAAGACGGCGAAGCCATCGCCGATGTTGGCGCCGGGTGCGATGCCGAGACCGCCGACTTGCGCGGCTGCGGCGTCTGAGATGTAGTCGCCGTTGAGGTTCGACGTGGCGAGTACGCTGTAGTCCGACGGGCGAATGATGATCTGCTGGAAGATGGAGTCGGCGATGCGGTCGTTGACGAGGATCTTGGACTTCCATGCGCCGTTGCCGTGGGACTTGCCGATGGAGTCGATGACCGCCTTGACCTCAGCGTAGACCTCGTCACGGAAGCTCTGCGTGCCGAATTCAAGGCCGGGCTCAATGAGCGCGGCGTTCTGTTCGACGGTGAGTGCGGGGTTGGCCTCGAGGTTGCCGAGGATCCAGCTTTCGCGCTCCGTGATGGTGTGTTCGCGGAACTCCTGGGTTGCCACTTCGTAACCCCACTCGCGGAACGCGCCCTCAGTGAACTTCTGAATATTGCCCTTGTGCACGAGGGTGACGGTTTTGCGGCCGGATTCGAGAGCGCGCTGGATGGCGTAGCGCACCAAGCGCTTGGTGCCGAAGACGGAGATGGGCTTGATGCCGACGCCGGAATCGGTGCGGACCTTCTTTTTGGTGCCCTTGAGCAAGTCGTCGTTGAGGAAGCTGATGAGGCGGGCGGCGTCCTCTGAGCCCTGTTTGAACTCGATGCCGGCGTACACATCCTCAGTGTTTTCGCGGAAGATAACTATATCGAGCTTCTCAGGGTGTTTTACGGGGCTGGGAACGCCCTGGTAGTACTTGACCGGGCGAACGCAGGCGTAAAGATCGAGGAGCTGGCGGAGAGCCACGTTGAGCGAGCGGATGCCACCGCCGATGGGCGTGGTGAGCGGCCCCTTGATGGAGACGCGAAGGTCGCGTGCCGCGGCCACGGAGTCATCCGGCAGCCAGGTGCCAAACTGACGGTAGGCTTTTTCTCCGGCGAAGATCTCAAACCAGCGGATGACGCGCTTGCCGCCGTAGGCCTTTTCCACGGCTGCATCGAAAACGCGCTGGGAGGCCTTCCAAATGTCTCGGCCGGTACCGTCGCCCTCAATGAACGGGATGATTGGGTTGTCAGGAATTTGATACTGGAAGTTTTCGTACTGAATTGGCTGGCCGTCTTTGGGTAATTCCAGCCCGTTATAGGATGTCTGCATGATTTTTTGGTGCCCCTTCCCTTATTACCTTTGCAGAGAGAGGCTACCACCTGCAAATTACGAGTGGCAATGGAGGCGGGGCAGTTACCAGTCGCGGCGATGGCGCAGTCGGTCGTCAGGGAAGCGCGGAATGCCGAAATGACCGCGCGGGTGGAGCGGATCGACGGGCTGAGATTTCCGGCGACGGTGACCAGGGCTGGGCCGCGCAGAAGGCGCCCGTTGGTCTTCCTGTTGAATCAAACTCCGGCGGAGGGACAGGTTGCCGGAAGATTTTTGGGGCTACAGCGAGAATCTGCGAAAGGGGGAGGAAAGGGCCGAAACGGCAGGAAAAAGGTCTGCCGGGAAGTGGCTCGGGGTGGGAGCGCGAGGCTGCGGGGTGTAAACGTGGGATGAATTCCGGCGGCAACCTGTTTCTGCCCGCCGGAATGCGATAAACTCAGGCGGGTACGTTGTGAAAATTCCACTAGCGTCAACTGCACGGAGGACACATAGAAATTGGGAAAAAGCATGGTCCCGAAGAAGCTTTTCTTCACCAAGGGTGTCGGCAAACACAAGGAGCGTTTGACCTCGTTTGAGCTAGCCCTTCGGGATGCGGGCATCGCGTCACAAAACCTGGTCCGCGTTTCCTCGATCTTTCCGCCACAATGCAAGGTGATTCCTCGCAAGGAAGGTTTGAAATATTTGCGCCACGGCGAAGTGGTGTTTTCTGTGATTGCGGAGAACTCAACACGCGAACCGCACCGGCTGGTGGTTTCCAGCATTGGCGTGGCGATTCCGGCCGACCGCAACACTTACGGTTACCTGAGCGAGCATCACAGCTTTGGCGAGACCGAAGAGCAGGCCGGTGAGTATGCCGAGGAACTGGCGGCGGAGATGCTGGCGACGACGCTGGATGTGGACTTTGACCCGGACAAGAGCTGGGACGAGAAGAAGGAAATTTACCGCATCTCAAACAAGATTGTGCGCACGAGCAACGTGACGCAGTCTGCCGTGGGAGACCGCCGCGGGCTGTGGACGACAACGATTGCGGCAGCGGTACTGATTCTCGAAGAGTAGGGACCGAGCGAAAGAGAGCGGAGGCCAATCTCGCCTGGCGGGGTTGGCCTTGCTGCATGGCAGCAGAGAGGGTGTGCGGGCATGACGGAGCGGCGCAAGTACAGGGTGGGCCTGGTGCAGATGCGGATGGGACCAGACCCGGAAGCCAACCTGGACGCGGCGGTGCGCCATGTGCGCGCGGCGGCGCGGTTGGGCGCGCAAATTGTATGCCTGCCGGAGCTGTTCCGCGCGCAGTACTTTTGCCAGCGCGAGGATATTCGCTTGTTTGACCTGGCGGAGACGATTCCGGGTCCTTCTACGGCGCGGCTGGGCGAGGTGGCGCGGGAATCCCGGGTGTGCATTATTGCGTCCCTGTTTGAGCGGCGCGCGCCTGGGCTTTACCACAATACGGCGGTGACCCTGAATGTGGACGGATCGATTGCCAGCGTGTATCGCAAGATGCACATTCCCGATGATCCGCTCTACTACGAGAAGTTCTACTTCACGCCGGGGGATCTTGGTTTTCAGGCGGTGGATACGGCGTTTGGTCGCGTGGGCACGCTGGTGTGTTGGGACCAGTGGTATCCGGAGGGCGCGCGGCTGACGGCGCTGCAGGGCGCCGAGGTGCTGTTTTATCCCACGGCGATTGGCTGGCACCCGGCGGAGAAAGAGGAGTTTGGCGCGGCGCAGTATGACGCGTGGCAAACCATCCAGCGGGCGCATGCAATTGCCAACGGCGTGTATGTGGCCGGCGTGAACCGCGTGGGGCACGAGCACGGCGACGTGATGGGCAGCCGAGCGGATGGGCCCGGGCTGGAGTTCTGGGGCGGCAGCTTTCTGGCAGATCCCTTTGGCCGGATTGTGGCGAAGGCTTCGCACGACGCCGAGGAGATTCTGCTGGGCGAGATTGACATGGCGCTGCTGGAGGACACGCGGCGCAACTGGCCTTTCCTTCGCGACCGCCGCATTGATGCGTATGGACCGATTACGCAGCGCTTTCTGGAGCCGGCACGGGGCTGGGCGCCGGAAGAGGACGCGAAGTAGCGATGCGCGAGACGACACCGGTGAGCACGCCGCGCGCATTGGGCTATCGCATGCCGGCCGAGTGGGAGCCGCACGAGGCGACCTGGCTGGCCTGGCCCCACAATCGAGAGGACTGGCCGGGAAAATTTCAGCCGATTCCGTGGCTCTATGCCGAGATTGTTCGGCTGCTGGCCGCGCGGGAGCGAGTGCAGTTGCTGGTGCAGGATGCGAAAGCGCAGAAGCGGGCCGCGGGGATGCTGAAGCGCGCAGGGGCGGACCTGGGAAAGGTGGATTTCCATGCGTGGCCCACGGATCGGGTGTGGCTGCGGGACTCGGGGCCGATTTTTGTGCGTAATGGAGCGGGGCAGGTAGGCACGACAAACTGGCGTTTCAACGCGTGGGCAAAGTATGACGACTGGCGCAGGGACGACCAGGTGCCGGAACGTGTGACGGAGCAGCTGGGGCTGCCGGAGTGGGCACCTGCGGTGCGGCTGGCGACAGGAGAGCTGCGTCGCCTGGTATTGGAAGGCGGATCGATTGACGGGAACGGGCAGGGAGCGATGTTGGCGACCGAGGAGTGCCTGTTGAGCAAGGTGCAGGAACGGAATCCGGGAGTGAGCCGCGCGCAACTGGAGCAGGCGTTTCACGACTATCTGGGCGTGGAACAGGTGATCTGGCTGGGACGGGGAGTGGCGGGCGACGATACGCATGGGCACGTGGACGACATTAGCCGGTTTGTGGGTCCGGAGACGATTGTGACCGCGGTGGAGGCGAACACGCGCGATTCCAACCACGAACCGCTCAAGGAGAATCTGGCGCGGTTGAGGGCGGCGCGGACAATGGCAGGCAAGCAGTACACGGTGGTGGAGCTGCCGCTGCCTCGGCCGGTGGTGTTTCGCGGACAGCGGCTGCCGGCCAGCTATGCGAATTTTTACGTGGCCAACGGACTTGTGCTGGTGCCCACGTTTCACGACCCGAACGACCGCATTGCCCTGAACACGCTGGCGGAGGTTTTCCCGGAGCGCGAGGTGGTTGGCATCCACTCGGTGGACCTGATTTGGGGATTGGGGGCGTTGCACTGCATGACGCAGCAGCAGCCCGCGACAGTAACATTGAAGGCGCAATGACGGATTTGGAAGCGATGGAAGCTGCGCTGGAGGAAGCGCGCGCGGCGGCGGCAGCGGGCGAGGTGCCGATTGGCGCAGTGGTGCTGCGCGGGGGCGAGATTATGGCCCAGGGGCAGAACCGCGTGCTGCGAGACAACGACCCCACGGCGCATGCAGAGATGGTGGCACTGCGGGCGGCTGCGGTGGCGCTGGGGAATTATCGGCTGAATGGATGCACGCTGTTTGTGACGCTGGAGCCGTGCGCGATGTGCGCCGGAGCTATGATTCACGCGCGGCTGGACCGGCTGGTATTTGCGGCGGCGGATCCGAAGGCGGGCGCGTGCGGGTCTGTGCTGAGTGTGCTGAACCATCCGAAGCTGAACCACCTGATGTATGTGGCGCAGGAACTTCTGGCCGAAGACGCGGCGGAGTTGCTGCGGGGATTCTTCAGGGAGCGGCGCTAAGAGCGGGTGAGGGCGCGGATGCGCTCGGCCTGGTTCGGCCACTGTGCGATGAGTTCGTCGGCGGGGGCGCTGCGGTAGTCAGCGAAATCGAAGCCGGGAGTGACGGTGCAGCCGAGGAGTGCGACTTTGCCCTGGCCGATGAGCCGCGTGCCCTGCCAGACGCCGGCGGGGACGACGAGCTGGACGTGCTGGCCTGCCGCTAAGTCCGGTCCAAGAGTGAAAAGCGCGGAGCGCCCTCCGGGAAAAAGCTGGAGCATTTCGACGGAATCACCGGCATAAAAGTGGAAGATCTCATCCGAAGTGAGGACGTGCATCTCAGAGAAGGTTCCTGGCTCCAGCATATAGTAAATGGCGGTGCCGGCGGGGCGCACTCCACGGGCGAGGTTGACGGCGGTGGCCGAGGTGTAAGTGCGGCGGAAGGAGCCGCCCTCAATGGGATGCGGCTCGAGGGCGAGCAGGGACTTAATTTCTTCGGCGGTCATCGCAGTCGATGGTAGCAGCGCGGGCACGATAAAATAGAGGCATGAAGGTGGAAGTGTACACGGCGGGATGGTGCAGGGACTGCCGGGCGGCTAAGCAGTTTTTGGAGAGCCATGGGATTCCGTACACGGAAATCAATGTCGACCGGGACCCTGCGGCTTCGGCGGAGCTGATTCGGCATGTGGGTAAGCGTGCAATACCGCAGTTGGTGATAGACGGGGAATGGTTTCAGCCCTACAAGCCGGGACGCGGATTGCTTTACGATGAGCTTCACGCGAAGTTCGGGATTCCACGCGCCTGAGCCCAATTTCCTCGTACAATTAAAGGTTGGCGCGGGCCGCGCAAAACGGGCCCAGGCAGGAGTCTGCTCTTGATTGACCGCTACACACGCCCGGAGATGGGGCGCATCTGGACGGAAGAGAACAAGTACCGCTGCTGGCTGCAGGTGGAGGCGGCGGCAAGCGCGGTGCTGGCCGAAGATGGCGTAATCCCAGCGGCCGCTGCGAAAGCGATCGCCGAGAAGGCGAGCTTTCGAGTGGAGCGGATCCACGAGATCGAGGCCGAGGTGAAGCACGACGTGATCGCCTTCACGACGACGGTGGCCGAAAGCCTGAAAGAGCAGGGGCTGGCGGAGGAGTCGCGCTGGCTGCATTACGGGCTGACCTCGAACGACGTCGTTGACACTGCCCAGGCACTTCAAGTGAAGGAAGCATCCGCGATGCTTCGCGCGGGGCTGGAAGCGCTGCTGGCGGTGTTGAAGCGTCGGGCGCTGGAGTTCAAGCACACACCGACGATTGGGCGGACGCACGGGATTCATGCGGAGCCGACGACCTTTGGGCTGAAGCTGCTGAACTGGTACGCCGAGATGGAGCGGAACCTGGTGCGGTTTGACGCGGCGGCGGAAGGGATGCGCGTGGGCAAGCTCAGTGGTGCGGTGGGGACATTTGGCCACCTGAAGCCGGAGCATGAAGAGCGCATCTGTGCGCGGCTGGGGCTGGAGCCGGCGGCGGTGGCGACGCAGGTCATCCAACGTGACCGGCACGCGGCGTACATTGCGACGCTGGCGCTTGTTGGCAGCACGCTGGACAAAATTGCGGTGGAGGTGCGGCACCTGCAACGGACCGAGGTGCGCGAGGCGCAGGAGTACTTCAGCGAGAATCAGAAGGGCTCCTCGGCGATGCCGCACAAGAAGAATCCGATTACAAGTGAACAGATCAGCGGGCTGGCGCGGGTGTTGCGGGGCAACGCGCAGGCGGCGTTTGAGAACGTTCCGCTGTGGCACGAGCGGGACATTTCTCACTCCTCTGTCGAGCGGGTGATTTTTCCGGACTCCACGATTCTGGTGGATTATTTGCTGGCGAAGACGACGGACCTGATGGACCGGCTGCTGGTGTATCCGGAGCGGATGAAGAAGAACCTGGAGTCGACCGGCGGGCTCATCTTCAGCGGGCAGTTGCTGCTGGACCTGGCCGAGGCGGGCATGCTGCGCGAGGATGCGTACCGGCTGGTGCAGGGGCACGCGATGCGCGCATGGAAGGACGACTTGGTGTTTCGCGAGGAAGTGGCGAAGGATGCGGCGATTACGGCCCTGCTGAGCGCGGAGAAGCTGGCGAAGACGTTCGACTACACGCGCCAGTTGGGCAACGTGGATGCGATTTTCAGGCGGGTGCTGGGGGAGTAGCGCGTGGGCTGAGGATTTAAGGTTCGCAAGGCGTCATATACTTGGGCGATGAATGAAGCCGGCAAAAGCGCAGAACCGAAATTCGATTCTTTTGTCATGTCTCTGGTCGGGTTGCCGGTAAGTTATATCTGGCGCGGATGCGGCTCTGCGATTTTTCTAGAGATCGGGGAACTGCACCCCGGGAGAGTCCGGCGAAATGGTTCTGAAGGAAATCCATGCGGTGATTGGACATTGGGGATCGAGTGGAGTTGGCGCATCGAGGGAAAACGGCGCATCTGGTGCGGAAGCTGGAGTGATGAAAAGCGTTGGCTGAGAACTTTTGCGCGAATCAAGAACAAATCCGTAGCATCTATCTCGCTATGTGGACGCTTACCTGAGGTCTCGTTAGGTCTGTCCAATGGACTCTACGTTTTATCCATGATGACGGCTGAAGGTGATCCGCAGTGGTGGCTTACGAAGCGCTCGCGGGACAATTCGACGTCCATCTTTGTTCGAGCCGGTAAGCTCCAGCTCGACTCGCGCCTAAGCAATAAGGATAGAGAGCAGAGATAATGAACCTCACGGTGGCAATCACGGGAGCCTCCGGCGCGGCGCTGGGCAGGGAACTGTTGGGCGCACTGGAGCGGGACGCGCGGGTGACGCGGGTGCATTTTGTCGCGTCAGAGAATTCGCTGCGGGTGATGGCTGAGGAGCTTGGGTTTTCCGGGAGGAACGGACTGCTGGAAAAGCTGCTGGGTGCGGCGCCGGTAAAGACGGTGCAGCACGCGGATTCGGATATTGGCGCACCGATTGCGAGCGGCAGCTATCCTTCCGACGGGATGATTGTGCTGCCGTGCAGCATGGGCACGCTGGCGACGATTGCGAACGGACTGGCGGATTCGCTGATTGGCCGGGCGGCGGACGTGACGCTTAAGGAACGGCGGCCGCTGGTGCTGTGTGTGCGAGAGACGCCGTTCAATCGGATTCACCTGCGGAACATGACGCTGGCGGCGGAGGCAGGGGCGACGATTTTTCCGGTGATTCCGGCGTTTTACAACAAGCCGGTGGATTCGACAGAGATGGCGCGGCAGTTTGTGTGTCGGGTGCTGGCGCACATGGGGCTGCCGCAGCCGGGCGCGTACGTGTGGAAGGCGGAGCAGTAGGACGCGAGGCGTGAGCGGGGCGGCTGCTGCGTGTAAATCGGGTTGACAGAGGCGTAAGGTTCCGTCGATACTGCGGGTAATGCCGAATCGGATGCCAAACTTGGAGCAGCGCGAGATGGAGGCCATGGCCATGTGTATGTGTATGGCAGGCGGGCCTGTCCGTGTGGCTGAGGAGCGGCGAATGCGCTGAGCGCAACCAAAGCTGGAAAGCATACGGCCCGGGTCCTGAGACAAGGATTCGGGTTTTTATTTTGGCGGACACGGCGCAAATCCCCGGGCGCTCCGCCGCAGGAATCCCGAGCGAATCGCAACTGAAGGAGTTCATGATGTCGGAAGCCAAGCAGCACCTTGCCACCCTTGCCGTCCACGCTGGCCAGAGCCCGGACCCCACCACGGGATCGCGGGCGGTGCCGATTTACCAGACCACTTCGTACCTGTTTGAGAATGCCGACCACGCGGGGCGGCTTTTCGCGCTGAAGGAGTTCGGCAACATTTATACGCGCATCATGAACCCGACGACGGACGTGCTGGAAAAGCGTGTGGCGGCGTTGGAGGGCGGTTTGGCGGGGCTGGCCACGGCATCCGGGCAGGCGGCAGAGACGCTGACCCTGACGACGCTGGCCGCGGCGGGGGACGAGATTGTGTCCACCACGTCGCTCTACGGCGGCACTTACAACCTGTTCCACTACACGCTGCCGCGGCTGGGCATCATGGTGCGGTTTGTGGATGCGGATGACTTTGACGGGCTGCGGGCGGCCATTAACGGCAAGACGCGCGCGGTGTACACGGAAACTCTGGGCAACCCGAAGCTGGATGTGGTGGACATTGAGAAAATGGCGGCGATTGCGCATGAGCACGGGCTGCCGCTGGTGATTGACAACACCTCGGCCTCGGCGGCGCTGGTGCGGCCGATTGAGTGGGGCGCGGATATCGTGCTTAACTCCGCCACCAAGTTCCTGGGCGGGCACGGCACCAGCATTGGCGGCGTGATTGTGGACGCGGGCAAGTTTGACTGGGCGGCGAGCGGGCGGTTCAAGGAGTTTACGGAGCCGGATCCCTCGTATCACGGACTTTCTTACACGGAGGCGTTTGGCCCGCTCGCATTCATCCTGAAAGCGCGAGTGCAGGGACTGCGCGACACCGGCGCGGCGCTTTCGCCTTTCAACGCGTTCCTGCTGCTGCAGGGCATCGAGACGCTGCACCTGCGGCTCGAGCGGCACTCGCAGAATGCGCTGGCGGTGTCCAAGCATCTGGAGCAGCATCCGGGCGTGGAGTGGGTGAATTATCCGGGACTGGAGTCGAGCCCGTTCCATGCGCGGGCCAGGAAGTACCTGCCGAACGGGCAGGGCGCGCTGGTGACCTTCGGCATTCAGGGCGGATATGAAGCGGGGAAGAAGCTGATTGACTCCCTGAAGCTGTTCTCGCTGGTGGCGAATATTGGGGATGCCAAGTCGCTGGTGATTCATCCGGCCTCGACGACGCACCAGCAGCTTTCCGTGGAAGAGCAGGCGGGCACGGGTGTGACGCCGGAGCTGGTTCGCCTGTCCGTGGGGATTGAGGATATTCGAGACATCCTGGCCGATCTGGACCAGGCGATCGAGGCGGCCAACGGGCATGTTTTCGACGGGAAGACAGAGGCGGCGGGTCTTGCGGCACAATGAAAGGGATGACCGAACCAACGAGCGGGGCTGAACCCGCACCCACCACCTCTCGCGTGCTGGAGCCGACCTATGAAGGCGATTTTGTGCTGGATGGGCCGCTGGCGCTGGAGAATGGGGGGGCGCTGGCCAACCCGACGCTGCATTACGCGGTGTACGGGCGGCTAAACGCGGCGCGGGACAACGCCGTGCTGGTGTGTCATGCCTTGTCGGGTTCGGCGCTAGTTGGCTCGTGGTGGCCGGAGATTTTTGGGCCGGGGGCGGTGCTCTCGCTGGATCACGATTTTGTGATCTGTATCAACTTGCTGGGTTCCTGTTACGGCTCCACGGGACCTGGCTCGGTGAATCCGGAGACGGGGCTGGTTTATGGACCGGATTTTCCGCTGATTTCGATTCGCGACAACGTAAGAGCACAAGCGCAGCTGCTGGATTCTCTGGGGATTCGGCGGCTGCGGCTGGTTTTGGGCGGTTCCATCGGCGGAATGCAGGCGCTGGAGTGGGCCATCCACGACCCGGAGCGTGTGGCGAGGGCAGTAATTATTGCCGTAGCGCCTCTGACGGCAATGGGGCTGGCGCTGAATCACCTGCAGCGGAAGGCCATCCAGAACGATCCGGACTGGGATGGGGGCTACTACCTTCCGCAGCGGCCTCCAAGGACAGGGCTGGCGCTGGCCCGGCAGGTGGGGATGCTGAGCTACAAGTCGGCAGAGCTGTTTGACGAGCGCTATGCGCGCAATCCGAACCGTAACGGGGAGGATCCGCTGAGCCTGGACCCCCAGGGCGGCGGACTGATTGGGGGGCGGTTCGACATTGCCGGCTACCTGGACCACCAGGGGGAGCGATTTGTGGACCGGTTTGATGCGAATGCCTATTTGGCGATTTTGCGCACCATGGACACTTGGGATCCGCTGAGCGGGAAGGTGTCGCCGGAAGAGGTTTTCGGGCGGATCCGGTCGCAGGTGAGTTTTGTGGGCATCAGCTCGGACTGGCTGTTTCCGGCCGAATCCGTGCGGCGGTTTGTGGAGACGATTCGCGCGGCGGGCGTGAAGGCGGATTACCGCGAAATGACCAGCGCGCACGGGCACGACGCCTTCTTGGCCGAGCAGGTGGAACTGGTCAGGCTGCTGCAATGAATCGGGTTGGTCCTCCACCAAAGGGTGGGGAACTATTTCTGTAAGGATGGTGTCTAAGCCGATATGCGGTGCACGGTTGCAGGTTGGTTTTCCACGTTTTCTGCCGCAGCGGCCTGGGCGGGCTATTGCGGTGGGGAGCAGGAGGCCGAGAAGCTGCCGAGGCAAAAAGGTTAGTGGCGCCAAGGGGGTGCGCTGGGAGGTCCGGGACCCGGCCGTAAGGCAGAGAAACAACTTTGCTTGTCACAAGTGGTCCTGCTTTCTATAATCCTTCCATCACCGCTTTGGAAGCCGCGGGCTGGTTCCTTGATGATCCCGGAGCTCAACCGTAACAGCAGAAAGGTTGTCTGTTTCCTTGAGCGAGTGCGTGAGCCACGATCTCCATTTCGGCATTTCCCAGGAGCACTGAATGAAGAAGATTGTCTTTGCATTTGTGTTGGCGTTGGCGGGCCTAGGCCTGGTTTTAACACCGACGCTGCGCGCGCAGGATCAAATCACGATTAAGGATCCGGCCGAATTCAACGCCTATCAGATGGCAATCACGCAGAGCGACCCGACGGCGAAGGCCGCGGCGCTGGAGAGCTTTCTCAAAAGCTATCCGCAGAGCGTGGTGAAGGATGCCATTCTGGATATGCTGGTGGACACCTACCAAGGACTTCGCGAGCCAGACAAGACACTGGACGCGGCGAGCCGTCTGCTGCAGGTGGACCCGAACAACATGAAGGCGATCTTCATCTCGGTCTATCTGAAGAAAGCAGCCTGCACCAAGTCCGTGGACACCAAGACCGGCAAGACGAGCGATGCGCAGTCCTGCGATGATGCCGCGGTTCTGGCGAACAAGGGACTAGCGGTGCCAAAGCCTGCCGGAGTGTCAGAAGACGAATGGAAGAAGCAGACCGAGGCCACATATCCTCTGTTCCACTCGGCGATTGCACTGGACGATGTGGTATCCAAGCAGGACTTCAAAGCGGCCATTGAGCAGTATCGCTCCTCGCTGATGCTGCTGACGGATGAGCAGTCCAAGACCTCCGGCCTGGTGGACACGCTGGCGCTGGCTGACCTGTACACGCGGCCCGCGACTCGCGACCTGGAGAAGGCGGTCTGGTTCTACGCCCGCGTTTGGGACTTTGCGCCACCGGCCTACAAGGCGCAGATTGAGCCCAAGCTGGAGTACTTCTACAAGAAGTACCACGGCGGGCTGGACGGGCTGCCCGCCATCAAGCAGCAGGCGCAAGCTTCGGCGTTCCCCCCAGGAACGTTCACCATCGCCAAGGCAAAGAGCCCGGCAGAGCAGATTCATGATCTGCTGGCAACTACGCCTGACCTGAACACGCTGGCGCTTGCCGACAAGGAAACGGTACTGGCCATGGGCGCCAAGGATGATGCCGACAAGATGTGGGCCGTGCTGCAGAACAAGCCCACGCCAGTTCCGGGAACGGTGATCGCATCCACGGTGACAGCACTCAAGGTGAAGGTGACGGAAGGACGGACGCGCCGCGAGGAGCACTCAACGGAATATACGGTGAACCTGACCACGCCGACTACCTGCGGGGATTTGCAGAAGAATCAGGGCACTGAGTTGAAGGCGCAGGAGGATTTCCTCACCACGAATGGCGTGCAGGATGATTTGACGAAGCTTTCGGCGCTGTTTGCGGAGCCGGACCGGGTGCGCAAAATCACGATCGACGGGATCGCAAACCAGATCAAGGTTGCCGTGACCCAGGACGCAAAGTCTTCCAACGTACCGGACTTTATCGTGAACCTGAAAGCGCCAACCAGTTGCGCGGACATCCCAACGTCAGGTTCGGACTTTGGCATTCAGCCGGCAGCGGAACTGGACGGCACTTACGACACCTACCGGCAGATTCCGCCGACGGCAAATACCGTGCAAAGCGCGGAGATTGTGCTGCGCGACGGTGTGGTTCTGCCAGCGGTGAAGAAGAAGCCGGTGGCTCCGCATCGCGCGCCTGTGCGCCATCGCAGCGCACGGGGCCGCTAGGCCACCGGCGTACCACCACGCAGTGGAGCGCGGGCAAACCCCCGGCTCCACGCGGAGTCTTCCTGGGACGCATATGGGCAGCCTGACATAGGCTGCCCTTTCTCTATCCTGGACGCGGCAGCGGGCGAGAGCCGCGATGGTACTCGGATGCGGATATGAAGTGTTGCAAATGGCCGCTCGTTCTGACTGTGGTGGCGCTGGCTTTTTCAGGCTTTGGCGGGCCGCGCGCGCAGGGTCAGAAGAGTCACGGGAAGCCCCGCATGGTCCCGCCGGAAAGGGTTCCTGGTCCGTTTCTTCCGGATGGCGAAAAGCACCTAATAGAGCGCTCCAATCGCTTTTTGCCCGCAGGCGAGATGAAGCAGAGCGACCGCCTGCTGGCGGCCGATGCCGAAACTTCGGTTGCCGAACATGCGCGCTGGTACGGCTTTGTGCTTGGAGATGGCAGCTGGAGCTATCAGCAGGTGGTCTGTCCGGCGCTGCCTGGGCACCTGTTTTTGCAATACACGCGGAACAATGGCGTGGGCGACGTGACGGTGTTTTCAGCCTCGATTCCGCGCAACGGCGAGGGCCGGGTGCGGATTATTCCGATTCTGAAGAGGAGCTACTCGCTGTTCTCGCCGGCGCCGATCAATTCCATTACGATTTCCGCCTTCAACCACATTCGCGCCGAGGAACCGGGAGACACCGCGTCCGGATGGCTGGGCAACGGCCTGTGCTATGCAGCCCTGGCGGGTGCGCATCCGATGCTTTTGCCTGAGACGGCAGAGCCGACGCTGCATAATCCCATTCCGGCAGTGACGCCGGTGCTGGTGATTTCCGGCAAGGGCACGGAAGTGATCGAGTTTGCCGATGCGGCCGCAAGGCCGCGGCCGATGCAGTGGATCATGACCTTCGACAAGAAGGGCAAGCTGGTGAAGGCGGCACACTCTGTCGCACCGGAAAGTGCTGTGCATCCGGTACCGCACAAGTCCGCTGTGGAAAAGACCTGGACGCTCTCAGAGGCTCCCAAGCGCTGATTGAGTGACTGAGGTGGGCGGTTGCGGGTGCACGCGGGTGGTTCCGGATTTTTTTTGAAAAGAGAGAATCTACTCGCCCAGCATGATGCGCTGGATGGCGCTGGCGCGGCCGGTACCCGGATCGCATGTGACAAGCGTGGCGCACATTTTAGGGTTGCCTTTGGCGGCCTCAAACTTGCCCGGAAGGCCGGTGAGGAAGCGCTGCAGCACGATGTCCTTGTCAACGCCGATGACGCTGTCGTAGGGGCCGCTCATGCCCACGTCGGTCTGGTAGGCGGTTCCGTTGGGCAGAAGTCGCTCATCGGCGGTGGGCACGTGCGTATGCGTGCCGAGCACGGCGGTGACGCGGCCGTCGAGATGCCAGCCCATGGCGACTTTCTCGCTGGTGGCTTCGGCGTGGAAGTCCACGACGATAACCCGCGCCTGCACGGTGGCGAGCATGTCGTTGACCATGTGGAAGGGATCGTTGGTGCCGCTCATGAATATACGGCCCATTAGGTTGAGCACAGCGTAGTCCACGCCGCTCTGTGTGGTGCCCTGGAAGACGCCGTGGCCCGGCAGACCGGGAGACAAGTTTGCCGGCCGGAGGATGCGACGTGGGCGTTCGATACTGTCGGCTGGAACGGAGCCGAGGTAGTCAAGAAGCTCGCGCTTATCCCAGACGTGGTTGCCGGTGGTGAGCACGTCGGCGCCGAGGTCAAACAGGTCGTCCGCGATCTGCGGAGTGACGCCGAAGCCGCCCGCGGCATTTTCCGCATTCACGATGACCAGGTCAACCTGGTGAGCCTGGCGCACGTGGCCGAGGTGCTCGCGCACAATGCGGCGCCCCGCGCTGCCAAAGACGTCACCGACGAACAGAATCTTCAAGCGAGAATGCTCCTTTGCGTGTGTCGCATGCGCTCTTGGAACTAGGCGGATTCCGATTCAGGCGAGCCTGGGTTCTGCTCCTGCACTGCTGCGTTCGCGTCGCGGTTGCGCATGAGCGGGAAGAGAATGACGTCGCGGATAGACCGTGAGCCGGTGAGCAGCATGGTCAGGCGATCCACGCCGATTCCTTCGCCGCCAGTGGGCGGAAGGCCGTAGGCCAGGGCGCGCACATAATCCTCGTCCATTTGGTGGGCTTCGTCGTCGCCGCGGTCGCGCTCAGTGAGTTGCTGCTCGAAACGCTTGTGCTGCTCGACGGGGTCGTTGAGCTCGCTGAAGGCGTTGCCTATTTCAAAGCCGCCAATGAAGAACTCGAAGCGCTCAACATGGGCGGGGTCGTCGGGCTTGGCCTTGGAGAGCGGCGAAACCTCGGTGGGATAGTCGTAAATGATGGTAGGTTGCACGAGGAAGGGTTCGACGACTGCCTCAAACAGGTTGTACACGGACTTGCCGAGGGGCGCGCCCTTCATGGAGTCGTAGTAGACCGCAGTGACGGCACCGTGGATGGTCTTGAGCTGCGCTAGCCGTTCCGGCGAGATGCGGGTTGTTTCGCAGGCTGCCTTCTCCAGGGCGCTGAGGGCGGCGTGCATTTGCGTCTGCAGTGCCGGCATGGACTGGAAGTCGCTGAGTTCGGGCCTGGCGCCGACCTCCTCTGGCCAGTGTTCGCGGATGGCCTGGTGCATGGTGAGGCGGGTCCACTTGGACAGGTCGATGGTGTGGCCGTTGAATTCGACGACGGCGGTGCCGTTGACCTCGCGCGCGACGAACTCGATGAGCTTTTCGGTGAGCTTCATCAGGTCGTGGTAATTGGCGTAGGCCTGGTAGAACTCCAGCATGGTGAACTCGGGGTTGTGCTGGGAGCTGACGCCTTCATTGCGGAAGTTGCGATTGATTTCGTAGACGCGGTCAAGGCCGCCGACGACGAGGCGCTTGAGGTAAAGCTCCGGCGCGATGCGCAAGAACAGGTCCTGGTCGAGCGCGTTGTGGTGCGTGCGGAAGGGCCGCGCGTTGGCGCCGCCGGCAATCTGCTGCATCATGGGAGTTTCCACTTCGAGGTAGCCGCGCTCATCAAAAAAACGGCGCAGGGCGCGCAGGATTCCAGCGCGCTTGACGAAGACCTCGCGGCTGTCCAGGTTGGTAAACAGGTCCACGTAACGCTGGCGATAGCGGAGTTCCACGTCGGCCAGGCCGTGGAATTTCTCCGGCAGGGCGAGCATGGCCTTGGCGAGGAAGGTGATTTGCTCGACGTGAATGGTGAGCTCGCCGGTGCGGGTGCGGAAGAGGTAGCCGCTGACGCCGATGTGGTCTCCGAGGTCGAGGAGCTTGTAGAGGGCAAACCCCTGTTCACCGACGGCGTCCATGCGGACGTAAATCTGGAGGCGCTGGCCCTGCTGCTGCAGTGTGGCGAATCCGGCTTTGCCTTGGGCGCGAATGGCCATGATGCGGCCGGCGACGGCGACGGTGATGCGCGGAGCCTCGAGCGCTTCGCCTGTGGTTTCATCCCACTGCGCGCGCACCTGGGGCACGGTGTGGGAGGCGGAAAACTGGTTGGGATAGGCGGTCTGGCCGAGCTTTTCAATCTCCGCCAGTTTTGCCCTGCGCAGTTCAAAAAGACCGCGCTCGAACTCGGAATCGAACACTGATTTTCCTTCCAATTTCAGGCCGTGAGCCCAAAAGGGAAGTATACCTGCTTGTCCGCTGAGCCTGTATGCTTGGGACGAGAGCTCATGCCCTATCATCGTCCGATTCCCGAGGCCAGACGACGCGGCAAGACCACGCCTGGGTTGCATGCGCTGGTGGAAGCGGAAAAGATGATCCAGATCGCCATTCTGATGCCGGTGACGGCCGTTTTGGGATGGCTATTGGGTGCCTGGCTGGACGGGAAACTGCACCAGCAATGGATCGGAGTTGCGGGAATTCTGATCGGCGGAGTTGCGGGGCTGGCCTACGTGATTCGGCTGGCGCTGGCGGCGGAAAAGAAGACCGAACGGGAGTCGACCGAGAAGCCGGCAGCCGAAGACGACCGGAATGAGGGCCGAGGAAAGACGGAAAGACAGAATGACGGAAGAGACTAAGCCGGGGGCAGAGCTGACGGACGCGGCATTGGAGGCAATGCTGCGGCGTGCCGTTCGTAACACGCTGATTTTAGGGGTTATCCCGGCTGTCGTGGTGTTGTTTGTTTCGGGCTGGCGAGATGCCGCGATGCTGGCAAGCGGGGCGGCGATTTCGACGGCCAGCATCCTGGAATGGCGACGGCTGGTGCGCTTTATCAACGCCCGGCTGGACAACCAGAAAACTCCGAAGGCAGGTGCTTCCGCAGCGGTGTTTTTTGTGCTGAGGCTCAGCATCTTTGCAGGGGTGATCTATGTTAGCCTAAGGTGTTTCCACGGATCTGTTTTGGCGCTTTTCTACGGACTGAGTCTAGCCGTAGCCACCCTTGGGTGGGAGGCGCTGCGCCTGCTTCGCGAATAAGCAGAAAAGGCCGCGGGAAACAGAAAGATTCCAGGTTGCATGCACGAGTCTCTAGCAATCACGCGTTTGTTGAACCACCTCTTCGGCGGGCTGGCGGCATGGGCCATGCACCTTGTGGGCGTTCCGGCGAACCCCGCAACCGCCATCAATGACACGTTCGCGCTGGAAGTGATGGTGGCCTGCGTTCTGATCGCCTTCTTCCTGTTGGTGCGGCTGACGCTCTCGGTGGAAAAGCCCAATCCCGTGCAGCAGATCGCGGAGATGATTCACGAGTTCACATTTACGCAGGGCGAGCAGGTGATTGGCCACGGGCATGAGCGCTTCCAGGCTTTTGTGACCTGCGTACTTCTTTTCATTCTGCTCAACAATTTTGTGGGTCTGTTTCCGCACATGGTGACGCCAACCAGCCAGCCGGTGGTTCCGCTGGGCATTGCGCTGCTGACCTTCCTCTATTACAACTTTCACGGGCTGCGCGTGCACGGACCCATCGGGTACATGAAGCAGTTTGCCGGGCCGGTGTGGTGGCTGGTGCCGCTGATGTTCCCGGTAGAGATTGTGTCGCACCTGGCGCGCGTGATGTCGCTGACGATTCGACTCTATGCCAACATGCTGGCGAGCGATCTGCTGACGCTGATTTGCTTCTCGATGATTCCGATTCTGGCGCCGACGGTGTTTCTGGGGCTGCACTTTGCGGTGGCCCTGGTGCAGGCATATGTGTTTATGCTGCTTACGATGATTTACCTGTCGCTCGCGGTTTCCCACGAGCACTAGGACTCTGCCGGGCGAGGATGCCCGGCCGTGAACGAGATTCCGCCGGAGAGCGCATCCGCTCCGGACTAACGGCAAGGCCGCGAGCGTGAGGGGGCCAGCACGGTGAGCCTCAACCACCCACTGGCGGCCAAATCTGAGAGGTGCAGGAGAACTATGCGGAAACTTCAATCAGTTTTTATGGCGCTGGCGGCACTTTGCTTTGCCATTCCGGCGTTTGCAGACGGCGGTTCGGCCGTGATGAACATGGCCCCAATCGGCGTGGGCCTGGGCATGGGTCTGGCGGCCGGTCTTTGCGGCCTGGGACAGGGCCGGGCGGTGGGCAGCACCACCGAGGCGCTGGCCCGCAACCCTGGAACGCGTGCCGGTCTGCTGATGTTCATGCTGATCGGTCTGGCCTTCATTGAGTCGCTCACCCTGTTCACCTTCGCCATGATCTTCCTCAAGATCAAGTAAAGCGAAGCAGTCTTACGGCGAACTGGCTCTGCCCTGACGGCAGGGCCTTTCGTTTTTTGGACGGAGTAAGGAATTCCCTAACGGCCGGGGAGCGGTTGCGGCAGCGGGTCGCTGCGCAGCATTCGGATGGCTTGCTGGTAGCTGAGGCCCACCGGGACGGGCGCAAAGTGAGTCTCCTCCTCAAGCGTGTCGAAGCTTTTGGAGCGGAAGAAGATGCGGCCAGTCATCTGCATCTGGAAGCGGACGACGCGCCATTGATGCTCGCCGACATCGGCCTGTTCAATGAGAATCCAGCCGCCTTTGTCAAGTTTGCCAAGAATTCCCCAACCGATGTTGACGTCGCGCTGCAACTGGCCCCGGAGGCGCACCACGCGCCCCTGGACAGGATCAATCCAGATTTGACCGCTCATTGCGGTGAGGACCAAGGTTTCCAGATCGGGCGGATTGTAGGCGGGGTCTGGCGTGAAGTTGAATCGATCCAGGGTTCCTTCCGGCCCGTCCTCGCGGCCCGCGAACTCGAAGTGAAACGCGGCGGGAAGGGCACGCAGCACCTTGATGGCGCGTTGCGCGTCGGCATCTTCGCGCTCTTTGCGGTGGCGCTGGCTGTCGGGATTCTGGAGGAGTGCGTCCAGGCGCGCCTGTTCGTGCTGCTGGTCGGTGGCGGACAAGGGCTGGCCGTTGACGGCGACGAGGCGGGCGACGGAGCCGTCTTTGGACTCCACGATGACCTTAGTGGAAGTGAAGCGAGGACTGGACTTGCGCAGGACGAAACGCATGGGGAATTGAGAGTCGCGGACGTTGTGCAGCTCCGCGGCGAGGGCGCGGTTAACCAGTGCTGGGCCGGGCGCGGCGGGTGGTTGCGACGCAAGGGGGAGCGGCGCCAGGAGCAGCAGGGCAAGCATGCCGAAGGCATGCATGGGCTTAGCTGTCATGCTGGTATCTGCGCCATAGGTGCTATTTTCCCATAGCATTGGACGCTTGAGGGGAGGGCAGGTCGCGGGAATTGTAGTGAGCCGGTCCCTTTGCGTATGATTCGGGCAGGGCCCCTGGTGGTCTCAGCAGCTCCAGCAACCGCGCTTGATGACACAATTCCGACTCCTGCGGGAGGAAGGATTGGGTGGGCGGTGGAGCCGTGCTGAGAGATGCCGGAAGGGAAGCCTCGGAAGGAACAAGAGCGCATGGCAGCGGAGAATGGTTTGGCCCGGATTGGCAAAACGGTGGTGATCCGAGGCGAAGTGAAGGGCAGCGAAGACCTGGTGGTGGATGGCCGTCTGGAAGGCACGGTAACGCTGGCAGAGAGTCGCCTGACGATTGGCCCCAACGCGAATGTGGCAGCGGACTTGACCGCAAAGGACGTGCTGATTATGGGGCATGTTCAGGGCAACATTGTGGCCTCTGGCCGTGTGGAGCTGCGGGCCGGCAGCGTGGTGGAGGGCGATGTGCGCGCGATGCGGCTGGCTGTGGAAGACAACGCCATTTTCCGCGGGAAGGTGGACCTGACGCAGGGTGCGAAGGGACACGAAGGAGGCGGGGCTCAGTAAGAGCCGGATGGACGGCGGCTGGAAAGCGTGAGCGCAGGACGGGTGCGCAACGCTGTGCTTCCTGCGCGGGGTGACGAGGATTTGAGCGTGCTGGGTCGTTTGTTTGACAAGAAGCCGGACGGCAAGACATCCTCCGCGGGGCAGGGGTTCACGGGGCCGCGCGTGCCCAGGCACTCCGGCGGTTGGGCCACGCTGCGCAAACGGCTGCAGGCCGAACCGGGACTGCGCGTGATTGACGTCGGTCAGACTTCGCCGGCGAATATCAACTATTTGACGAGCCTGGGGCACAGCATCTTTCTGGCAGACCCGGTGACCGACGCCTGCAAGGGAAGTTGGCAGACCGGCGTGGATGCCGAGGACAAGCCTATCTGGGACGTGCAGGGCTTCCTGAACCAGACGATGGAGTTTTCCGGCAGGACGTTTGACGTGGTGCTGCTGTGGACCACGCTGGATTATCTTCCGGAGGCCTTTGTGTATCCGGTGGTGGAGCGGTTGCACGGTGCCATGAACCCTGGTGGACAGGTGCTTGCCTTTTTCCATACGCGGGCGCAAGGGGAGGAGACTGCGCATTGCCGTTACCACCTGACGGAGGGCGATGACGTGGAGACGCAGCGGGCGGAGTCGTTTCCGATTCAGCGCGCCTTTTCCAACCGCAGCATTGAGCGGCTGTTTTCGCAGTGGTCAGGTTTCCGCCAGTTTCTGGCAAAAGACAGCGTGTCAGAAGTGCTGATTACGCTCTGAATGACGGGGTGAAACCTGCCGCGGGCGAAAGACAGCGAGAGACAAACAGAAGACTTGGAGGGACTATGAATTCCTTGAAAGGAACGCGCGTAACCTGGCTGGGCCATGCGACGGTGCTGGTGGAAACTGCCAAGGGGACACGCATCCTGATTGACCCGTTTATTGCGCAGAATCCGAAGTATCCCAAGGACTACGTTCTGCCCGAGAGGCTGCATTACATCCTGCTGACGCATGGACATGGAGACCATATTTCCGACGTGGTGCCAGTGGCTGCGAAGCACGGATCGACGGTGGTGGCCATTTATGAGCTGGCGGCGTACGTGGGTGGAAAAGGCGTGGCCAAGACGGTGGGGATGAACCTGGGCGGCACGGTGCAGCTGAACGACGTGGCCGCGACCATGGTGGAGGCCAAGCACTCCGCGGGAGCACAGGACGAACAAGGCACGCATTATGTGGGTGTGGCAGCGGGGTTTGTGCTGACGATTGAGGACGGGCCGGTGCTTTATCACGCCGGAGATACGGCAGTGTTCAGCGATATGAAGCTGATTGCGGAGGTGTATCACCCCGAGGTGGCGATGCTGCCGATTGGCGGGCACTTTACCATGGGCCCGAAGGAAGCGGCGGTGGCCACGCAACTGCTGCAGCCGAAGGTGGTGCTGCCGCTGCACTGGGGAACGATTCCACAGTTGACAGGGACGCCTGCGGCGTTGGCTGCACTGGTGGAGCCAGGGATTCGGGTGATCGACTGGAAGCCGGGAGACGTGTTCTAAACGGATGAAACGGTGAAAAGGGCAGCAAAATAACTTCGGGGCCAGCGCATCGGCTGACCCCGAACTTGAACAATTAAGGGCCCGGTTACTTTCCAGCGGCGGCTTTCTTCTGCTCTGCCCAGCGTCGCTTCACGGCTTCTGCAATTCGCTTCCGCCCTTCCGGCGTGAGATTCCGCTTCTTCTTTCCGACCTTTCTGGCGGCGGGTGCGCCAGCCTTCTTGGTCTTGACGGCGGCCGAACCACTCAGCAGGGCGCGCGCCTGCTGCAACTGTGCAATCTCACGATCAATTTCTGCCAGAATTTCTGAAACTCCCACAGACCCTCCTCGTACCTTTCCTTAGGTGGTTTTGCCCCGTCGTGTGAGTTAAAATGCCAGCGATTTCGGGATCCACCTGCGATATGAAAACGATACGCAACTATAAACTCTTTTACAAACAAAAAATGACTTAGATTACCGGAATCGGAAGGAAGTGTGCGTGAAGGTAACCCCCGGAGCGAATGGAATCCAAACGAATGGGTAAGTGCGCGTAGAAATGCGGAAGTTACTCGTCAGATAGGCGGAACGGACACATATTTTAAAAGCAGACTTTCTGGCATGGAATCTTGTGTGGGAGCTGCCTTGTGCCGAGGAATCCACGGCAAAGCTGCAGGGCATGGGAGAGGGCAGGCAGAAACGATGGTGCGGGGCGGCAAGGTGCTGGAACCTGGGCGGTGGCGAAGCCATTCTACTCAGGGCCCGCTGGAAGGCTTTGGGGGAGGCGCGGCGGGCTCGAGCGCGGAAGAGCCGGGATTGACGATGGTGGAATCGGCGCCGCCTGGGCGCAGGCTGGGAGCTTCGGCGGCCCGGTAATTGCGCAGGTCGCGGAGAATCTCCAGGTTTTCGCGTGCGTACTGGCCGGCAAGTCGCGTAAGGGCGTAGGTGATGATGTCGCTGTGGTGCAGATCCTGCATGGATGGATCACGGCGCATGTTGAGCCATAGGCGATGGACCAGTTGCACGTCATCCGGGCTGAGGGCAGGGGCGTGCGGGCCGATGTAAAAGACTTTGGTTTCGCCGTTGGGGCTGACGACGAAGAAGTTGAACTGGCGCTTGGGTTCGGGGAGGGCTTCCCAGGCCTGGCCAAGATGAAATGCCTGGTCCTCGGCGGTGAGGGAGTTGGAGAGGCCGGAAACGACGGAATCCACCTCCAGAGAGTTTGCGCCCTGGGCGAGGGCGGCAAATACGTCTCCGGCGGGTACGACGAGCAGAGAAACTTTTTTGCCGAAGCTTTCGGCAACGGAGACCGCCTTGGTGAACAGGGTTTGCTCGTGCTCACTAAAACTCTGCTGCTCTGCGCTGAGATACTCCGGACCGCCGGCGCCCATGAGGCGCACGCTGATGACAACGACGTCGCGGTCCTCCGTGCGAGTGCGGCCCAGGACCCATTTGAGGGCGATGGGATTGGCGACGTCGTGCATGGTGACCATGACGGCGCCGGGACGGATGGCAATCGACTCGCGGCTGATGGTGTCCTGATGTTCGAGCTGGAAGTGGTCCTTCATCTGCCGGGCGGTGAGCGCGTGTTTGCGCAGGTTGACCCGCTCCGAGATGCTGAAGATGATGAAGAACGCGCCGGCGAAGGCGATGCCGCTGACGGTGGCGACAGCCTTGGTGAACAGGTTGACGATGGCGGTGGAGAACAGGACAAGGAAGACGGAGATGAGGCCGAGCGGAATCTCGGTCTTTCCGATGCGGATGTTCGGCGGCACCTTCCAGCCGCGCTCGCCATGGTACTTGTAGCGCAGCACGAGCATGGCGAGGCTGTTGAAAGTGAAGGACCAGATGACACCAAAGGCATAGGCCTCGCCCAGGGTGATGATGTTGCCCTCGGTGACAATGATGGTGAACATTTGCAGGCCGAAGACAAGGTTTACGATGCGGTAACTGGTACCGAATTTGTGGTGTGGCTTGCGAAACCAGTCGGTGAGCACGCCATCCTCTGCCACGCGCATGAGCACGCCCGTGGAGCCGATGATGGAGGTGTTGACTGCGCCGGACAGGATTAAGAATCCGACAAAGACGACGAAGATGCGGAAGGCGATGCGCCAGAAGACGGGACCGGCCATGTACATGGCCAGGCCGGCTATCAGGTTGTTCTGATAAATGTGAGTGCGCTGGTATGTGGGGATGAGCATGGAGGCCAGCATGGTGGCTCCGCCCGTGAACACCAGGCTGTAAATGGCAATGACGATGGCCGCGCGCTTGAGGTTCTTGAGCTTGGGGTGCTGGATTTCGCGGTGGACCTGCGCGAGGCTCTCCTCACCGCTCATGGCAAGGATGGAATGGCCGAAGGCCATAAGGATGCCAAAGAGGCCGAAGATGGGAAGTCCGGAGCCGCGCAGGAATCCGAGGGCATCGTCACTGAATTTGAGGTTGGAAGGCGTGGGGAGCGGTGGCAAGTGGGAGCCACGGACAAAGAGGGAGTAACTGCCCCAGAGGAAGAGGATGACCACCATGATGGTGGTGATCTGCATGACGCGGAGAGCCTTGTCGCTGGACTCTTCAATACCCTTGACGTTTTCCCACCAGTAGTAAATCGTGACCATCCCCGCGATGATGGCGGAGGTGAGGTTCATGTTGAACTGGAAGGGATTGTTGTGCACGTCCATGAGCGCGGGCGGGAGCCAGTGGCTGGATGCGGCGACGACGAGCAACTCATTGAGTGCGCCGGTGATGTATTGGCCGGCGGAGACGCCGGAGATCGGCCCGGTGAGGATGTAGTCAAACATGAGGGCCGAGACGCTGACTTTGGCGAAGGTGCCGCCGAGGGCCTCCTTGACGACGCGGTACACGCCGCCGCGGGTGAACATGGAACAGCTTTCGATGTAAACGGCGCGGACACCGAAGCTGAAGAGCATGATGCCGAGGATGAACCAGGGAGCGGAGGCGCCGATGGCCTGCTCCGCGATGCCGCCGGCGTAAAAGGCGGAGGAGCCGAGGTCATTGAGCACGATGGCGGCGGCGCGCCAAAAGGAGATGAACGTGAGCATCACGGAGGATGCCACGATGAGCCGCACGCGGTCGGAGGGTGGGGCTACGGTCGTTCGAGAAGATGCCATTATTAATTTGCCGGCCGTGATTCTGGCCGTTCAAGGTCTCAGAAGGGTCGACTGCCGCCTGCCCTGGGCTGAGTGTATTTCTGTATAAATCGATAGTCAATGAAAATAGATGAAGCGATTTGGTAGGCCCGGAGGCCGCAATGGGGCGGTGAGATGGTTCGGCGGGAATTCCGGGAATGCGGAAGGTGAGCGAAGCGAGTCGCCGGGGGCGTGGATGCAGTACACTCTGCCCTGTATGAGGTGGAACAGTTGGAGGTTGTGGGCGGCGGCGGTGGTCGCAGCCGGGTTGCTGGAGCTGCCGTTTCCGCTGGCGGGTCCGATGCCGCCGTGGCGGAGCGTATTTGCCTGGTTTGGGCTGGCGCCGCTGCTGTGGGCGATGTTGACGCCGGAGTGCGCGGAGGGGCCGAAGCCGCTGCGGCGGAGTTTCCTGCTGGCGTACGCGTGCGGCGTGCTGTGGTATGCGGGCAACTGCTACTGGATACGAGACACGATGATGCGGTATGGGGACATGCCGCCGTTGGCCCCGGTACTTCTGCTGGCAGGATTCAGCCTGGTGCTGGGACTCTACTTTGGGCTGTTTGGGCTGGGCGTGGCGCTGGTGCGCCGGGCGACAGGAAGCACGGGCAAGGCCCTGGTGGCGGCGCCGGTGCTGTGGGCGGCGGCGGAGCTGGCGGCAGCGCGGATTACGAGCGTTCCGTGGGACCAGCTGGGCTACTCGCAGGTGGACAACGGGCTGGTGAATCAACTGGCGCCGTGGACGGGCGTGTACGGCATCAGCTTTGTGCTGGTGGGGGTGAATGCGCTGCTGGTGGGCGGGCTGCTGAGGAACGGCACGCGAGGCCGATGGACGGCGGGCGGCGCGGGCCTGGCGCTGTTGGCGGCCGGATGGGCAGGCGTGCTGTGGCCGGTGCCTAAGGCGGCGACTACGGCGACGGCTATGCTGATCCAGCCGAACCTGGACGTGGGCGTGGACGACACCTGGAAGGGCTCGGCCTGGGACGAGCACATGGCCGCCTTTACGCAGCTGGCGGAGGACGAGTGCAAGCCGTTTCTCAAGGGGATTCCGCAGACGGGCGCGAGCCGAGGGGAGTTGGACTGCAAGGCGCTGCCGGCGCATCCGACGCTGGTGGCTTGGCCGGAGTCTCCGGCTCCGTTTGTGCAGGCGGATCCGCGTTTTCTGAAGTCGATGGGGACGATTGCGCGGACGTTGGATGCGCCGCTGGTGGTGGGCGGCGTGGGGATGGACTACTCCGAAGACGACCAGAGCTGGCATGACTTCAATTCCGCGATGGTGGTGGGCGCGGACGGCGTGCTGGTGGGCCGGTACGACAAGATTCACCTGGTGCCGTTCGGGGAGTATGTGCCGTTCCAGAACCTGCTGTTTTTTGCGCGCAAGCTGACGGGACGTGTGTCGTCGTTTGACCGAGGCCAGGAGCGCAAAGTGTTTCGGCTGAACGGGCACAGGTACGGCGTGTTCATCTGCTACGAAGCGGTGTTTGCCGATGAAGTGCGGCAGTTCTCGCGGCTGGGCGCCGAGGTGCTGGTGAACATCAGCGACGACGGGTGGTACGGGGACACGAGCGCGCCGTGGCAGCACCTGAACATGGCGCGAATGCGTGCGGTTGAAAACCGGCGCTGGATTTTGCGTGACACGAACAATGGCGTGACGGCGGCGATTGATCCCTATGGGCGGGTACGGCAGAGCATTTCGCGGCATCAGGTGGGCGCGCTGCCGGCAGAGTTCGGCTTCCGCGATGACGTGACGTTCTACACGGAGCATGGCGACGTGTTTGCGTGGCTGTGTGCCATACTTGCTTTAGGGATTGTGGGCTGGGCTTTCCGGGCTGGTTTGCGATCCGTGATTTCAAATAAAGTCAGGTCCTGAGAGCAAATCGTGTCGGTAAACGATCTCGAATTCGCATACGCTCCGGTGCGCGACCAAGTGCGCGACCTGCGGGAGTATCTTTGACCCCGCTCGCATACGCCGTGAGCTGAAAGAAGTGGAAGGGCGGCTGGCCGATCCGGCGCTGTGGGCTGACCCGGCGGCGAGCCAGCCGCTGATGCGCGACCGCAAGCGGCTGGAAGCGCTGGCAGCCGCCGATGAAGAGTTGGTGCGGCGCACCAGCGACATTGAAGCCTACATTGAGTTGGGCCGCGAAGGCGAAGAAGTGCTGGCCGAGCTGGACCGCGACATCAAAGCGCTGGCGGCCTATGCCGAGGAGCTGGAAGCCCGCACGATGCTGAGCGGCGAGGCTGATGTGCTGAACGCGATTGTGACGGTGCATCCGGGCGCGGGCGGCACGGAGAGCCAGGACTGGGCGGAGATGCTGCTGCGCATGTATCTGCGCTGGGCCGAGCAACAGGGCTATAAGACGGAAATGAACGACTACCAGGATGGCGAAGAGGCCGGCATCAAGTCGGCGACCTTCACGATCACCGGCGAGTACGCGTTTGGGCTGCTGGCGGGCGAGAGCGGCGTGCACCGGCTGGTGCGGATTTCTCCGTTCGACTCTGCCAAGCGGCGGCACACGTCGTTTGCCTCGGTGTATGTTTCGCCGGAGATCGACGATACGATCCATGTGGACCTGCGCGTGGAAGACCTGCGCATTGACACGTACCGCTCCGGCGGCAAGGGCGGGCAGCACGTGAACACGACGGACTCCGCGGTGCGCATGACGCACCTGCCG
>DATKTQ010000089.1:0-20645 GCA_035531055.1 Occallatibacter sp. | reverse complement strand
CGCCTCGTCGCGCGCAACGCCAAACGCGGCGCGCAATTCACGCCGCAGGGTGTTCTCAAGTATCCTTTGGCTGCCGCGCGGTCGGATGAAGTCCTGCTTGAAATCCGCGAGCTGCTCGGCAAACTCGCCCCGCAGCCCGTCACCACGTAGTTCCGTGTCCTCGTCTCATCCGGCAATCGGATGCGAGCAAACGTAGAACGTGCATCGTTCCCATCACTGTTTTGTTTGAGGAGAAAGCATGAACAAACCCGTTCGCACGGCAGTCATCCCCGCCGCCGGCCTGGGCACGCGCTTCCTGCCCGCCACCCGGGTCATCCCCAAAGAGATGCTCGCCCTCGTCGACAAGCCCATCCTCCAGTACGGCGTGGAAGAGGCCGTCGCCTCCGGCATCGAGCACATCATCCTCGTCACCAGTCGCGGCAAATCCTCCATGGAAGACCACTTTGACGTCGCCTTCGAGCTCGATGCCACGCTTGAGCGCCGCGGCAAACGCGATCTGCTCGCCATCTCGCGCAGCGTCTCCTCGCTGGCCCGCATCAGCTCCGTGCGCCAGAAGGAGCCGCTCGGCCTCGGCCACGCCGTGCTCTGCGCCCGCGAGCTCGTCGGCGACGAGCCCTTCGCGGTGATCCTGCCGGACGACGTCATCGACGCCCAGGTCCCCTGTCTCAAGCAGATGATCGACGTCTTTGCGCAGTGCGGCGGCTCCGTGATGGCCACGCAAACCGTCGACGGCCCCGCCATCTCCGCGTACGGCGTCCTCGCCGGCTCGCCCGATCCCGCCGACCCACGCATCTACAACTGCACCGGCATGGTCGAGAAACCAACGCTCGCCGACGCGCCCTCCAACCAGGCCATCATCGGCCGCTACGTCCTCACCCCGCGCATCTTTGATCTTCTTGAAAGTACGCAGGCCGGCGCCGGCGGAGAAATCCAACTCACTGACGGCATCAAGGCGTTGCTTGAGGAAGAGAAGGTCTTCGGTTACACCTTCGAGGGCAAGCGCTTCGACGCCGGCGACAAATTCGGCATGCTGCAGGCTACCATCGAGTTCGCGCTCAAGCGCGACGACCTCGGCCCAAAGCTCCGCGCTTATCTCAAGAGCCTGCCACTGTAGGTATCCGAAAGTCGTCACGATCGGAGGCCGATCGCATGCGGCCGTTTCATCTTCTAGTCAGCGAGTACGCAGTGACCTACCTATTGCTGGCAGGTGCTGCGTATGTTTGTGTCTCGGTTCTTGCGGATCGCAATGCGCTTGGTAAGCGTCTCTTTGTTGCGATTCTAGCTTTCGGCGCCAGCGCTGCTGCGGGCTATGGCACCACAGTCGCTTTGCTCGTCCAACTGCATCTTGGAGTCAACGCGCTCCAAGAGCCGAATCACGTCATCGCTGCAATTGCCTACTTCCTATCCGGAGCCTCGGGCGGCTTAATTGCGTGGAAGGCGTTCACGCCTTCCACTTGATGTTGCAGCCAATCGAGGGCTGCTGATCCTTGAGCGGCGGTTTGTCTTCCAGCAGCGCATCCATCGCCGCGCGCAGGTCCTCGCCCGTCACGGCAATCCCGTTCCCCGGCCGGCTCCGGTCAAACTGCCCGCGATATACAAGCCGCATCGCGCCGTCGAAGAGAAAAATGTCCGGCGTGCATGCCGCCTTGTACGCCTTCGCCACGTCCTGCGTCTCGTCGTAGAGATACGGAAACACAAACCCCTGCGTCTCGGCCTGCCGCTTCAGCCCCGCCGGGCTGTCGTCCGGATACATCGCCGCATCATTGCTGCTGATGGCCACCATCGCAAGCGGCTTGTCCCAATAATCGCGGCCCAGCTTCGCCAGGCCCTGCTCCACGTGCTTCACGAAAGGGCAATGCGTGCAGAGAAACATCACCAGCAGACCCTTCCGCCCGCGAAAATCATCCCGCCGCACCGTCCCGCCGCTCACCACGTCCATCAGCGCAAAATCCGGAGCCTCCGCGCCCAGCTCCATCAGCATGGTGGATTCTGTCAGTGCCATGACTTCTCCTTTTCTGTCGCCGTGGCCGTCGCCTTAAAACAGCCCGTTCTGCCGCCCCGGCATCGCCAGCCCAAAGTGCTCATAGGCCAGCCGCGTCGCCACGCGCCCGCGCGGCGTCCGGTCCAGGAATCCAATCTGAATCAGGAACGGCTCGTACACTTCCTCCAGCGCGTCCTCTTCCTCGGCCAGCGTCGCCGCCAGCGTGCTCAGCCCCACCGGCCCGCCGTCGTACTTCTGCATAATCGTCAGCAGCAGCCGCCGGTCAATCTCGTCAAACCCGTGCGCGTCCACTTCCAGCATGGTCAGCGCGGCGTTGGCCGTCGGCCGGTCAATCGTGCCCGTCCCGCGCACCTGCGCGTAATCCCGCACCCGCCGCAGCAGCCGGTTGGCAATGCGAGGCGTGCCCCGCGAGCGCAGCGCAATCTCTGCCGCTCCGTCGGCATCAATCGGCACCTGCAGCACCTCCGCGGAGCGCTCCACAATCACGCGCAGCTCCTCCTCGGTGTAGAACTCCAGCCGCAGCAGAATCCCAAACCGCGACCGCAGCGGCGAGCTCAACAGCCCCGGCCGCGTCGTCGCACCCACAAAGGTGAACGGCCGCAGCTCCATCACGTGCGTGCGCGCCGCCGGGCCCTGCCCGATGATGATGTCCAGCTTGTAGTCCTCCAGCGCCGTGTACAGCTTCTCTTCCAACACCGGTTGCATGCGGTGAATCTCGTCCAGAAACAGCACCTGCCGCTCCCGCAAATTCGTCAGGATCGCCGTCAGGTCGCCCTGAATCTGCAGCGCCGGCCCGGATGTCTGTTGAAAGCCCACGTCCAGCTCGTTGGCAATAATCGTCGCCAGCGTCGTCTTGCCCAGCCCCGGTGGCCCAAACAGCAGCACGTGGTCCAGCGCCTCGCCGCGCGTCTTCGCCGCCTCCAGCGCAATCGCCAGTTGCTCCTTGGCCTTCGATTGCCCAATGAACTCGCCCAGCCACCGCGGCCGCAGCTTCAGCTCAAAGCTCTGCTCCTCGTCCGCGCGCGAGGCACTCACCAGCCGTTCTCCGGAGTTGTCGCGAGCCATCGTCATGCTGTGGGAAGTGTAGCGGCTGCCGGTGGCTGCGGCAAAGTGTCGTTCCCCTCGCGGCGGATTCGCCGCCCCCGCAGGCCGTCTAACTCATTTGCACGTAAGTAACCTAACTTGCCCACAGACTCAAAGAAGTTATTGATTCCGCATCTTTGTCCGTCGTATGATTGCGCTACCTTACGGGAGTCGGCGTTGCGGGCAGGGCTTTTTCGTGCCCGTCATTTTGATACGGAATCGGACCCAAAGTCGCATCTCCCGCGCGAGGAGTCGCACGCTGCCTGTACTGCACAAGCGCTTGTGGGGAACTTCACAAGGAAGGCAACGGCCGGGCAAAGAATGGGTTGCACCGGCTTCCCGGAACAGCATTCAACTCGCGGCTGGGCAAAACTGCGATGAGCCGGCCGGGCTGAAAAGCCAGGAGATTTCCATGCGTCACCGTTCTTTGCTTGGCGTATTACTTCTAGTCGGCCTTACGTTGCCCCTCACCAGCTGCAGCGTGGACCCCGCTCTCACCTCCATCAACATCATTCCTGCCACCGTCAACTTCGGTGGCCCCGGGCTCACCACGCAGCTCACCGCCGTCGGTTACTACTCCCGTCCCGACCACGCGGACGTAACCAAGGACATCACCGACACGGTCACCTGGCAGAGCTCGGCCCCCAGCTGCGTCTCCGTCTCCACCACTGGATTGATTATCTCCGGCAATGACATCTGCTCAGGCATCGTGGTCACCGCGGCCGCGCCCGGCTTCCACGGCGACATCATCGGCCAGATGACCGTCAACGTTACCGCGCCTCCCACGACCGCGGTCGTCACCAGTCTCCGCTTCACCCAGGCTCCCCCGCTCGGCTCAGTCGGCCACACCGCGCAGTTTTCCGTCATCGGCCGCACCGCTGCCGGCGCGTCCGTCCAGCTGCAGGGCCATCCCACCTGGAAGACCACCGACAATCAGGTCGCCTCAGTCGACGCGGCCTCCGGCCTGGTCACCTTGCGCGGCGTCGGCAGCTCCACCATCGTTGCCACGTACACCAATCCGGACGGCACCACCGCTGTCGGCGTCGCACACCTGCGCGTTCCGGCAGGGTACTAGCAAGCGCAAAAGAAATCTCCGGGCAACCCAGCAAGCCGGCCGCTTTCCACGGCCGGCTTTGTTTTGTCCTTTAGACTGGTAACCGGCCCTCTACCCTAATGACTCACCCCTTCGGATTCCTTCGCCGCTTTCGTTTCCATCGCCCCCAGCGCATCGCCGCCGGGCTGCTGCTCGTCTTTTTGCTTCAGGGCCTCTGGGTCACCGGCCGCCAAACCCTCACCGATCGCGATTACCAATACGCCCGCTGCGGCCGCGAAATCTGGGAGGCGCCCTCGCCCCTCACCGGCTACTTCACCAGCTGCGGCAACATCCACGACGGCGTCCTCGCCTACCGCCTCGCCGGTCTCCCGCTCACCCTCAACCTGCTTGTTGAGCGCGGCCTGGACCACTTCCGCAAGCCCGAGGACCGCGTCCTCCAGGTCTCCGGCCCCGTCAGCATGTGGGAGCTCCGCCACCAGGTTACCCACGTCCTCCTCCTCCTCCGCCTGCCCTTCCTGCTCGCTGGCTGCATCCTCGGCGGCGGCCTTTGGTGGGTCACGCGCCGGCTTTACGGCAACCTTGGCGGATACACCGCGCTCGCCCTTTACTGCTTCTCGCCCGCCATTCTCAAGGCCTGCCTCTCGCCCAACCCGGAGGTGCTGGCCGCCGTTGGCGTCTATGGCGCCGTTTACACCTGCATCGGCGTCGCCCATGCCATGCAGGGTCCGCGCCGTCGCTGGCGTCCGCGCATCCTGCTGCTCACCGCCCTGCTCGCCGTTGCCGCCTGCTCGCACATCGTCGCCCTGCCCATCGCCGCCCTGCTCGGCCTCGTCCTCATGCTCTGGGTGGCAGAGGGCCGCCGCACCAGCACCCTTCCCATCCTCCTCATGGCCTCCGCCGGAGCCATCCTCGCCCTCTTCGCCTGTTACAACTTCTCGCCGGACGCCTTCAGTTACGTCTTCCGCTCCGCCGACGCCTTTCTCCGCTTCTCGCTGGACCCCTCGCGCCGCTTCTTCACCACCCTCACCAACGCCGGCATCACCATCGCCGCCGGCGCCGCCGTCCTGCTTTACTTCGGCCTCGGCCGCTCGCGCTACTTCGGCAACACCGCCCCACTTCTCTGCACCCTCGTCCTGTTTTCTCTCGTAATGACCGGCACTCCCGGCACCCCCTGGCTCTGGGCCCAGCCCTTCCTGCTCACCTTCATCGCCGGCGTCTTTGCAGACGCGTATGAGACCCACCGAGGCCGCCTCGCCATCGCCGCTGCCGGGGCCGTCCTCCTCCTCCAGGCCGTCTTCTGCCTGCTCAGTCTGCCGGGCTTGATTTAGCTTTTGCGCGCCAAATCGTTTGCGGGAAAATGAAGAAGATGGGCACCCGGCCTAGACAAAGTTTATTAAGAAGTTAGTCAACGGGTAACATCCACATAGGATGATTCAATGAAAGTTAGAGATAATTTACTTGACAGGAAAAACTAATGTGCTTCAATGGGCATGTTTAAGAAGTGCCCCCGTGCACGTCCAGCCGACCATTCAAAGTTTAGGAGACACTGATAAGCACACTTGAAAGGAGCACATGGTGAAATCGATCCGATTCGGTTTGTCGCCGCGCAGACTTGAGAAATCCACACTCTACCCCCCCCCGCGGCCCTCGGAGTTGCCTTCGGAGTTCTACTCGCGTTAGGAATCAGTACCGCCTCCGCCCAAACGCAAATGAATCTCAGTCTCAACGGAGGCACACTTTCCTGGACAGCCACCTACTCGACCCCGACTTGCGGCCAATACCCGAATCTCTCTCAGTTCGACCAGTACAACTATACGAATTTCGTTTACACATATAACTATCCAAGCACATTCAACGCGGGCGAGGAAATCCCGGTCACGATAAATTTGATCGGGTCGACAGGCTACATCTACAACTCGCCTGGACCTCCGTATTGCCCGTCGAACGGCCCTCAGCCGGCATCAGGAACACCGCTCATGGATTCCACTAACTTCTATCGTGTTTCGTTCATGCCGACCGCGGACGGGAACGGCACCGCTTCGATGGAATCGTTTGCAGAGGGTGGGGTCGGGCCATCGTTCGTGATCTTGGCCACAATCTATGCGCCTCCAAACCCAGGAGGAACGAACGCCTTTGGACCAAGCTATGTGGACTACACAAACACGACTGAGTTGGGAACCGCAACCACGTTCGTCAACTCTTTTCAACAAGCTTACACATATACAGCCTCTGGCGGGGCATTTGGAATCGGTTCCAGCTTGAGTTCCGGGTACTCACAGAAGAACGAATCCTCGAACGCAATCTCTGTGAACCAAACAACATCCTTGTCAAACAAGTATCCTGGGCTGGAACCGGCAGAAACCGTGGGCCTGAACCATGACAACGACATCATTTTGCTGTGGATCAACCCGGCGATCAACTGCACGGACGAGCAGGCATGGACAGTGGTGCCAATTCCCGCTGCTGTACAGTGCTTGGTCTATGACCCCAAGATGGCGCCTGGAGACCCCGACGATCCCGAGATGGATATTGTCCAGCTCCCCATAGGGTGGCTCGATGGCGATTATCCGATGAATCAGGACGTCCAAAACATTCTGTCCGCACACGGCATCACCTCCGCGGACTACCCGACGCTCTTGGCGGCGGATCCGTATGAGTCCTGCCAGGACAGCATAAGTTGTGTGCAGAATACCGTGGGTCTTGATGCGCCGCGCTTTGATCTTGTTGACAAGGCTGGGATTATGGGCTTTGCGCCGCTCGGAAATTCTGTTCAGTATTCGGCAGTTTATGAAAAGACATCAACCAACGGGGAAGACGTCACGGATTCCCATACACTCAGCTACACGCTGAGCGGAGGCTCCAGCTTTGAGAACATCTGGAACATGACAATCAAGAACCAATACACGCTCACGTGGACCAACGAATGGAGTGCGACCACGACCGCAGATGTGGGGCAGACAGCGACGATCACCATCAATGAACCGAGCGGCAACTATTCCGGACCGACGCAATTTGCCGTGTACAAGGACAACGTGTACGGAACCTTTATGTCGTACCCAACCCAGTAATGCGGCGCTCTGGGGAACGAGGGTAAAGTCTGTCGTCGTGATTTATCCAGGTCGGCGCGCGAGAGGCATCGCGCGCCGGCAGTTTTACCTGCTCGGCAGCAGAACGCCAGGTCGAGCACCGCGAGGGGCGGGCCGATAGCCGGTTCACGAAGGGAGACGCGATGGTTTTAGAGGTGTTGAATGGAGCCGGAAGAGTTCGATGGCGCGCCATCGCGCTCGGCATCGTTTGCGGCTCTGTGTTGAGCGTGGCAGGCTGCGCCTCCGGCGGGAATGGGAGTTCAACGCCGCCGGTACCCAGCGGCGCGACAGCCGTCACCCTGGTCGCGGGCAGCAGCGCCAATGACCAGGTTGACGTCATGACCCTGGATTTCGTGTCGATCACGCTGACCAGCAAATCGGGGGCCACGGTAAGTCTGCTTCCTCAACAGGAGAACGTTGAGTTCATCCACCTGAATGGAACAGGGGAGCCCATCGCGACCGCAAACCTCCCATCGGACACCTATACCTCGGCGACCGTCACGGTCGGCCCCGCAAACTTTGCCTGCATCGGCGGCATTTCAAATTCAACGGAAAGCAGGTCAACGGCGTATTATGAATACGGGTGGACCCCGGAGGACCATGTAACAGTCACCCTGCCGAGCCCCATTGTTGTGACCGGTAACTCGATGCTTCTCTCCCTCAGGCTGCTCGTATCGCAATCGGCAAGTTGGGGGTCGGCAAACTGCTTTACACACGCTCAGCCTCCGTCCTTTTCCATCACGCCAACCTTCACCCTGCAGGCCGCCAGCACGGAAACACCGGAGACGGGGGCACTGGTCGGATTAAGAGGGATCGTGAAGTCGGTTTCTGCGTCCCAGGGAAGCATCGTTGTCACCTCGGACGACCGCACCAGCGGCGGCACCGCGCCGGACGGCTCCAGCCAGACATTTCCCCCGCCCACATGGACACTCGTCACAAACTCGGCAACCGTTTTTGAGGGGATACCCGGAATTTCCGCGCTGGCCGCGGGAATGCCCGTGCATATGGATGCGTCGTATCAGGCCGATGGATCGCTCCTCGCGGCGAGAGTCGCTGTTTACGACACAAACACCTCCGACCTGAGCGAGGACATCGGGCAGAACACAGTGGTGCTTTCCGCAAATCCGATCCTCGACCCGGATGCGATGGAAGGCAGCGGAATTCTGTATGAGGATATGAACATTGGAGATGCGGGAGGGGCGAGCTTCAATAACGCTCAGTTCAATGTCTCTGGCGCCATCTCGAATCTGCAGCAGCTTCCGTTTCCGGCGAAGTTTGACGCCACCAGCCTCGCCGCCGGCCAATTCATTGCAGTTACCTCCCATGCCCTGTCCGTCCAGCCCGCCCCAGTCTACATCCCGCTCAGCACCGTCACCCTCCTGCCGCAGATCGTGGATGCAACTGTGACAGCCGTGGCATCCAGCGGAGATTTCCAGGTCTATACCGTCTCTCTGGCCAGCTATGAACTCTTCCCGCAGTTGGCGAATCAAAACATCCAGACGACCGTCTTGACCGACCCGCAGACCATGACGATTTATGCGGACAAAAGCGTTCAATCGTTCACGCAAAGCCCGATTGCCGTCGGAACGACTTACCGGTTTTATGGCGCGGTCTTTAACGACAGCGGCACCCTCAGAATGGACTGTCTGCGGATATACGACGGGGTGCCCATGTGAGATTGCCGGGTGCCCCGTCATCCCTCCTTTAACCCAAAGCAAAAGAATGACTTATTCTCTTCTCCCGGCCTTGCTTTCAGGCCGCCGACAAGAGTAAACTAAAGCTTCAGCCCGCGGAGCCCGGCCCCGCTTTTTCGGGGACCCTCCCGCCGCCTTCCGCCGGCCCCTGAATCCTATGGCAGACGACAAGAATCCCCAGCTCCCTCTCGACGGCGGCACACCGCCCCCCGGCGGCCAGAACATCATCCCCATCAACATCGAAGAGGAGATGCGCCGCTCCTATCTCGACTACTCCATGTCGGTGATCATCGGCCGCGCCCTGCCCGACGCCCGCGACGGACTCAAGCCCGTCCATCGCCGCGTCCTCTACGCCATGAGCGAGATGGGCCTGGAGCACAACAAGAAGTACACCAAGTGCGCCAAAGTTGTTGGCCAGGCCATGGGTGTCTATCACCCCCACGGCGACTCGGCCATTTACGACACGCTCGTCCGCATGGCGCAGCCGTTCTCTCTGCGCTATCCCCTCGTCGACGGCCAGGGCAACTTCGGCTCCGTCGATGGCGACCCGCCCGCCGCCATGCGTTACACCGAGTGCCGCATGGAGCGGCTTGCCGGCGAGCTGATGGCAGACATCGACATGGAGACCGTCGACTTCACGCCCAACTACGACGAGTCCACCTTCGAGCCTACCGTCCTGCCCGCCCGGATTCCCAATCTCATCGTCAACGGCTCCAGTGGAATTGCCGTCGGCATGGCCACTAACATCCCGCCCCACAACCTCACTGAGGTCGTCAACGCCACCATTGAGCTGGTCAAGAATCCCCTCGCCGGCCTCGCGGAAGTCCTCAAGCACGTTCAGGGGCCCGATTTCCCCACCGGCGGCTTCCTCTATGGCAAGTCCGGCATCCCTCAGGCTTACAAGACAGGTCGCGGCCGCTTCATGATGCGCGCCAAGGTGGGAACGGAGAATCTCACCAAGGAAAAACAGGCCATTATCGTCACGGAGATCCCCTACCAGGTCAACAAGTCCAAGCTCATTGAGCGCATCGCGGATCTGGTAAACGACAAGATCATCGACGAGATCAGCGACGTCCGCGACGAGAGCGACCGCGACGGAATGCGCATCGTCATTGAGCTTAAACGCAGCGCGCAGCCGGAGATCGTCCTCAATCAGCTCTACAAGCACACGCAGATGCAGGAGAGCTTCTCCATGATCTTCCTGGCCGTGCTCAACGGCCAGCCCAGGGAGTTGCCACTCGATGAAGCCATCCGCTGCTTCATCAACCACCGCATTGACGTCGTGCAGCGCCGCACCGTCTACCTGCTGCGCAAGGCCCGCGAGCGCGAGCATGTGCTCGAAGGCTACAAGATTGCCCTCGACAATCTCGACAACGTCATCCGCATCATCCGTGCCTCCGGTTCCCGCGTGGAAGCTCGCGAAAACCTCTACGCCTGGGGCAAGGGAACGGACATTGTCATCACCCTTGACCGCGAGCGCCTGCCCAACGAGGAGCGCGGCCTCACCCTTCGCCAGGTCGACGCCATCCTCGAGTTGCAGCTCTACCGCCTCACCCAGCTCTCGGTGGACGAAATCCTCAACGAACTCCGCCAAAAGCGCGCGGAGATTGCCGAGTACCTCTCCATCCTCGCCAGCGACAAGAAGCTCCGCGCCCTCATCGTCAAGGAGCTGGAAGAAGTCCGCGACCGCTACGGCGACGCCCGCCGCACCCAGATCATCGACGAGTCCGCCGAGCTGCAGATGGAGGACCTCATCGCCGACGAGCAGGTCGCCGTCACCGTCAGCCATCAGGGGTACCTCAAGCGCACGCCCATCTCCATCTACCGCCAGCAGCGCCGCGGCGGCACCGGCCGCACCGGCATGAAGACCCGCGAGGAAGACTTCGTCTCGCAGCTCATCGTCGATTCCACCCACGCCTACCTGCTCTGCTTCACCAACACCGGCCGCGTCTACTGGCTCAAGGTTTACGAAATTCCCGACGTCAGCGCCGCCGGCAAGGGCAAGTCCATGCAGAGCCTGCTCAATCTGCAGCCCGGCGAAAACGTCCGCAACATCCTGCCCGTCCGCGACCTCGAGGAAGAAGGCAAGTTCATCTTCTTCGCCACCCGCAACGGCATCGTCAAAAAGACCCCGCTCAAGGACTTCTCCAATGTCATGTCCCGCGGCATCATCGCCATCGCCATTGATAAGAGCGATGACCTCATTGCCGCCGAGCTCACCAACGGCAAGCAGACCATCTTCCTCGCCACCCGCGAGGGCATGGCCATCCGCTTTGAGGAGGAGTACGATCCCGATCGCAGCGGCGCCGGACTTCGTCCCATGGGCCGCAACGCGGCAGGCAACAAGGGAATTTCGCTGCGCAAGGGCGACTACGTCATCGGCGCGGCCGTCACCAGCTCCGATGCCACCAGGGATCGCGAGCGGGACGAGTGCGCCGCCCAGCGCGGCCTGGCCGACAAGCTGGCCAGCCTTCGCGCCGCTTACTCGCAGGCGAAAGACACGCTCCAGCAAGCCCGCGAAGCCCGCCGAAACGGCGCCAAGGATGACCCCGCCCTGAAAGCCGCAGATAGGGATGCGGAAAAGAAACTCTCTGACGCGGAAAGAGCCCTGAAGACGCTCGACACCAAGCTGTGCGTGACCCAGTCGCTCATTCTCACCGTTACGGAGAATGGCTTCGGCAAGCGCACCGACGTGGATGAATACCGCCTCACCTCTCGCGGCGCGCAAGGGGTCAATAACCTCAAGGCGACGCCGAAAGTGGGAAAGACGGCCTCCATCCTGCTCGTCGATGACTCTTCCGAGCTCATGGTCATCAGCCAGTTCGGCAAAATCATCCGCATTGACACCACCACCATCCGCGCCGCCGGCCGCGCCACTCAGGGCGTCCGCCTGCTCAACCTCGACACCGACGACAAGGTGGCCGCAGCCGTCATCATTCCGCCCGAAGAGCTGAAAGACGACGAGCCCACGTTGCTGCAATAACTCCGCGACACCGCACACGCAAAAAGGGCGTCTCCCTTCCGAGACGCCCTTGTTCTTTCCGCCTTCACTCCGCGCCCTCTACGGCCGCGCCAGCTTCTTCTGCAGATCCGGCACGTAACTCGGCTGCGCATCAGGCTCCAGCTGTTGTGCAGCGGTCAGCGCGGCCTGCCAAGCCTTCCGCGCCTCATCCTTGTTGCCCGCCGCCGCCGCAATGTTGCCCAGCGCCGTCTGGCTCATGATCTCCGTCGGATCAATCACCGCCGCCTCCCGAGCCATCGCCAGCGCCTCGTCCTTCTTGCCTTCGCCCAACAGCTTGTAGGCATTCTGCGCACGGCTCAGCGCCGCTGCCTGGTTCACGTGGAAACTCCCGCGATACACCATCACGCCGTAGTCAATCGTCGCCGCCGGCTTGCGCGATTGGAACGTGCGATACGGATTCACCACTCCGCTCGGCCACTCACAGCCGCTCAGGTCGCCCGCGCTAATGTAGACATTCCCCGAAATCACCGGCGGAATCACATCCGCACCGCCCAGCCAGAACGTGTCGATCGTCGGCAGATGCTGGCAGTGAATCCCGTACACCGCCGGGTCTACCTCGGGATACGCAAAGTACGCAAACCAGCACTGTTCGCTCGGATGCGCATCCTGCCACGCCCTCACCTGGTAGAGCTGCTGTGCCCAGTCCACGTTCGCGTCGCTCAGCAGGTTGTGCACATTCTTTGGCCCGCCCCATGCCCGGTTCGCATAGGCCATGTAGTTGGGCGCCACGCTCAGCGCGCTTGCCACATGCGCCGCCACCAGCACCACACCCACCCACACCAAGCGCCGATTCTTTGCCGCAAGCGCCGTAATCCCGCCCGCGGCCAGAATGTACGACAACACGTAAACGGGCAGAATATGCCGCGCGCCAATGTCCATGCCCGCCGAAATCGCCACCGCAAGATAGAACGCCCATGGCAGCAGCAGAAACGCCAACTCGCGCCCCTTGCGCAGCGCGCCCGTCACAATGGCAAACCCCGCCAGCGTCACCAGCGCCAGCAGTCCCAGCGTCGTCTTCACCAGAATCACCAGAGGGAAGTACCACCACACCGCGTGCGCATACACGTGTCCCAGCGCAAACGTCGGATAAAAGTCCGCCATGCGCTTCACGTCCACCAGCCCCATCAGGTACGACTCCGGCAGCAGGTGCAGATGCGCCATCCACATCACCGCCCCCGCATCAAACGCACTCAGCGGCCTCACATAGTCCGCCAGGGACGTGCTCAGTGCCAGTCCCGCCGGACGCGCCGCGTAGCGGAAGCCGTAGAACGCCCACAGCATCACCACCCCCATCACCACAATCGCCGCAAACGCGCCCGCCAGCCGCAGTGCCACGCGCCCGCGCGTTCCCTTGGTCGCCGTCGCCACCTCCCAGCCAATCAGCAGTAGCAGCATCGGCGCCAGCAAAATCCCCGAGTGCTTGGTCGCCAGCAGCAGCCCACCCGCCAGCCCCGCCACCACCAGTCGCAACAGCGTCGGATGCTTCACGTAGCGATAAAAACTGTAAATCCCAGCCAGAAAGAACAGCGATACTCCAATGTCCGTTGTCACCAGCGCCGAGTGCGCCAGAATATTCGGCGCAAAGCTCACCAGCACCAGCGCCACCAGCCCTGCCGCATCGCCAAACCACTCCCGCGCTGCAAAGAACACCAGCAGCGACAAGGCCAGCGAAAGCAACCCCGTCACCAGCCGCATCTCAAACACAAGGTGCTGACTCGCCCCGTCATTGCGTGCCAGCCAGTCGCGCCCGTCCAGATAGGCCTCCTCCTTAAAGTCGCGTCCCTCCAGCTTCGGCACCCAAAGGTCGCGGCCCAGCAGAGGCAGTGTCGCCAGCAGTTTCACCAGCGGCGGATGCTCGGGGTTCAGTCCATAGTCTCCGGTGTGCCACATCATGTACCCGGAAAACATGTGGTTGCCCTCGTCAAATGTGAGCGACTCCCGATGCACCACAACAATCATCTGCATTGCCTGCAGCACCAGCAGCAGGGCCACCACGGTCCACATCCACTTCCTGTTCACTTGGCTTCACGCCCCCCGCTTATTCGGAATGCCGCCCATTGTAAAGGCTCTCGCGCCCGGCTGGCTCTGCCCGTTCCCGCCCGTTCCGTCTGCCCTTCCTGGCAGGTTTATCTCCGCCTCGCCCGCAAGTTATCAGACAAGGCTGAACCCGATTCGATACTCGCCATCCACTTTTCCGTACTCCAAATTTGCTCCCATGCGTCATACACTACATATGCTCTCGGTTCTCCGCAGACTCCCTATGGTGCAGGCTGCGCTTTTTATACTTCTTCTTGTTACCCTTGCCGTCTTTCCGGCAGGCGCCGCACCCACTCAGGCGCATCGCGCATCCGCGCCCGCTCAAAGCCACTCGCGCCACCATGCGCGCCGCACCACCCACCGCCGCACCACCCATCGCCGCACCGCACATGCTCGCACTCGTCATCATGCCCGCCGGTCCACTTCCCGTTCCCGCCGGCTCCGCGCCCAGCACCGCGCCCAGCTCCGTGCCCAGCTCCGTGCAAAGTCCCATTCTGCGCACCCAGCGGCCACCCAGCCCTCCCGCGAATCCACCTCTGCGCCCTCCCCTCAGCCCACCGCGGAAGCCGAGTTCCAGTTGCAGCAGCCCGAGAACGCCGGTGCCCAGCCCTCCGACGCCGAATCCGTGGAATTCCGCCGCATTCGCATCGTGGCCACGCCGCCTCTCCGCGGCTCCTTTGCTTCGCTCCAGCGCCAGAATGAGCGCACCCAGGCCGACGGACTCGAGCGCATCCTCAACAACGCGGACCTCAACGACCGCATCACACGCGGCTTCCTCGTCCCCCTCCCCACCTCCAGAGCCCTCACCGTCAACACCCGGTTACCGAAGAATCATCGCTACTGCCGCCCCTGGACCGCCGACTTCCTCTCCGACCTCGCCCGTGCCCATCAGGCCCGCTTCCACTCCTCGCTGGAGGTCAGCTCCGCCGTCCGCACCATCGACTACCAGAAGCGCCTCGAGCGGACCAACGGAAACGCCGCCAGCGCCGTCGGAGAAGTCGTCAGCCCCCACGTCACCGGTGCCACCATTGACATCACCAAGAAGGGCATGAGCACCCGCGAAATCTACTGGATGCGCATCCAGCTCCGCGCCCTCCAGGACGCCGGAAAAATCGACGTCGAAGAAGAGTTCCAGCAGGCCTGCTTCCACATCACCGTCTACAAGAGCTACATGTCCCGCCCCGAACTCCGCCAGGCCCGGCGCCGCGCCCTCACCACGCAGGCTCAGGCTCCGGATGATAGCGCCTCCTGACCTCTGCGGCCCTCGCCTCGCCGCATCCCACGCCACGCCCCTTAAAAAATTCAATCCGGTCCAGCCCAATCCGGAGGTACAATCGCTCCCGAACACTTTTCTTTGCGAACGGGCACTGTACTTGCCGAATGCGTTCGCGCGGCCCTCTGTCTTCCCGCGTCCTTCGGCAAGCCAGATTACCGTCTGCTCGTATCGAGCACGTCCTAATCCCAAACCCGCATCACTGCAAAGGCGGCACCATGAACGATCCCAATCCTTTACCCGCGGCTGAAGCGGCGCCCGGGCTTTCTCAGTGGCAGCGCGTCACCGGCATTTTTTCCGCGCCGTCCAAGGTCTTTCAGGACGTGGCCGCAGGCAACAGAAGCTGGTGGCTGCCTTTTCTGATCATGATCCTGGTCTCTTACGTCTTCTTCGCCACCATCACCATGAAGATCGGCTGGGAGCAGGTGGCGCAGAATGCCATCCATCTCAACGCCAAAACGGAGGCGAAGCTCGCAGACGCGCCCCCGGCGCAGCGGGAGATTGCCGTCAAGTTCACCCGCTACAGCATGGAGGGCGCTATGGCCGCGTCCCCCCTCCTCATTCTGGCGGTGTTGGCGCTCGGTTCGCTCGGCCTCTGGGGCACCATCAACTTCGGCTTCGGCGGCAAGGCAAAATACGGCAGCATCTTCGCCGTCTGGATGCTTGCCAGCCTGCCCTCCATCATCAAAACGCTCCTCGGTGTCATCGTCACCTTTGCCGGCATGGCGCCGGAGTCCTTCAACCTCCGAAACTTTGCACCCACCAACATCGGCGCATTCCTCAGTCCTACGGACACCAATGCAGCCCTTTACACCTTCGCCACTTCGCTGGACTTTGTCACCATCTGGACGCTCGTCCTGCTCGGCATGGGCACGGCGATTGTGGCGCGCACCAAGCGCAGCTCCGGCTACATCGCCGTCTTCGGCTGGTGGGCCATTTTCGTACTCATCGGGGTCGGCTGGGCCGCCGCCATGGGATAGCCCACCGCGTGAGCAGACCCGCTCCGCATTCCGCGTGCAAAAAAGAACGGCGCACATCCCGCGATGCGCGCCGTTTCCTTTTGTCTCGTTTGCCTGTGTCTCTGCCCGGCTTACTCCGTCCAGCGCCGCAGAATCAGCGTCGCGTTAATCCCGCCAAACCCGAAGGAGTTCGACAGCGCCACGTCAAAGCTGTGCGGTATCGCCTTGTTCGGAACATAATCCAGCCGGCACTCCGGGTCCGCCTCGTCCAGGTTGATCGTCGGCGGAAGCATCTGGTGCTCCAGCGCCAGCACCGTAATGCCAGCCTCCAACCCGCCCGCGCCGCCCAGCAGGTGCCCGGTCATGGACTTCGTACCGCTGATCTTCAGCCGGTGGCTCATCGCGTGCTCGCCAAACACCATCTCGATCGCGCGCGATTCGTTCCCGTCGCCCGCCGGCGTGGACGTGGCGTGCGCGTTCACATACCCCACATCTTCCGGCTGGATGCCCGCGTCCTTCAGCGCCGCACGCATGCTCCGCTGCGCGCCCAGGCCCTCCGGCGCAATACCGGTCATGTGGTACGCATCGGCGCTCATTCCGTAGCCAGTCACTTCGCCCAGAATCTTCGCCCCGCGCCGCCTGGCAAACTCCAGCTCCTCCAGAATCAGGATGCCGGCGCCCTCGCCAATCACAAAACCGTCGCGGTCCTTGTCAAACGGTCGGCTGGCCCGTGTCGGCTCGTCGTTGCGCGTGGAGAGCGCCCGCATCGCGGCAAATCCGCCCACGGAAAGCGAAGTCACCGCTGCCTCGGACCCGCCCGCAATCATCGCGTCCGCGTCTCCGTGCAGAATCATGCGCACCGAGTCGCCAATCGAGTTGGCTGAGGTCGCGCAGGCCGTCGCCGTCGCGGAAATCGGACCCTTCGCCCCGTAGCGGATGCTCAGTTGCCCCGCCGCCATGTTCACAATCGTCGCCGGAATAAAGAACGGGGAAATCTTCCGCGGCCCGCCCTGCAACAGGTTCGCGTGCTCCCGCTCAATAATCTCGAAGCCGCCAATGCCCGAGCCGATAAAGACGCCCACCCGGTCTTCATTCTCCGGAGTGATCTTCAGCCCCGACTGCTCCATGGCTTCGTGCGCGGCCGCAAAAGCAAAGTGGATGAAGCGCCCCATCTTGCGCGCTTCCTTCTTCTCCACAAAGTTCAGCGGGTCAAAGTTCTTCACCTCGGCGGCAAACGTCACCGGAAATCCCGTGGTGTCAAACCCCTGGATCGGCGCCATGCCGCTGGCGCCCGCAACCAGTTGGCGCCAGATCTCAGGCGCAGTATTGCCCACGCCGCAGATCAGCCCCAGGCCCGTGATGACAACGCGACGACTCACCGGCTACTTGCCGCCTTTCGCGTTCTTCTCGATGTAGTCGATTGCGTCCTTCACCGTCTTGATCTTCTCGGCGTCTTCGTCGGGAATCTCCAGGTCAAAGGCCTCTTCAAACTGCATCACCAGCTCCACCACGTCGAGCGAATCGGCGCCCAGGTCTTCCTGGAAACTTGCACCAGGCGTAACCTCTGCCTCGTCCACCTGCAACTGCTCGACAATAATCTGCTTTACCTTCTCTTCAACTGCCATTTGTGGCTCTCCTCGTTTCTTAGTCCGGCTGCGGACTCACTTCGGGGGCTCGGGTATGTCTGCGCTCCGCCAGCCTACAATAACGGCCTGCGGCTGCCGAACACAACCTCTGCGACCAAAAAATGCAATTGGCCCCGAAACTTCAAGTCTACCGGGCGCCGGAAAGCCTGTAAAGTCGCGCCCCAGCAGCCAATTACCTGCCACTCATCCGCCACCCCAGCCCCGCCCTTTTTGCCCCCAATTCCACCGCCCGCAAGCGTACATTAGGCGAAGAGGAATCAGGGCTCATGACTCAGGCTGTAATCGCCGCCATCACCATCCTTGCCGGAATCCTGCTGGGGTACTGGATACGCGGCCACGCCGCAAAGGCGCAGGCCGCCGAACTGGCCTCAACGAAAGCCCAGCTTGAGCAGCTTCGCGCCGAGTCCGCAGCCCGCGCCGGATTTCAGTCCCTCGCCGCCGAACGCGAAAGAACCATCGCGCAATTAACCGGCGAGAAGAACCAGCTGTCTCAGGAACTCCAGGCAAAAAACGACCAGGCCAGCCAGGCCGCCGGAACCATCGCCGAACTGAATGCGAAGCTCGAAAACGAGCAGAAAAATCTGCAGGAAAAGCTGGCATTACTCGAAGCCGCCAAGCAGACCCTCGCCAACCAGTTCCAGGCCCTCGCCGCCGACATCCTCGAGCAAAAAAGCAAGTCCTTCTCTGAGGCCAGCCAGAAAGAACTGCAGCCACTCCTCAACCCGCTCCGCGTGCAAATCGAAGACTTCCGCAAAAAAGTCGAAGAGGCGCAATCCGATTCCAAAACCGGCGTCACCAAACTCGAAACCCTCATCGGATCACTCAACGGCCTCAACCAGCAACTCTCTGAGGATGCGCGCAACCTCACCACAGCCCTTCGCGGCTCAGCCAAAACTCAGGGCGACTGGGGCGAGCTCATAGCGCGCAACCTGCTGGAGAAGGCCGGCCTGCGCGAGGGCGAGCAATTTCGCGTGCAGGAGACCTTTGACAGTGCGGTCCCCGCCGATGACCGGCAACGCAAAGCGCGTCCCGACCTCATCGTCAATCTTCCCGCCGGCCGTCATCTCATCATCGATTCCAAGGTCTCGCTCAATGCCTATGCCGACTCCGTGAATGCCGAGAATGACGACGACCTGAAGGCTGCCATCAAACGCCATCTCGCCAGCGTGCGCGCCCACATCGACGAGCTCGCCGAACGCCGCTATCACAGGCTCAACGCGCTCGACACGCCCGATTTCGTCGTCATGTTCATCCCCATCGAGCCCGCATTCCTCACCGCGCTCCACGAGGATGAATCCCTCTGGCGCTACGCCTACGAGAAGGAAGTGCTTCTCGTGGGCCCCACCACCCTGCTCTTCGTCATCCGCATCGTGGACAACCTCTGGCAGCAGGAGCGCCAGGTCCGCAACGTGCGCGACGTCATGGATCGCGGCACTGAGCTTTATGACAAGTTCGTCGGCTTCGTCAGTGATATGGAAGCCATCGGCGACAGCCTGCGAAAAACCGATCAGAGCTACACAAACGCCATGAAGAAGCTCAGCGAGGGCCGCGGCAACTTAATCCGGCAAGTGGAGATGCTCAAGCAGCTCGGCATCCGCTCCAGCAAGGCCATTCCGCGCAATCTGCTCGAAGCCGCAGACGTCGAAGCTGACCCAGAATCCGACACCGAAAGGGAAGCGCTCTCCCTCGCCGCCGCAATCGAAGAAGACGTAGCCCGGAAAAACTGAAATCCCAATGCCGGAGGCGGCACGACCCCTGACTCCCTGACTCGCGGCCCCGCTAACCCAACTCCGCAAACGCCGCCCGCATCCGATTCCACGTCGTCGCCAAATCCTCCGGCAACACCCGCGTCTCGGCCACCGTGGTCATAAAGTTGGTGTCGCCGGCCCAGCGGGGCAGCGCGTGCAGGTGCAGATGCCCCGCCACGCCCGCTCCCGCCGCACGGCCCAGGTTCATTCCAAAATTCAGCCCGTGTGGCTTGTACAGCGTGTCCAGCACGGCTTCGGTCCGCTGCGCCAGGTCCATCATCTCGTGCGCCGTCTCGCATGGCAGCGCCGCCAGCCGGTCCAGGTGCGCATAGGGCAGCACCATCACGTGGCCACTCGTATACGGAAACGCATTCAGGCACACAAAGCAGTGCTCGCCCCGCAGCACCAGCCCGCCCGCGCCCTCCGCCTCGTCCGCCGCCATCCCCTGCGCCATCGCGAAATCCACGCTCGCCATCAGGTTGCAAAACACGCATCCCGTGTCGCCCGGCCACGCCGCCAGCGCCGCCGGAACCCCCGGCCGCACCGCTCCGTCCGCCGTCGTCACGTACGCATATCGCCAGGGTGTCCAAAGCAGGTCCATCTCGCTCCCGTCCGTCGCTTCTGTCCGTCGCTCCAGCCGCCGACCTCAGTATAGTAGCGGCCTTCGCTTGCGCTCTTCCGCGCTCCATCTTCGCCTCCGGCCCCGTTTTGCCCCGCTTCTGTTGCAATTGTCCCCGCGTGTGTAAATTCTCGTCGAGAATTGCCGTTTCCCGCTCTCTGCGGCCAACCCATTGCATTGACGCTGGAAAGCAAGCATTGCTACACTGGATGGTGTAGCCCTCTGTGTCGATTCCCGCAGAGCGCTGCGGTCGCGCCTCTTGCCAGTGGATGCGAGCTTGGTGATCCCCACAAGACGAGTCGATTTTCACGCCGGTGTTTCCGGCGGGTGCGTCTGTCTTTGGAGGGTTCTTCGGGTGCTCTGTCTCCCTGTCAGGTCGCCATCGGCCGTCGGTTCCGTCGTCGCGTTCTTTGCGTGCGTGG
>DATKTQ010000088.1:0-12643 GCA_035531055.1 Occallatibacter sp. | reverse complement strand
GACGAGATTGACTTTGATTTCGGGACCGCGGATGGGAGCTGGAGTTCGTCGCTCGTTGCGAAGAAGAGCACAGAGCCTGCCGCTGCCGCGCAGCCTGCCGTGAAATGAGCGAGAATGGATTCGCAGGGGCCCGGTACTCTGGCAGAAGCGCAGAGCGAGGGGCTTTTCTGACCAGGAGGGTGAATGAGCGCAACAACTTCTTCCGCGCAGCCGCTTGAGACGCTGGACCAGTGGGATGATTTCGTCGAGGGTCGCTATCGCGAAGGCAAATCGAAAGAGGAGTTCCGCGTCTACGATGCGGCGGCAACGCCCGGAGTGGCCGAGTTCTATCGCCTAAACCATGAGGGGCAGACGGTGGAGTTTGTGCTGGCCAGGGAGAAGCAGTACTTCAGCCTGCAGAAGGGCTTGAAGACCATCTGGGAGGCCGCGGAGTTCCTGAATACGCTGGTGGACGACAGCGACCCAGACACGGACCTGACCCAGATTGAGCATCTGCTGCAGACTTCAGAAGCCATCCGCAAGGACGGCCATCCGCGCTGGATGGTGCTGACGGGCTTTCTGCACGACCTGGGCAAGTGCCTTTGCCTGTATGGCGAGCCGCAATGGGCGGTGGTGGGCGACACGTTTCCGGTGGGCTGCGCGTGGTCGGAGTCGATTGTGTTTCCGGAGTACTTCGCGAAGAATCCTGATCGGAACGTTCCGGAGTATCAGACGAAGTACGGAATCTACGAGCCGAACTGCGGGCTGGAGAATCTGCACATGTCCTTTGGGCATGACGGCTACATTGCCGAAGTGATGAAGCCGTATATGCCGCTGGAGTCGCTCTACATGCTGCGCTTTCACTCGTTCTATCCCTGGCACCGGCACGGCGCTTACGAGCACCTGGCGAATGAGCAGGACCGCGCGATGAAGGAATGGGTGCTGAAGTTCAACCAATATGATCTGTATTCCAAAGGGCACACCAAGCCGGACTTGAAGCAGTTGAAGCCCTATTACGACGAGTTGTTTGCGGAGTTCCTGCCGCAGAAGGCGGCCTGGTAAAGCCGCAGACAATCATCGAGGCCGCAAGAGAATGGCCGCCGGGTATGTTTGCCGGGCGGCCGTTCTGCGTGTGGCGGGATGTTCCGGATCAGGATTTGGGCATCAAGTTGATCCAGGACTTGAGCTGCGGCTGCTGCAGGGCCCGGAATTCAACGCAGCCATTGATACGTTCTACAGCGTGCTTGAGTGAAACGGTGGCGACGGCAACGGGATGGCTGGCGAAGAATTGCTCCACGTCGTTCCTTGCCGCATCTGAACAGAAACTTCCTGTGGAGCCGACCAGCGTCTGGCCCATCTCCGGCGTAAGCACGGTGCGCACGCGGTCCCAGTGATCCTGTATGAACTGCCAGGCGAGGTTGCGGATTTTGTCATTCTGGAGTGCGTTGGCAAGCTGGATGGCGGCGTCCTGGCTGCGCACTTTGCCGGAGATGGCAAAGTTTAGGGCCCGCTCAGCCAGCGCAGGATTCTCAAATTCCGCAAGCAGGCGCAGCGCCCGAATCTGCATGTCGGGGTCGGTGGAGGTTGCATAGATGTGTTGCAGGCGGTCGAAGAGGGCAGCATCCCCGTGACTTGCGGCGATGCCCAGTGCCGTTTGGCCCAGCGAAGGCTCAACCGAGGCGGGATTGGCTAGATACTGCTCGGCAAGCTCTCGCGCCTGCTTGAGCACGGCCGGGTCCTCGCCGTAGTAGCCGAGCAGGTTGAGGAGTGTGGCGCGAAGCTCGCTGACGTCCGGCGTGTCAGACGGGGAAGACGCACCGAGCCCGGCATAGACGGACCCAAAGTTGTCGCGGATCCAGGCGGCCATCGCGGCCTTTTCCTCGGGCTTGGCGGCCACGCGATCGTAGATGGCCGTGACGCCGTCGAGCGCGGAACTGAGCACAGCGGAACTCTTATCCATCCGTACAGCGGCGACCAGATTCAGGTAGTCGCCCACCGAGGCCTTGTTGGCGCGCACCTGGGCCCACTCATCGCCGATGAAGCTGATGCGCTCGGCGGGCGTGAGGCCGGATTCCACATGAGCCAGCAAATCGTGGTAGTTCTCCGGCGAGTAGGCGGTGCGATAGTAGCCTTTGCCGCCAGCGTCGGCAAAGAAGAGGCTGCCGGCAGGCACCTTGAGCTGCGTGGTGGTAGGCGTCATCAACTCGCAATTCTGGCTGCCGCTGTTGGTTTTGAAGCACACGGGAAGGGTCCACTTTTGCGCGAGGTTGGGCACAATGCTGGGGCTGAGGAAGAAGCGACGCTGCGAGACCGGGACCATGCCGTTGCGCGGCGTGCCGAAGGTGAGCAACGGCTCTCCGGGCTGCGCCACGAGTGAGTCCATGATCTTGTCTACCGGCTTGTGACTGACTGCGGTCTCCGCGTTCCAGAAGTCCTGCGCGGTGGCGTTGCCGTAGAGATGCGCCTCAAGGTACTTGTGCACGCCTTGGCGGAAGACCTCGGGGCCTACGTAGTTCTCAACAGTAAGCAGCACGTCACTGGCCTTTCCGTAGGAGATGCCGTCGAACATTTGCTCAATTTCGTTGCGGGTGTCGGCCTTGGCACGGATGGCGCGGGTGGTCGGCTCGGCGTCCAGGTTTAGCGTGGAGTCCTTGCCGGCAGCGACGTCCTGCTCGATGTTCCACTCCGGATGCATGGCGGCTACAGGCTTGTTTTCCATCCACGTGGCAAAGCCCTCATTGAGCCAGATATTGTTCCACCACTGCATGGTCACCAGGTCGCCAAACCACTGGTGCGCCATCTCGTGCGCAATGACCAGGGCAACGTTCTTCTTGGCGTTGATGGAGGCCGTGGCAGGGTCAATGAGCAGGTCCGTTTCGCGGTAGGTGATGGCGCCGAAGTTTTCCATGGCGCCGGCCTCAAAGTCGGGCAGCGCGATGAGATCCAGCTTCTTGAGCGGGTAGGGAATGCCGAAGTAATTGTTGTAGTAGTGCAGCACATACTTGGCCACCGAGAGGCCATAGGGCGTGAACTGAACCTTGTCCGGCGTGGCGCAGACGCGGATGGCGACGCCGTCAGCAGAGCCTGCGGAGCACTGGAAATCGCCGACGAGAAAGGCGACCAGATAAGTGGACATGCGGGGCGTGGTGAGGAAGGTGAGGGTGTGCTTGTCCGCGCCGGGGCCGGGCGTGTCCTTGACGATGGGGCCGTTGGAGATGGCCGTGTCGCCTTTGTCCACGATTAGATGGATGCTGAAGCTGGCCTTGAATGCGGGCTCATCGAAGGATGGGAAGGCGCGGCGCGCATCAGTGGATTCAAACTGTGTGACGGCGTAGTTGCGGTGGTCGCCCTTGGACAGGTAGAAGCCGCGCAGCTTGTCATTCAGGATGCCGGAGTAGTGAATGGAGAGCGAGGCCTGGCCCGCGGGAAGCGCGTTGGGAACCGTGAAAGTCACTTCCTCTTTGTCCGGATGCAGTGCGACGGTAGCGGTTTGGGTTTTGCCTGCGGCGGTGATGGTGACTGCCTTGTAGGTGAGATCGGCGGAGTCGACGGTGACCGATTGCGAGGGCTGCTTGAGGACGACGTCGATGGATTCGACTCCGGTGAATGTGGCCGTCTTCAGGTCTGGCGCGAGAGTGAGCGCGTAGTGCGTGGGCACGATGGTGGTGGGCAGGCGCTCAGCCTGCACCAGGTGGGCGGAGGGAAGAGCAAGCAATGCGATGGCAGCTACAGCAACGGGTGCGAAGCTCAAACGAGGGGGGAGACGGCGGATGTTCATGCAATCCTCGGAGGGTTGTGTGCATTGATGGGACAGGGGTCCAGGGTTGTGCGCATCATGCACGATGGAGGGCGCAGAGGGTTCGCCGGACCTGGGAGAGACAGTCATGATCGGACAGGAACATTGTAGCGGTTCGAGGGGAGTTTTTGGCCACAGAGGGGTGAGACGCGGGTCTTACTCCGTGGTGGAAGGCGGCTCCGCGTCGGATTCCTCGTGCTTTTTGGGCAGGAGCGAGTCGAGAAGAAGGAGGCAGGCGCCGGTGACGATAGAGGAGTCTGCGATGTTGAAGTCCGGCCAGTGATAGGTGAAGATGTGGACCTCAATAAAGTCGACGACCGAGCCGTAGGCGATGCGGTCATGTAGATTGCCCAGCGCTCCGCCGAGAACCAGCGCGAGCGCGACGGTGGTGAGGGAGATGCGGGTGCCGAGGCGAATGAGCGCGATGAGAACCACGAGGGCCGCGAGCAAGGTGAAGGCGATGAGTGCGAGGCGGACCTTGTGCGGTGAGGTCGAGTCGGCAAAGATCGAGAAGGCCGCGCCGTCATTGAGCCAGTGGGAAATGTAGAAGACGCCCGGGATTATTGGACGGTGACTGCCCAGCGGAATATGGGCGGCGACCCAGGTTTTGGTCAGTCGGTCGGCAACGAAAACGAGCACCGAGATAGCGAGCAGCCAGGGCAAGCGGCGCGGCGCGGGAAAGCTCACTGGGCTGCCTCCCCGGATTCGACTGGCTCGGCTTGCGGCGGAGCGATGTTCATGGCTTTGAGCGCGGACTGGCAGCGGGTGCAAACGTTTTGCCAGATGCCGTAGTCGGAGACTTCCGGCATGAAGTTCCAGCAGCGGGCGCACTTGTGGCCGCTGGCGAGAAGGGCACGGATCTCAACGTGTCCGCCCAGCGAGGGAAGTATTACTTCCGATTCGCGTGCCTGCGGAATAGGATCCGTGTATTCGTACTCTTTGACACCCACTGCTGAAACGTTGAAGAATTCCTTCAGATCCGACGGAGAATAACGTTGCAGGAGCGACAGTGCCTCGCCTGATGCCTCAATTAACACATCGGCTTCTAGACCCTTGCCGATACGCTTAGCCTGGCGTTCGTGTTCCAGCTTGCGGAGCGCCGCCTCTCGGATCTCAAACAGCTTCTTCCACTCCTCAATCAGCGCCGTTGCATCGCCGGAGAAGATCTCTTCCGGCTTGGGGAAGAGCGCGAGGTGGACGCTGACGGGGCGGCCTTCGATGGCAGGCAGGTACTCCCACACCTCGTCTGCGGTGAAGCTGAGGATGGGCGCGACGAGCCGGACGAGCGCCTCTGTGATTTGCCAGAGGACGGTTTGGGCGGAGCGGCGCGCGAGGCTCGACGGTGCGAAGGTGTACATGCGGTCCTTCAGCATGTCCAGGTAAAAGGAGCTGAGGTCCACGATGGCGAACTCGTTTACGGCCTGGTAAACGCGATGAAATTCAAAGTCGTCATACCAGCCGAATATTTTTTCGGTCAGGTCGCGGGTGCGGGCCAGCATGTAGCGGTCCAGCAGCAGCAGATCCTGCTCGGGGACGCGGTCCCGCACTGGGTCGAATCCGTTGAGGTTTCCGAGCAGGAAGCGGAAGGTGTTGCGCAGCTTGCGGTAGAGGTCGGCGCAGCGGGCCATCAGGTTTTCGCTGGCGGCCATGTCCTCACGGAAGTCAATGGAGGCGACCCAGAGGCGCACGATTTCGCCGCCCATGCGGTTGGCGATATCGACGGGATCGACGCCGTTGCCGAGAGATTTGGACATGGCACGGCCCTGCTCGTCGAGAGTCCAGCCGGCAGTGGTCACGTGCGAGTACGGCGCGCGGCCGCGCAACGCAATAGAGGTGAGCAGGGAGGAGTGGAACCAGCCGCGATGCTGGTCTCCGCCCTCGAGGTATAGGCACTCCGCGCCGTTCCCGTTCTGGAAAGAAGTGTAGGCGGGCTTGAGTTCGGCGTCGGACTCGCAGACGGCGAACCAGCTGGTGCCAGAGTCGAACCAGACGTCGAGGATGTCGGTTTCCTTGCGGAACTTCGTGCCGCCGCAGTGGGCGCAGGCGGCGTTTGCAGGCAGCATCGCCGCCACGTCGGTTGTGTGCCAGGCCTCGGCGCCTTCGCGGTCAAAGAGCTCGACGATTTTGCGGTTGAGTTCGGGCGAAAGGATGGGCTTCTGGCAGTGTTCACAGAGGAACACGGCGATGGGTACGCCCCAGATGCGCTGACGGCTGATGCACCAGTCCGGGCGCGTGGCGATCATGTTAGTGATGCGCTCTTTGCCCCAGGCCGGGTCCCAAACCACCTTGTCTATTTCTTCTATCGTGAGCTGGCGGAAGGTGGTTTCTGAGCCGTCGGTGCGCTGGACCGGCGTTTCCAGCGAGATGAACCACTGCTCGGTGGCGCGGAAGATGACGGGATTGTGGCAGCGCCAGCAGTGCGGGTAAGAATGCTCGAGATTGGCGATGCTGAGCAGGGCTCCGCTCGTTTTCAGCATGTCCACGATGATGGGGTTGGCGTCCCAAACCTTCTTGTCGTCGAAGGGCGGCGGCGTGGCCTGGGGCCAGACTGCGGCGTCGTAGTGGATGACTCCGGCGGCGTCCACTCGGCAGGCCGGGTCCAGGCCGTAATGCTGGCCGGTGTAGAAGTCGTCGGCGCCGTGGGAGGGTGCGGTGTGGACCGCGCCGGTTCCGGTGTCGGCGGTGACGTAGGTGGCCAGGACGCCGAGGATGGTGCGGTCGAGGAAAGGATGCCGGAAATGGACGTGCTCCAGCACGGAGCCCTTGAAGCGCTCGATTTCGACGGCATCGGTCAGGTTGCAGGCAGCTTTCACGTTCTCAGCCAAATCGGCGGCCACGATGTAGACATCCTCACCGTGCTGGAGGGCGACGTACTCGAAGTCGGGATGGAACGCGACGGCAAGCGATGCGGGCAGAGTCCAGGGTGTGGTGGTCCAAATGATGGTCCAAACGCGATGGTTCGCAAGCAGGCGGTTGATCTGCTCGTCATGTGGGGCGCGATCGTCCAGCATTGCGTAACGGACATATACTGCGGGGCTGGTGTGGTTTTCGTACTCGACCTCGGCCTCGGCCAGGGCGGTGCGGTCGTGCAGGCACCAATAAACGGGCTTTAGGCCACGGTAGACAAAGCCTTTCTCAAGGAAGCCGTAGAAGGCCTCCAGGGTGCGGGCCTCGTAGTCGCGGGACATGGTCTTGTAAGGCTGGTCCCAGCGGCCGAAGCACCCAATGCGCTGGAATTGCGAGGTCTGCAGTTCAACGTATTTCTGGGCATACTCGCGGCAGGCCTCAAGCACTGCGGGGACAGGCATTTCCAGCTTTTTGCGACCGAGCTTTTCGTCCACTTTGATTTCAATGGGCAGGCCGTGGCAGTCATAGCCGGGGACGTACGGCGCGTCAAATCCTGCCATGGTTTTGGACTTGACGACAAAATCCTTCAGGCCCTTGTTGAGAGCGTGGCCCAGGTGGATGGGGCCGTTGGCGTAGGGCGGACCGTCATGGAGCAGGTAGGCAGGGCGGCCGCGGCCGGCTTTGCGCAGCTCCTCATAGAGCCGCAGCGAGGCCCAGCGCTGGAGCCTAAGTGGCTCATTTTGCGGAAGGTTGGCCTTCATGGGGAAAGCCGATTGAGGCAAAGTTAACGTCGCCTTCAGTTCAGGCGCTGGAGACATCGGGACTCCCTGGTTCGATTCGAAGTTGTTCCTCGGCTAGTGTAAATGGCGCAGGAAGATTTTCGGTAACCAGAGCCTCCGCGCGTCGTCTATTGCATATAGGATTGCTGCTTTTTCAGCATCTCTGTCACAGAAACAGCAGTACCTAAAGGGTAAGTGTGCAGGCGTGCAGACAAGTGCAGGCAGCATCAAGCATAATGAGGTGATGGGCCTGGACGCTGAGAGGTCACCCGAGGAGAGCGCACCGGCAACAGGGCCAGCTGCAGATATGGCAAACGACGTCCTCATCCAGCCAGACCGGGATCTTGAAGCTGCACCTGCCTCCACGGGCGGACACGAGCTCGATGCGTTCCTGGGGAAGGCATTCGAGGAGAAGCCCATCTGGGTGGGTCTGTACGAGAGCATCCGCGACGTCTTCTTTCCTCCCCAACTGCCGCCGCTGGAGCTGACCTCGACGCCAATTCCGGTGCCGGACCTGATGGCGGTCAAGCCCAATCCCTGGGCGGTTGGGATTGCTACCGCGTTCAACATCGCAGTCCTTCTGATTGCCATCTGGCTGGGCATCAAAACTGTGCAGAACATTGTGAAGCCGCCGACAGAGGCGACCAACATCGACGTGGGGACGTTTGAGCCGAAGGCTCCCAAGTTGAGTGTGGCTGCGGGCGGCGGTGGCGGCGGCGGAGCGCACGACGTGGTGGACCCCATCAAGGGCAAGCTCCCGGAACGCATCAAGAATCCGATTGCGCCGCCGATGGTGCCGGTGCTGGAGAAGCCAAAGCTGGCTGTGGACGCGGCTATCAATGTGCAGCCGGACATCAAGCTCCCGGATAACCCAAATTTGCCGAACCTAGGCGTGACGCAGTCGCCGAATGTGAAGTTGGCCTCAAACGGGCAGGGGGGCGGAGCGGGCATGGGTTCCGGCTATGGCGGCGGGCTTGGTTCCGGCAGAGGCAACGGTTACGGGCCAGGCAGCGGCGGCAATACCGGCGGAGGGCTTTACCAGGTGGGCGGCGGCATTTCTGCTCCGGTGCCCATCTTCCAGCCAGAGGCGGAGTTCAGCGACGAGGCGCGCCGGGCCAAGTATCAGGGCATCTGTTTGATTTCGCTCATCGTGGACACGCAAGGCAATCCGCGGAACCTGCGCGTGACCCGACCGCTGGGCATGGGCCTGGACGAGAAAGCGCTGGAAGCGGTGCGGAAGTACAAGTTCAAGCCGGCCATGAAGGACGGCCGGACTCCGGTGCCGGTGATGATCACGGTTGAAGTGGATTTCCGGCTGTACTGACGCCGGCCAAACGGGTATACAGAAGCGGAGCGCATCGTCGCTCCGCTTTTTTGCGTCTGGATGCGGAGCCTGAATCAATCGATTTATCCCAGAACGCTCTCTGCCTCACTGTGATACTCTGCGCAGGACTTTTTTGCGGAGGATTGGCCATGCGTTTACGGGGTTGGGCAGGGCTTGCGGGCCTGGCGGGACTGGTACTGGCGATGGGGCTGGCGCAGGTGGCACAGGCGCAGAACGCGCAGACGGATTACCCGTTCCGGGATACAAAGCTCAGCGACAATGCGCGGATTGACGACCTGCTGGGCCGGCTGACGCTGCAGGAAAAGATCCACATGATGTCGGATCACCCGAAGATTCCGCGGCTGGGGCTGACATTCTCGGGGCAGGTGGAAGGGCTGCATGGGCTGGCACTGGGCGGGCCAGCAGGCTGGGGAGGGCGCGGCCGCCAGCCGCTGCCCACGACCACTTTCCCGCAGGAGAAGGGCCTGGGAGCCACATGGGACCCGGCGCTGATGGAGAAAATTGGGGCGCTGGAAGGCTACGAGGCGCGTTACGACTACCAGAACCCGGTGTTTGACCGTGGCGGCGTGGTGGTGCGCGCGCCCAATGTGGACTTGAGCCGCGATCCGCGCTGGGGCCGCACCGAGGAGTCGATGGGCGAGGACCCGTATCTGGTGGGCACCATGACGGTGGGCTTTATCCACGGGCTGCAAGGGCCGGACCCGAATCACTGGCAGGCGGCCTCGCTGATGAAGCATTTTATGGCCAACGAGAACGAGGATGGCCGCGCACATTCGTCGTCGGACTTCAGCGAGCGCCTCTTCCGCGAATACTACTCGGTGCCGTTTCGCATGGGGTTTGAAGAGGGCGGTTCGCGCGCCGTGATGGCGTCGTATAACTCGTGGAACGGGATTCCCATGATGGTGCATCCGGTGCTGAAGAGCGTGATGATCAAGGAATGGGGCAACGACGGGCTCATCTGCACCGACGGCGGCGCGCTGGGCCTGCTGATTACGGCGCACAAAACCTTCCCCACGCGCGAACAGGGCGCGGCAGCCGCGGTGAAGGCGGGCATCAATCATTTTCTGGACTACTATGAGGCGGATTTAACCAAGGCGGTGAAGGACGGGCTGGTGAGCGAGGTCGATATCGACGGCGTGCTGAAGAACCTGCTGCGCCTGTATCTGCGCCTGGGCGAGATGGACCCTCCGGGAGCCGACCCTTATGCCAAAATCGGGCGGAATTCCGGCGGCCAGCCGCCGCCGTGGGAGCGGGCCAGCAGCAGGGAACTGGCGCGGCAGGCCACAGATGAATCCATTGTGCTGCTGAAGAATGAGAACGGCACGCTGCCGCTGGACAAGACGAAGCTGAAGACCATTGCGGTGATTGGGCCATGGATTGGGCAGGTGCTGCTGGACTGGTACAGCGGGACGCCGCCGTATTCGCTGAGCATTCTGGACGGGATTCGGCAGGCTGCGGGCAAGGATGTGAAGGTTTTGTTCAGCGACGGCACGGACGAAGCGCAGGCGGCAGCATTGGCGCGCAAAGCGGATGTGGCCATCGTGGTGGTGGGCAACCATCCGGAGTGCAACGCCGGCTGGGACCAGTGCCCGACCCCCTCGAACGGCAAGGAGGACGTGGACCGCAAGACGATTTCGCTGGAGCAGGAGTCGCTGGTGAAGGCGGTGTTTGCGGCCAATCCGCACACCGTTGAGGTGCTGCGTTCGAGCTTCCCGTACGCGATTGTATGGAGCCAGGAGCATGTGCCGGCTATTGTGCACATGGTGCACAATAGCCAGGAAGAAGGCCACGGACTGGCCGACGTGCTGTTTGGCGCGTACTCGCCTGCGGGACGGCTGACGCAGACCTGGCCTACGGGCGATGCGCAATTGCTGCCGATGATGGACTACAACCTGCTGGACGGGCGCACCTACATGTACAGCAAGCTGAAGCCGCTGTACCCGTTTGGATTTGGACTGAGCTATACGACCTTTGCCTACGAGGGCATGAAGCTGAGCACGCGGCAAATGGACGCAGACGGCAAGGTGCTGGTGACAGTGAAGGTGAAGAACACCGGCCAGCGCGACAGCGACGATGTGGTGGAAATGTATGTGCAGCATCTCGGGTCCGCGGTGACGCGGCCGCAGTTGGAACTGGAGGGCTTCCGGCGGGTGCACATTGCTGCCGGAGCCGTGCAGGATGTGACGATGGAACTGAAGGCGCGCGACCTGGCCTACTGGGACACGGCGCAGCATGCCTGGCGCGTGGAAAAGGAGCAGGTGCGCGTGCTGGCCGGCGGATCCAGTGACAAGCTTCCCGTGCAGGCAACGGTGGCAGTGACGGGGAGCAAGGATTTTCAGCCGTGAGGGAGTGCCGGGCGAAAGGTGCTCTCGGGGAAGCAGTCTGTGCTGCTTCCAACGAGGGCCCGCAACATCGCAGAGAAGGAAAAGAATGGTGCGCCCGGAGAGATTCGAACTCCCGGCCTACTGATTCGTAGTCAGTCGCTCTATCCAGCTGAGCTACGGGCGCACACGCAAAGTCCCGAGCGGGACCTAAGACAGATTATCAGGGAATGCGAGGCCGCGCAATCGGCCGCGCCTAGGCAGCGGGCGCCGCTTCCGGAGCGGGCTGCGGTGGAAGCAGGGACGGCTCTGCATCGACTTCAAGACCGGCCTGACGCACCAGTTTGCTTACGGCGGCGGCGTTGAGCCGGGTGGCATCGTACTCCACGCGCAGAGTCTGCGCGGCGCGGTCAAAAAACAGGCTGCGGATGCCGTAGACGTCGCGCGCATTGCCCAGCGCAAAGATGACGTCTTCGCTGGGCACTGTGGTGTAGTGAAACAGGATGTCCACCGTAGTCATGTATTCATGATACCAAGAAGCAGGCCCTAAAGGCTGTCGAGAAACTGGCGAATCACCGGGTCTGACCAGTCCTGCGAACCGACAAATTTGCGGCGGATCATGCCCTTGCGATCGATGACGTAGGTCTCCGGCCACATGTCCGTGTGGTAGAGGTCAGCAGCTTTTTCGCTGGGGTCGCGCACGGTAATCAGATCGACGTGGTGGCGGGCGATAAAGCTGGCATAGGCGCTGGGGTCCTGGTCAATACTGACGGCGACAATGACCAGATTTGGATCGTCATGGTGCAACTGGAGCAGGGAAGGCATCTCTGCCACGCAGGGGGGGCACCAGGTGGCCCAGAAGTTGAGCAGGACGACCTTGCCGCGGTAGCTGGCCAAATGGACTGAGGTGTATCCGTCGGAGACAGTGAAGTCCGGCGCGCGCTCGTTCAGTTGCACCGGGTGGGAGCCGCGGTTGCAGGCCGGTACCAGAGCCAGCAGCAACAGTCCAAGGAATGGAAGCCAACGAGAAAACCGCACATCCTTATAATACTGAGCGACAGGCCTTGCGCGAAAGGGCCGAGAAGCGAAAGGCAAGAATCGAAAGGGCAGGCGGAGATGGGGACCGAAAAATTGGAAGAGGGCAGGCCGGCGGAGGGACAGGCATGGAAGCCGGTGCTCGGACTCTCCAGTGAGCCCGGGACGCTGGCTATACCGGTGTTGTCGGGCACGGTATTTGACCAGCCCGAGCCGGAGCCGCTGGTGGAGCTTACGGTCATTGTGCCTGCGCGCAACGAGGAGGCCAGCCTTGGTGAGTGCCTGGCATCGCTGGTGTCGCAGTCCGACGAGGTATTTCTGCTGGGCCGGGACTGGGAACTGATTGTTGTGGATGACCGCTCCACGGATAAAACAGCGGAAATTGCGCGCGGCTTTTCCGGCGTGATCGTGATGGAGGCCGCAAAACTGGAGGCGGGCTGGACGGGAAAGGCGAATGCGGTTTGGACGGCGGCCCGCAAGGCGCGCGGACGTTGGCTGCTGTTTACCGATGCCGACACAGTGCACGAACCGGGAAACCTGC
>DATKTQ010000087.1:0-10550 GCA_035531055.1 Occallatibacter sp. | reverse complement strand
AAAAAATTCTCCGGCCAGGGTGCCCCATTCATCGCGGTTGTATCGCGATGAGTGGGGTCGGTGCCCGGTGCCCCAAGTTCCGGGGCCTCATCCCAACCAAGATGAATGGGTGCCCTAGGTCCGGATTTTCGGACCTGGGAGTGCGATACGGCGTCAAGCCCCCCACCGCTCGCCTTTCTTCTACCCCCCTCATTCCATTCGCACAAAACCCCACGCCGTTTTGCAGAGTATTTCCCCGCTTCCGTGCATACTGGAATTGGCAATGGAGTCCGCGGAAATCGCCCACGCGCCCACCCGCCGACCCGCTGATCTCTGACAACTGGAAGGCAGCCCCCCACCCCCTATACGAAATTTGCAGTTTTCCACAGCAGATTTGCAGATTAATTTGCGCACGAATCCCGACCGATTCGGTCCGCACGGTTCCCCACGTCTCGCTCTTGAGACTCGGAGAACCCATACTTCAAGCACAGAATCAAAGCGCAGGCCACCCGCCGCTCCATTGCCGGGTGGACATAGCGATTGTCACTGCAGGCTTACATGGGTCTCTAGCACGGTGAAATCTGAAGGCTGTTCGGTACTTTCACTTTGCTCGGCCGTGACAAACAAATCAAAGTCCTTGGCCACGGTGACCACCTTCAATTCGGCATTGAGATTCTTGTCCATACGAATAGCGCCTTGCTTGATCGCGTCAACACTCCCATTTGGACGAATCCAAACGATGTAGGCATTTGCGGGCGGACTCAGCGTCGACGGGTTGGCAAGATGCTCCACCTTGATATCCAGCTTCGTATTCCCGTTGTCCTTGTCCTTTTGGATCTTCACGAGTCCACTCGCGGCCGGAACGTTCTTGCTGGCGGTCATGTGGTATTCCTTTGCGGAAGACCACGGCCATATCCCGAGTACCAACATCAACACGAGTAAGTTCTTCATATCTTTCCACACCTTTCCACACAAAGCCGGATTACATAACTCGAAGCTAGCAGAACAATAGATAGATCCTGTGAGCTACTTTGCTCACCAGAACTTCGCCATCTTAGTTGGCGGATAACAGTCCATCACTGCGGGCGAAGCCAACGCGATGGGCGAAATTCAGGCGTTCTCGTTTTCCCAGCAGCTTCGCAAACTGCTTTGCCGGGACCGGCCTGCTGAAGTAATACCCCTGTGCCTCATCGCACCCTTCCGATGCAAGGAACTTCAGTTCCTCAGCCGTCTCCACGCCTTCAGCGATGACCTGCAGGTTCAGGCTGCTGGCCATGCTTACAATTGCGCTCACAATGGCCGTGTCGCGGGGCGGAGCGGAGATTTGTCGAACAAAGGATTGGTCAATCTTGATGGAGTCCAGCGGGAGTTTTCGAATATAGCTCAGGCTGGAGTAGCCCGTCCCAAAATCATCGACTGAAATTCGCACACCCGCCGACCTCAGCGATCGCAGCGTCGGCTCCAGGTCGGCCCAATCCATCAACATACTCTCCGTAAGTTCCAACTCGAGTAAGTGGGAGTCGAGGTTAGATTCCGCAAGAATCGCGGTAATATCCTCTAAGAAGGTATTGCTCCTGAACTGAAGGGCAGATACATTCACCGCGATGGCCACATTCTGCAGGCCCGCATCCGTCCAGGCCCGGGATTGTCTGCATGCCTCCCGAAGAACCCATGAGCCTATCGGCTGAATCATGCCGGAGTCTTCTGCGATGGGGATAAACTGCAAGGGAGCGATGAGCCCCAGCGTCGGATGATTCCAGCGCAGCAGTGCCTCAGCCCCGGTGATCGCGCCAGACTTCAGATTGAATTTCGGCTGATAGTGCAGCTCGAATTCCTGCCGCTCCAAAGCCCGCCGAAGGTCCTCTTCAATGGATTGGCGCTCCACGGCTCGAGCATTCATTTCCGGCTTAAAGAACTGGAATGTCCTGCGCCCCATTTCCTTGGACTGGTACATCGCAATATCGGCGTTGCTAATCAGCGTCTCCGCATCCAACCCATCCTCCGGATACATACTCACACCCATGCTTGCATTGACAAAGAGTCTCTTTGCGCCGATGACATAAGCATTTTCCAGACACTTGAGAATTCTAATGGCCGCAGCCGCCACGTCTTCCGGTTCCTCCACATCCTGCAGCAGCAACACGAATTCGTCGCCTCCTTGACGGCTCACCGTGTCCGGCGCGCGCACGCATTCAATCAATCGCTTAGCTACGGATTTGAGTAGACTGTCTCCGACCGAATGTCCCAGCGAATCATTGATCTGCTTGAATCGATCTAGATCCACAAACACCACCACCACCCGGCCCGAGTTACGATGCGCTCTTGCAATCGCCTGGTCAAGGCGGTCCCGGAAGAGCAGGCGATTGGGCAAGCCCGTCAGAGCGTCATGTTCCGCCAGATGCGCAAGCTCAGCAGTAAGCTCCCGGGCCTTCGTTACATCTCGAAACACAAGCACAGAGCCGGAAGCGATTCCTGCGTGGTCGTGAATCGGGGCTGCTGAGTCCTCGATATACATCTCGCGTCCGTCCGGCCTGGTCAGGCGACAATTGATAGGCAGATGAGCCAGGCGATTTTGTCCAATGGCTTTCACCATCGGGTTTTGGGCTGGCTTGCCTGAGTCGGCATCCGTCAAATGGAAAACGTCGGCCATTGGCTGACCCAACGCCTCCTTCAGCGACGAGCCCGTCATCGATTCTGCTGCCGGATTAAGGTAAGAGATGTTTCCATGAACATCGGTGCAGATCACGCCGTCCCCAATGCTGTCGAGGGTAACCTGGGCGCGATTCTGCTCATTGAATAAGACGTCCTCAAGGATCTTTCGTTCAACGGCAGAACGAAGGCTCCGCATCATCTCTAGCGGTTCCATTCGCCCCTTGAGAAGATAGTCCTGCGCTCCTGAACGCATAGCTTCCATTGCAGTCGGCTCGCTCTCCGGACCGCAAAGAGCCACAATGGCGACACTGGGTGCCTGCTTCGTGATCCGCCGAACAGCTTCAAGGCCCGGCGCATCCGGTAACTCCAGACTAACGAGAACCACGTCAACCGGGTGTTTTGCAAGATACCTTTCGGCCTCCTCCACGCCGTCCGCATGCGTCAGCTTGAATACATAAGAGCCCTGGTGCCGGAACATTTCTCTGATCACTTCAGCGTCTCCGGCGCGGTTCTCAACCAGGAGAACGCTCTCAGAGGATCGTTTCGTCATAGTCCCTCCGGTGTATGGCGAGTCTTTGCTTCCGCATGGTAGGTCACAACCCGTTCTTCCTTATGCGTGAATAACTTCCGCAATTCCAGATTGCGCCTGATGAGTGTCTCACTCATCATTACAAGGAATCCACTTTCCGTCTGTTCTATCTTGCTCACCCAAACGGCTAGTCTCATTCAAATCAATGTGATTGGCGCAGGCGGACGGACCAGTTTAAGTAACTTAGGATTACGTGCTTATCCCTCGCCGCGCATCGGGGTCCCCAGTGACGGGTCTTTGTCACTGGGGTAATCATCGGGGCCCCCAGTGACGGGTCTTTGTCACTGGGGTAATCATCGGGGTCCCCAGTGACAGTCCTCGTCGCAGAGGCGGTTGAGACCTGCGAAAACACGTCGCTCTCCCACGCGGGCAAGAAAGGAACCAGCCTTTGTGGCTGGCAAGGAATGTCAAGGGAAAAGAGAAGGACGGAAGCGCGCTTGCTCAGCGCTCACATTTGGTGGTGTTTAAAGATGTCATCCTTTTCGCGGCCGGGGCATTTGGTGCATTCCAGGCAGCAGACCAGCAGAACCGCCACACCCAGAGTTACGAGAATGGCCATCAGATTTGCGTTTGTCGCCAACCAGTCAAAGATAATGTGCATAAGTCACTCAAACATTCAGCCCGCTCCAAGCTCTTCAGCCGAGGTTCCGGCCACATCGACTGGCAAGAATCAACTTGGAGAGCCTGGCTCCCGGCGACATCAGTGTAGCACCGGTACAGAGGGGGCGGGAGAGCCAAAGAGCACTTGTCATTTAGAGAAGAAAAGGCGAAAATATATCCGACATGGCAGCAGGTTTCACCGCGCCGCTGGAAGTGCTTCCGCCGGACCTCTCCGCCGACCTGCCGGACGACTGGCCGGAGGAGTTGCGGCCGCCGCAGCCCGCCGGGTCGCACCCTCAGCCCGCTTTGTCCGTTCCGGACTCCGGCCCCTGCCTCAACTGGCTCTTCGTCGACCTCAACTCCTACTTCGCCTCCGTCGAGCAGCAGGTCCGCCCCGAACTGCGCGGCCGCCCGGTCGGCGTCGTCCCCATGATGGCCGACACAACCTGTTGCATCGCCGCCAGTTACGAGGCAAAATCCTTCGGCGTCCGCACCGGCACCCTCGTCGGCGACGCCAAACGCATGTGCCCCGGCATCGTCCTCCTCGAGGCCCGCCACGAGGTCTATGTCGACTTCCACCGCCGCATCGTCGAAGCCGTCGAAAGCTGCCTGCCCGTCTCCGCCGTCCTCTCCATTGACGAGATGGCCTGCCGCCTAATCGGCCGCGAGCGCCCCCTGCTGGCCGCCCTCGAACTGGGCCGCCGCGTCAAGGCCCGCATCCGCGAGCAGGTCGGCGAAACCCTCCGCTCCTCGGTCGGCCTGGCCACCAACCGCTACCTCGCCAAAATCGCCAGCGACATGGAAAAGCCCGACGGCCTCGTCGCGCTTACGCTCGACATCCTGCCTGAGGCCCTCGCCCAGCTCACCCTGCGCGATCTGCCCGGCATCGGCGAGCGCACCGAGAAGCGCCTCAACGCCAAAGGCATCTCCACCATGCCGCAGCTCCTCGCGCTCAACGCCGAGCAGGCCGGCGAGCTCTGGGGCTCCGTCTGGGGCCAGCGCCTCTGGCATTGGCTCCGCGGAGAAGACTTTGAGATGTCGGAGACCGAGCATCTCAAGTCCATCAGCCACTCCCATGTTCTCGCGCCCGAGATGCGCACCGCAGAGAAGGCCTGGGCCGTGGCCCACAAACTCCTGCACAAGGCCGCCATGCGCCTGCGCACCCACGACCTCTGGGCCTCTAGCCTCAGCCTGGCCTTGGGCTTCGCCGTGCCCCGCGGAGAAAAGTTGCCCGTCAGCCGCTTCGGCGTGCCCACGCGCGGCTGGCGTCAGGAGCTCCGCCTCAGCGAGTGTCGGGACAACCAGACCCTCATCGCCGCCCTGCGCCGCCTCTGGGATGCGCGCCCCAGCGGTGCCGAGTATAGCCAGCCGTACTTCCTCGGCGTGCAGCTCAATGGCCTCGTGCCCGACCGCCTGCACTCGCTCAACCTCTTCGACACGCTCGACGGGCACCAGAGCCGCAGCCGCCTGCTCGCCGCCATGGACCAGCTCAACCAGAAATACGGCACCAGCGCGCTGGCCCCCGCCGCCATGCTCGCCGCCTACAAAGCCGCCCCCACCCGCATCGCCTTCCACAACATCCCCGACCTCTTCTGAAGCCTCCGGCCACGGCCCGTCCATGGCTCGCCCGCGGCCCGGCTGAACTTTTCTTTGTGGCACGCGTACCTTTCTGCATCCCAGCAGGCTCTTCCCTGCGGATTAAGAAACTAGAAGCAAGCATTATGGCCCTCGACTGGCAGCCGGACTTTGAACAACTCGTGGACGAGCACCAGTCGATGGTCTTCTCGCTGGCCTGGCGCATGACGGGCGACCGCGGACTGGCCGAAGAGATCGCGCAGGATGTCTTCCTTGAATTGGATCGCAACCTCGCAAAGATCGAATCGCCCATGCACGCGCTCCATTGGCTCCGCCGGGTCGCCATGAGCCGCTCTGCCGACGCCATGCGCCGGTTGCGCGTCCGCGGCCTGGACCGGTGGGTGGAGATGGATCAGGAATTCGGCAGTCCGGCAGAGGAATCTGGTTCCCCGCTGGGCGCGCGGGTGGAGCAGTTGCTTTCCACCCTGCCGGAAACGCAGCGCGCGGCGCTGGTCCTCCGTTATCAGGAGGACCTGACGCCGGAAGAGATTGCGGCCACGCTCAGCATGCCCGTGGCCACCGTAAAGAGCCACCTGCAGCGAGGATTGAAGCTGCTGCGGGCCAAGGCCAGCAGTCATTTGAAGGAGTACATCCGTGGAGTTTGATCCGATGGACGAGATGGAACGCGAGCTCCGGCAGTCCCTGGCGCGCCGCCCCGCGCCCTCCAGGCTTAAGCGCCGCGTGATGGAGCAGCGGAGGCAGCAGCAGTCGCAGCGCACCCACCAGCGCCTGCTGCTGTGGCAGCGCATGGCCGCCACGCTGGTGCTGGCCTGCACGCTCGGCGGCTTGCTGGCCTGGCGCCACACCCAGCAGCAGCGCAAGGGCGAGCAACTCCGCCAGCAGGTATTCACCGCGCTGCGCATCACCAATCACGCCCTCAACCAGATGAACCAGCAACTGACGGCCCATAGCCGTGACGACCAGGAATAAGGAGCACTCCTCATGAAGAACCGAATTGCAACTTTCGTGCTGGGGGCGCTGGCGATGGCCGTGCCCGCGCTGGCCCAGAACCCGCCTTCGCTGTTGCCGCCCGCCATGGAAAAACAGCTCGCCGCGCGCGCCTCCAATGTCACTGAGGTCACACTGGGCAAAAGCATGCTCGGCTTCGCCGCCAAGTTCATGGACGGCAAAGAAAAGGACGACGCCGCCGTTCGGCAGCTCGTCCAGGGCCTCGACGGCATCTACGTCCGCGAATATGAGTTCGACAAGCCCGACCAGTATTCCATGGAAGAAGTCGAGCAGATTCGCAAGGCGTTTGAAACCAGCGAGTGGACTCCCATGGTGCGCGAGCGGGATAAGAAGTCCAGCGAAACCACCGACGTCATGATGAAGATGGTCAACGGCGAAACCCGCGGCATGTTCGTCCTCTCCGCGGAGCCAAAGGAGCTCACCATCGTCCTCATTCTCGGCCCCATCCGTATGGATCAGCTCGGCGAACTCAAGGGTATCGGCGGCCTCTCGTCGCTCGGCGACGTCAACGCAAAAACCAAAGTGAAGATCAAGTAAGGAGCCAAACGATGCGGCGTCTCATCTGGATTCCCCTCGCGCTCTGTGTCCTCGCCGTTCCAGTCGTGGTGCTGGCCGGCGGCGGAGGCAGCGGATTCAACGGCGTGGTCCACTCCATCGGCCATCGCTACCACGCCCACGCCACGCGCATTCCGTTTCTCGGCCTCATCAGCATCGTCGCCCGCCACGCCACCCATCAGGGCGTCGCCAACCTTCACGTGGCAGAGTTTGACCACTTCACCGCCACCGTCGACGGCGACGAACTCAACCACATGGTCACGGAAAAGCTCGGCGAGGGCTGGCAGCGCATGATTCGCCAAACCAGCCGCAAGGGCGGCGACCAGACCCTCATCTTCTCCCGCGTCGAAGGCAAGCGTATGGGCCTGTTCATCGTCGACCTCGACGGCAACGAGATGAACGTCGTCCAGGTCTCCGTCGATCCCGACTACGTCAGCCAGTTCGTCAACGACAAGATGGACGACCACGACCAGGGCGACCATCCCCGCCGCGACGTTTCGGATTAGCGACTGGAATTCTCGGTAGCCAGTCAATCTCGAACAGGTCTGAAGGGTACGGGCTTCAGCCCGTACGTTCAGCAGCAGAGAATCCCAAACGGCTTTAGCCGCTGAGGAAATCCTCGTCCGGCAATCGTCTTCGGCAGTGTTCTCCTCCAAGGCACTGCCCGGGCTGGCTACACTGTTTGCATGGTGGCCAGCCCTTTTTCGTCTCGGACATCCGGCTATCGCGGACGCCTCGCGCCCTCGCCCACCGGCTACCTGCACCTGGGCCACGCGCGCACCTTCTTCACCGCGTATCAGCGCGCTCGCGATGCCTGCGGCACCCTCGTCTTCCGCATGGAAGACCTCGACCCCGATCGCAGCCGCGCCGACTATGCCGCCGCCGCCCTCGACGATCTCCGCTGGCTCGGCATCCAGTGGCAGGAGGGCCCAGACCTCGGCGGTCCCTTCGCGCCCTACACGCAAAGCCAGCGTGGCGACGCCTATCGCAGCGCCTTCGTGCGACTCCTACGCGCCGGATTCCTCTACCCCTGTCGCTGCTCCCGCAAAGATCTCGCCGCCGCCCTTGCCGCGCCGCATGAAAGTGCTCAGGCCGATCCGTTGGACGACGAGCCCGTCTATCCCGGAACCTGCCGCCCCGAACACATCGAACCCGCCCTCTACGCCGACCTCGCCGCCGCAATTCCCGCGGATGTGAACTGGCGCTTCCGCGTACCCCAGGGCCAAGCCGTCGAATTCACCGACCTCAACCTCGGCCCGCAGCGCTTCCTCGCCGGCGTCGATTTCGGCGACTTCGTCGTCATGCGCAGAGACGGTGTCCCTTCCTACCAGCTCGCCTGCGTCGCCGACGATGCCGCCATGCGCATCACGGAGGTTGTCCGCGGCGCAGACCTCCTCAAATCCACCGCCCGCCAAATCCTGCTCTACAGTGCTCTCGGCCTGCCTGCGCCGCAGTGGTTCCATTGCGCGCTCATCACAGACGCCCACGGCCAGCGCCTCGCCAAACGCCACGACGCCCTCAGCCTGCGCACTTTGCGCGAACGCGGAGTCACGCCTCAGCAGGTTCTGGACGACGAACTTCCCTCAAACTGATCCAGACTAGGATGGATTTTCGCCAGGCTCGCTCTCGACCTTGCACTTCAAACCCTCAAGGTCTTTTCGAATGGCGTTTTTCATGAAATAGAAGATTGGTGCGAGCAATAGATAGCGCCGGCGCACTGCGAAGTCAGCCACACAGAACACCTGCGAACCTTCTTTCACCGCTTCGACCCGGAACCGCCATTCAGCAGACCGGAAGTATCGTGCATTTCCCGCGCTGCTGGTGAGTTCAACCGTACATCCGCGCACCGGATCGATCTCCTTGATGCGGTACGACATTCTGCCCCACTCGCCGCGCTCGTCCTTCCCACGCGAATGAGCAAGCGTGTCGAACTCGAATCCAACGCCAGGACGGGTCTGGGTGTCGAATTCCGTGCGCGAGACACCGCGGTCCCACTCAGAGACCTTGGAGGGATCCGCGAGATACGCCGAAACCACCTCCGGCGACCGGTGAATGATCACGCTGGATTCAAGCAGCATGGGCCCTCGCAACAGACACTACAAGCGTAGCAGCCACTCCGTCTTGCAGAAACATGAGAGCCCGGAGGTATACTCCGGGCTCCAGGCGAATCTGCTTCTTCGTTCACGCGTGCTTGATGAACGTCCCCTTCTGCAGTTCATTCATCGCCGTCTGCAGTTCGTGCTGCGTGTTCATCACAATCGGCCCATACCACGCCACCGGCTCCTCCAGCGGCTTGCCGCTCACCAGCAGAAACCGAATCCCCTCCGGCCCGGACCGCACCACGATCTCATCGCCGCGGTCAAACAGCACCAGGGAGTGGTTCTTCGCGTCGTACTTCGCCGCCGCGTTCGGGTCCACGGCCGACTCCGTCAGCACCGCCTGCGGGTCCGACGCATCCTTGAACGTGCCCGCGCCAGCAAACACATACGCAAACGCATTCCGCGTCACGTCCACCTGAAAGCGCCGCGTCCGGTTCGGCGCCACGCTGATGTCCACATAGCTCGGGTCAGCCGCCACGCCTTCCACCGGCCCGCGCTGTCCCCAGAACTCGCCGCAGATAATCCGCGCCTTCGTCCCGTCGTCCTCCGTCACCTCCGGAATTGCATCCGAAGAAATGTCCTGGTAGCGCGGCGCTGTCATCTTCAGGCTCGCTGGCAGGTTCGCCCACAGCTGGAACCCGTGCATCCGCCCGCGCTCATCGCCCTTCGGCATCTCCTGGTGCAAGATGCCGCTGCCCGCCGTCATCCACTGCACGTCGCCCGCCGTCATCCTGCCCTTGTTGCCCAGGCTGTCGCCGTGCTCCACCTCGCCCGCCAGCACATACGTAATCGTCTCAATCCCGCGGTGCGGATGCCACGGGAATCCCGCAAGATAATCCGCCGGATTTTCGTTGCGAAAATCGTCCAGCAGCAGGAACGGGTCGAACTCCTTCGTCTTGCCAAATCCGAAAGCGCGCTGCAGTTTCACACCCGCGCCTTCCAGAGTGGGCTTGGTTTCCAAAATCTGTTTCACCGCACGAAGTGACATGGTTTAGAACCTCCTGAGTCGTACACCTATTGGATGCGCGAGGGCGATATTTGTTGCAACAAGTAAAGGACCGCCGCCAAGTCCTCCCCGAGCAGCATCCAGCGCTCCCGGATCCCGCACGCGGGACCCGGAAACCCCCGGTTGGCTACAGCATGTAACCTGTGGCCGACAGCCTGCGCCGCGCAGCCTAAGCCTTGATGAACTGGATGTCGAGCGTGATCGCGATATCCTCGCCCACGAGCACGCCGCCCGTCTCCAGCGCCGCGTTCCACACCAGCCCAAAGTCCTTCCGATTGATCTTCGTCGTCGCAGAAAGCCCGATGCGCAAATTGCCCCACGGGTCCTTTCCCGGAGCGCTCGGCCCTTCCACGGCAAAGGTCACCACCTTCGTCACGCCGTGCATCGTCAGCTCGCCCGTCACGTCCAGCTCGCCCGCGCCCGTCGGCGCCACCTTCAGTGACTTGAACGTCAGCGTCGGATTCTT
>DATKTQ010000086.1:0-14795 GCA_035531055.1 Occallatibacter sp. | reverse complement strand
AATCGCATCGGGCAGGGAATTGAGTTCGATTACTGCTGCTGCCACGCCGCGTTTGCGCTGAAAGTAGACGGCTACGAGACGATCATGGTCAACTGCAACCCGGAGACGGTTTCCACCGACTATGACACCAGTGACCGCCTCTACTTTGAACCGCTTACGCTGGAAGACGTGCTGGCGGTCTACAACCATGAAGCCCAATCCGGCGCCGAAATTGGCATGATCGTGCAGTTCGGCGGACAGACTCCGCTGAACCTGGCGCAGCGCCTGCGTGCGGCTGGCGTTCCCATCATCGGAACCTCGCCTGAGTCCATCGATCTTGCCGAGGATCGCAAACAGTTTGGCCGCCTGCTGGAAGAGCTGAAGATTCCGCAGCCAAATGGTGGCACCGCCACAAGTGTTGAGGAAGCACTGGCCGTGGCGGAGCGCGTGGGATACCCGGTCCTGGTGCGGCCCAGCTACGTGCTCGGAGGGCGCGCCATGGTAATTGCCTACGACGCCGAGGCCGTGGCGCAATACATGCGCGAGGCGGTGGAATATTCTCAGGAGCGCCCGGTCCTTATCGATCACTTCCTTGAAAGTGCCGTGGAAGTGGATGTCGACGCGCTCTGCGACTCAGAAGATGTGCTCATCGCCGGGATAATGCAACACATTGAGGAGGCAGGCATCCACTCCGGTGACTCCTCGTGTGTGTTGCCGTCTGTCAGCATTCGCGAGGAGACATTGAGTACCCTTCGTGTTTACACGCGAAAGCTCGCGCTTGCGCTCAAAGTGGTTGGGCTTGTCAATCTCCAATTCGCCATTCAACGCGATCCGCAAGACCGCGACCAGGTGTATGTGATCGAAGTGAATCCACGAGCTTCGCGGACTGTGCCCTATGTCTCAAAGGCGACCGGGATTCCACTCGCAAAGGTTGCCGCTCGCCTGATGACGGGCCGCAAGCTCAGAGACTTACTTCCGGAGCAGTTGCGCACGGGGCGCGACCTGGGGACTGGCTCGCATTTTTACGTCAAGTCGCCCGTATTCCCATGGTCAAAATTCGCCGGGGTGGACACTGTGCTTGGACCGGAAATGAAATCCACCGGCGAGGTGATGGGTGTTGCCACCAGCTTTGGAGAAGCCTTCGCCAAGGCGCAACTTTCCGCAGGACAAGTCCTGCCCACAAGTGGCACGGTTTTCTTCAGTGTGAATGACCATGACAAGCCGGCTGCCGTAGTGTTGGCTCGTCGCTATTTGAACCTGGGCTTCCAACTGGTGGCTACGGAAGGCACGGCGAACGAATTGGAGCGGGCGGGAATGCGTGTCGAACGCGTCTTCAAAGTGAAGGAAGGCCGTCCTAACGTCGTTGACCTGATTAAGGGCGAGCGCATTCAGCTCATCATCAACACGCCTCGCGGTCAGGACACGTTCTTCGATGAAAAGGCGATTCGGCGCGCTGCGGTGGTGGCGAGGATTCCCACCATCACCACAATCGCCGCTGCACAAGCCGCTGCGGAGGGAATTGCCTCTATGCAGGGACACCGAACCAATGTGTACGCCCTGCAGGCCTTGCACCAGACAATGTAGGAAGGGAAGTGGGCTGGGGGCGCTGCAGCGTCAGCACCTCCGCCGCTTTAGTATAGAAGCATGTTGCTTGAAGGTGTTTTTGCAGCCGTAACCACGCCTTTCTACCCCGACGAGCGCGTCTACTACCGCAAGCTCGAAGCTAATATTGCGCGCTATTCGCGCAGCCTACTTGCCGGGATGGTTGTGCTCGGCTCCACGGGAGAGGCGGTCACGCTGAGCGATGAGGAAACCCGCGAAGTGTTGCGTACGGCGGCAGAAGCAGCCGCCCCCGAGAAGGTTCTGATTGCAGGCGTCAGCCGCGAGAGCGTTCATCTCACCGTGGAACTGGCGGAGTCGGCGGCTAAGTTTCAATACGACGCCATTCTGGTCCGCACGCCTTCGTACTACACAAACCAGATGCCGACAGAGGCCGTGCTGACATATTTCCGCAGCATCGCGGATCGGTCGCCCTTGCCGGTGGTGCTCTACAACATTCCGCGCTTCGTTCCTTATCAGATTCCAGTCGAAGTGGTGGCCGAGCTGGCACAGCACCCCAACATCATCGGCATAAAAGAGTCCAGTGGCAAATTGGATCGGGTCAAGAACCTGCTTGCCTCCACGCGCTCGACGCCAAGGCACCGTGTTACGGTGACGCCAATGTTTGAAGCAGTCACCGAGCGGATGCTTCAGGTAAAGGAATCTCCACGAGAGGAATCGGCTTTCGTTCCCGCCTCGGATTTGACCGGCGGAACAGCACTTGTTGCGCTCCCTGTAGCCCCCCCGAAGACGCGCACGAAGGATGTTGGTTTCCAGGTGCTGACGGGCTCGGTCGGTTCCATGCTCGAGTCACTAGAAGCCGGATCCTCGGGAGCAATTCTAGCCTTTGGCGCCTGTGCACCCCAGGCTTGCCAGGAGGTGTATTTGGCCTGGAAGGATCACGACCTGGAGTTGGCGCGGGAGAAGCAGCAGAGAATTGCCGCCTCGGCCCAGCGCATCGTGGCAGAACTGGGAATTACAGGCGTCAAGTTCGCGTGCGATTTCAACGGATACTTTGGCGGACGCGCAAGGCTGCCGCTGCTGCCGCTGGATTCCGGGAAGAAAGCCGAGATCGAGTCTCTGCTCGCAAACATTCGCAATTGAGAGTGGACCGATGAGGGTGGAGAAGCTCACAGGGATGGCTGAGATCTCAAGCCGAGAGGAGCCAGGTGGTTAAGGATAGAACGTCCGATAACAGATATTCTGTACACCATGGTCAAATATGGTAGAAAAGCGAACCTTTGAACGGTTCAGGCCGACTCTTGGCTTCCCTGCTCAGCCCACCTAGCCTTCGGAATCACATCTTGTAACGGCCCATATCCTCATCATTCAAGCCTTCAAGCCAGCCGCGAAGTTGTTCCGCGGTGGGGCCGTCGGCCGCACCTGCGGTGTTCAGCTTTGCGTTTTGCAGCACCTGCTCGGAGACGTAGATTGGGCAATCCGCGCGCAAGGCCAGAGCGATCGCATCCGACGGGCGCGCATCCAGAACCATCGGCTCGTTACCTCGGAGCAGCCATAGGTGCGCAAAGAAGGTGTCGTCCTTAAGTTCAGTGATCACCACACGTTCCAGCACAGCATTCATGTGATAGATGAGATTCCGAATCAGGTCGTGCGTCATGGGCCTCGGAGCAGAGACTTTTTCAATTTCAATGGCAATTGCGTTTGCTTCGAAGATCCCAACCCAGATGGGCATCACCGTTTCCGAGCCGACATCTTTCAAGACCACAATGGGCATGTTTGTGGCAGGATCCATCATCAGCCCGCGAATCCGAACCTCGATATCCATCTTGCCCTCCTCTTCCCGCTGTCTTAGACAGTAACCCCGACCAGACTGTTTGGGAATGTTCCGGTGATTTTGACCTGCAAATAAGTGCCCGGCGCCGGCGCAATCGCCTGGGAGGAGGTGAAGTTGACGGGTTTGTTCTGGCTGCTGCGTCCGCTGATTTGCCCGCGCGCCGGATTCATTCCCTCAACCATCACTTCCAATATTTCTCCTAAATGTCTGCTGTAATTCGACCTCTGAATCTCTCGCTGCCTGTCCAGGAGTGATTGCAGCCGCATTGCCTTTTCCGCTTCGGGTAACGAATCGATCATCACCAGGGCCGGCGTGTTGGGGCGCGCCGAGTACTTGAATCCGAAGACGCAATCGTATTGGACTTCGGCCAACAGGTCCATGGTCTGAATAAAATCATCGGCCGCTTCTCCGGGAAAGCCCACGATGATGTCGGTGGAGAGCGAGATCGGGCGTCTGGCCGCCTTGATCCAGCTGATCCGCTCCAGGTACCAATCCCGGGTATATTCGCGGGACATCATCTTCAGCACGCGGTTGGAGCCGGACTGAACGGGAAGATGCACATGATCACAAAGCGTTGGGACCGCGTCAATCGCCTCCACAATGTCCCGGGTAAAGTCTCGCGGATGGCTGGTGGTAAAGCGTACGCGCCGAATACCTGAGACTTCCCCCACGGCAGCCAGCAATTCCGCGAAGCTCTTCTTCCCTTCCGGATCGCGATAACTGTTTACATTCTGGCCCAGCAGTTGGATTTCCGTATAGCCCAGTTCCGCGATGCGTTTCGCTTCCTCCAGCACAGAGGCGGACCCGCGGCTGCGCTCCTTGCCGCGCGTGTATGGCACCACGCAATAGGCGCAAAATTTGTCGCAGCCCTCGATAATGGTGATGTAGCCGCGGTAGGGATTTTGGCGGGCCGTGAACTCCGTTTCAAACGTCTCTTCGGTCTGCCGGTCGTCCAGGCCGGTGATGCGCGTCTCCCCCGCCTCCAGCCGTACCAGCATCTCCGGCAGCTTGCGATAGGAGGCAGAACCGGAGACCAGCGACACGTAAGGCGCCTTCTCGAAAATCTTCTCGCCTTCCTGCTGTGCCACGCAGCCCAGCACGCCAAAGCGCTTGCCTGCCTTGTGTAACTTCTTGTAGTCGTTCAACCGATTAAAGACTTTTTGCTCGGCCTTGTCGCGAATCGAGCAGGTGTTGTAGAGGATCAAACCGGCCTCGTCCTCCGAGCTCACCTGACGGTAGCCCTGCTGGACAAGCGTGCCGATCACCTTTTCCGAGTCATGGGCGTTCATCTGGCAGCCGAACGTTTCAAGATAGAAGGTTTTTTCGGTTGCCATCACAAATCCAAGTATACCGCCGCCGCCAAATGCACGTGCATTCATTCCTCCCAGGCCGCGGACCTGCTATCGCAGGCCGGTATGCAGGTAGGCGAGCAAAGCGGTCATCTGCTGTTGCGTAAACCGGCCAGCAAAAGAGGGCATCATTCCCTTCCCGGACAGGACGGTCCGCTCCACCTGGAGGTCGGTCGCCGGAGCACCGCTGGGAAGCGTGGACTGGGTGAAGATTGCGTGCAGGTTCGGAGGAACTTTCTTCAGATCGAGGTCGTTGTCCTCGTGGCAGTGGGCACAGCGTACGTCATACAAGTGCTTTCCGGCCAATTGCTGGTCTGTGAGAGGCTTCTCACCACGACATCCGTTCAAAATGGCCACGGAGGAAATCAGCGCGAAGGTCACAACGGCGAGGCCAATCGGCCAGGGAGCGGGGCAGCTTCTCCAAGTCATCGACTCCTATTCTATTCACTCGCGCGGCGAGCCGGGGATACGGGAATCCTCAAGAGCCTGACTGCATGCCACGTCGAGCCCCAAGCGTCTAGGATGGTGGCATGAAGCACAACACTGCGGTGGAAAATCTAAAGCCCTTTGCCCATGCGGCGCAGAATCGCTGCTTTGGCTGCGGACCGGCTAATCCCGGAGGACTGTACCTGGAGTTCTTTGTAGCTCCCGATGGCGCTGTGATTTGTCCGGCCACTGTGCCGGATACATTTGAAGGCCACCCCGGCTATCTGCACGGCGGCATTATCGCCACCCTGCTGGACGAGACCATGAGCAAGTCCGTTCGCGCGCTCGGTCTGATCGCGATGACGCGTCATCTTGAGGTGGACTACCGACTTCCCGTACCCAGTTCCACCGCCATTCAGCTAGAAGGGCAAGTCGTGCGAAGCGAAGGACGCAAGCACTGGTCCGAGGCCAGGATTCGAGATTCCGAGGGAAAGATTCTCGCCCGCTCGAAGGGTTTGTTTGTGGAAGTGCAACCGAAAAAGCAAAGCTGAGGTCGCCCATTTCTTGCCGAGCCCAGCCTGATGTCCGCATTTAAGTGAGGCGCATCTCTTCAATGTGCTTCGTCACCCGCGCGCCGTCGGAATGGGGAAACGGCAGTAGGTTGACACCGCCGAAGATGAGATTGGCCAACGCGAAGGAGGGCATCAGCCCCAAGGAAGCCGCAGCGAGCAACAGGTTAAAGAAGGGACCAGCCAGGGTCACCATCAGATTCACTGCCGGCTTGCCCCGCTGTGCTCTCACGTAAAATCCCGTGGAGAAATCCAGGCCCACGGCCTTGACGCGCAGGCCAAAGAACTCGGCGGCCATGGCATGCGCCGCCTCGTGAAATAGGGCCGCTACCATTCCCGCGATGCAGTCGTTCAAAGAACTCCTCAAAATCCAGAGCGGGCTAATGGATCATGTTGATGGTGTCTTGCGTGACCGTGTCAAAGGTGGTGACTGCCTTGGAATTGGCCTCGAAAGCGCGCTGGGCAATGATGAGCCGCGAAAACTCCGCGGAGATGTTTACGTTGGACTGTTCCAGCGCGCCATCCTGCAGCGTGCCCAGTCCCGCTGAGCCCGACGTGCCGAGCGACGCCTCTCCGCTGGCCAGCGTCGTCGTGTAGTCGCCATCCCCCAGCATCCTCAACCCCTGCAGGTTGGTCACGTTGGCCAGCGCAACCTGGCCAACTGCCAGCTGCTGTCCGTTTGAAAACGTGGCCGACACCACCCCGTTGGCGTTGATGGTGAAGCTCTGGTACTGACCGCTTGCATAGCCATCCTGCTCCGTTGCGCTAACCGCGGAAGGCGCCGCAACCTGACTGATGGTCGGTGATCCGCTGGCTCCCAGCAGGTTCCACTGCATATTCAGATTCGCCGCGCCATCGGCGAGACCAGTAAAGCTTACGGAGATTGAGGAAACGTCCCCGGCAGCAGTGCCCACCGTCTGAGGTCCCCCCGCGCCAGCCGGAGTCACGCTGGTCAGGTTGCCGCTCGAGTCGAATGTCAATGAGCCGGTCACCGGGGTCGACGTTCCCGAAGCAAACTCCGATGCCGGCAAAGCGGCCGAATAGCTCCAGGTGTTGGTGCCGGTTTGCGTATACGTCACCGTGGCCACGTGGCTCACGCCAAGCGAGTCATACAGCGTAATCTGCGATGGGAACGATGCACCCGTGGTGGAAGTGGCATCCAGATTCGCCGTCATGTTCATCGTGGTGCTCGCCTGTGGCTGTTCCACCTGGCCCACCGGGATATTGATCTGCGTCAGCGGAGCATTGGTATTCACCACCCCGTTCACCGCCGGGTAACCCATCACATTCCAGCCATTCTGGGCAATCAGGTTTCCGCTTGAATCCAGTGAGAAGTTCCCTGCCCGCGTGTACTCGCGCAGACTTCCGTCGCCGACAACGAACATGCCATTGCCGTTGAGCGCTACGTCCGTCGCGTTGCCGGTCGAGTTGATGGAGCCCTGAGTGAAATCTACCGAGTTCGACGCCACTTTCGTGCCCGCTCCGGACTGAATGGGATCGCCAGGACCCGAAGAGCCAATCTGCTGATAAAAGAGATCAGAAAAGTTGGTCGTCTGGTCCTTGAACGCCGTAGTGTTCATGTTGGCCAGGTTGTTGGCAATCGTGTTCAGCTCCGTGGAGTCGGCCTGAAGTCCAGTGAGTGGAATGAAAAAGCTAGCCATGGTGAATCTCCTCGTGGTTCTGTCAAAAGTGTGAAGCGGGCCCGATCGGCCAGCGGTTCCAATGAATGCGTTCCTCAGCTGCAGGAAACCCTAAGCGCCAGATGTTTAGCCGCCGAGGGACTGCGCCACGCGCTGGGCCGCCGGAATTGCGGCCGGGACACTCAGGTTGCCGGAGGCCGGCTGAGAGCTTGCACCGGCGAGTGACGACGAAACCCCATGGATCGCAGACGCCGATCCGTTCCCAGACGCGGCGGTTCCGGAACTGCCGACACTTGACGCCGTTGCGGTTGGGCTTGCTGCGCCGCCGGTGGGTGTAACTCCCAAAGCCGTCGACAGATTTTGGTTGATCGAAATCAATTGCTCCAGACTGTTCACGTTGACCAGCTGATTGATGTACTGGTTTGGATCCGTGGTCGCCGTTGGATCCTGGTTCTGCATCTCGGTCACCAGCAAGGTCAAAAAGTCATTGGCCGAAATACTTGCCGAGCTGCTCGATGCGCCGCTCGTCGAGCTGGTTCCGGAAGTGCTGCTTGTACCACTTGCGGCGCTCGATTTCGGCCTGGCTGCATCCAGACCTTGCGCTGCAGCGTTCAGGCCGCCCAAAAGTGATGCTGTCGCCATTTCTCCCCCTGTCGTATTCCTTCCCGTGTTCTTCCCGCTTCTCAAATTTCTGTGCAGCATTGCCGCACTCTGGCCGCGCCAATGGCCGAACCTTCAGGCCCGCACCGAGATGTACTCCCCGCCGGAGAATCCTCTTGCCCGGGAAGGAGCGACCGCAGCGCTAGCCGCAGCCCGCACCTGTCCCGCCGTTCCCGTGCTGAAATCACCCACTCCCCAACTTTGGCCCGCTCTGCCATCGGCGTAGGCCGACCCGCCCTGAGGGTTTCCCTGCCCTGGCGTCTGGCCGCTTCCCGCCCCCGGGCCGGAACCGGTCCCCTGCCCCATGGTCTGTCCGCCGCCGGACCACCGGGACTCCGGTTGCGCCAGGGTCACCGTCCCCACCGCCGCGTGGTGGTCGGCAAGGTAGGCATTTAGCCCGGCCAGATGTCCGTTGAGTGACTGTGCAGCGTCGGCGGAACTGGGAACCAGCGAGGCATGCACCACGCCACTGGTCACCTCGGCACGCACGCCGACCCAACCCAGCGTCGGATCCTGGTATCCCGCTTCCGCCGCATGGGTTCCAACATGCGTCCATCCCTCGGGCGAAAATCCCCCTCCTCGATCCATCGCGGAGAAGGCATCCTTTCCGTGCGTGTCCACTCCGTCGACCCGCGCTCCAGCTGAATCTCCCTGATTCGCCGCTGGAAGTGGGCCCGCCGCAGAGGTGGAACCAATGCCCTGGCCCGCCAGAATGCCCTGCGGAGAATTGCTGCTTCCTCCAATGGCGGCATCGCCCAAGCGCACCGTCGAGCGGGATCCAGACGGATGAGAAGTAGAGGTGACTGCCCCCGGACGCCCCACCGGCGCAACCTGCGCGGAAGGCACGGGCTTTCCGGCAATCGTGGAGGCAGATAGAGAAGGCTGCGAACCGTCGCCTTGCTTCGCGGCAACCACGGCGTTCATTGCCTGCAAATCCAGATGCGATGGTGCGGCCGATGCCGCTGCAACCGCCGGTTTCGACGATAGGATACTGCCTCGCGGATCACTCAAGAGCGGCTTCGCTGTCTTTTGACCCACCGCGCCGGCGTCGGAGTGTGAACCTTGCACCACCTCGTCCTGGAATTGCAGAGCCGCCTCCTCGCCCTGTCCGGGAGAAAGGATGCCTGCGGCGTTTGACAAGGTGGAGGGGGCAGCCTGCACGGTCGAGCCATGCGGCCCATCGCCTGCGTGAGCATCTGTCAAAACTCTGGCACCGGCAGTACCGCCGAGTCGAACAACCGGCGAAGGAGTCACCGGGCCCCAGACAGGCGCGGCGATTGTAGCGACCATCCCATTCGCACCCGATTCCGTCGGCGGATCGGCCGCCTTCTTGTCCTTCACCGCTTTCATTCCATCACCGGCTGCCGACTTGTCCTGGCCGAGTTTGCCGCTGAGCGACCCACCGGAATCCCGCATCTCGCCCGGCGCCAAAGGCGTGGCCTTCGAAGCCAAGGCAGAGGTGCCAAAATCCATTGTCGCTGTTTCGGGATAGGCAGATTTCGGCGATAGGAGCAACGCCTTCAAAGGATCTGCCACTGCAAGCTGCTGGGAAACTTCGGGACTCCCACTCCCTGCGGTGCTGGCTGGACCTTCTGCAGCCGGCTCCTGATTCGCGGGCTCCAGATTTGCGGGTTCCCGATTCGCCGGCACATGCCAGCCCGCAGAGGCCAGCGAAAGCTGCCACTGCGGATCCGCGGAACGCACGCCGTCCCCTTTCGATAAGAGCATGCCGGTTGCAGATCCCGCCTGCGGCGCGGAGCCGGGCGTTGGACCAGGGATTACGCTGTTCGGCGTCCCCGACCCTCCGCCTCCGATTGCGATTGGTGCACCGGTCATGCCGGGAAATAGAGCAGACGGAATGCCAAAGTGAGCAACGGCGGGTTAGAGGGTTGTCAGGAATGTAAGACCTGCTTGGGATTTGGAAGCTGGCGACTCTGCTTTCGATTTGCTAAGGCTAATCCGGATGGCCTTGGGAGATTGCCGTCTCACGTAGCCGTATCGTCGGGGTCTTCTGGACCTTCCGTCGGGAGTCCTTCGCACTGCGTTGCTCGCACATTCCAGTTGCGGGCGCGAAGCCAGTCATCCAGACCTTGCTGTTCGCGTCGCAGCGCTTCAGTCGCGGCCTCGGCCCTGGCCTCTTCCACCAGCGACTCGGCCTGCCTTCGCTCCACCCGCTTGCGCAATAGGTCCTCCCGCATGGATGCTGCCGCCTTCTCTGCGGACTCGAGCAGCGGAACCAGCAAGAGTGAGCGGCGCCGTGCCGCGTGCGACTCTTCGATTCCGGCCAGGCGGTCCGGCAGCTCTCCGTCCTTCGCGCTGCGCGTCACCAGGATGCGGCCCTGGCGGTCGCGCTCGGCCGCACCGGCGAGTGCCTGTTCCAGCCGGGCCACCTCTCCCAGCGCCGACTCCAGCGCCACTCGTCTCTGCTCTTCTTCCAGTTCCCGGATCCGCAGCAACCGCAGCAGCGCCCACGAAACTCCCATCTGCTACACCTCCGCCGCAAGTTCGTTCAGACGCCGGATGCTCTCGGCAAACAAGCAGCGTTCTGCCGCATCCTGGGCAAGGAAACCGCGCAGCGATTGCCTCGCCCGCAAGGCCCGATCGAGATCAGGATCCGCTCCCGGCTTGTAGGCCCCAATGCGCACCAGGTCCTCTGACCGCGCATAGACGGCCATCAACCGTCGCAGCAGAGCCGCCTGCTCCCGATGCCGCGGTTCGGTCACCGACGGCATCAGACGGCTGATCGAGTCCAGCAACGCAATCGGCGGATACCAGCCTTCCGCGGCCAGCGCGCGCGAAAGCACCACATGGCCGTCCAGCAGCGAGCGAACCGCATCAACCAAAGGATCTTGCTGGTCGTCTCCCTCCATCAGTACGGTGTAGAAAGCGGTAATCGATCCCGTTCGGAACTGCCCAGTGCGCTCGACCAGCCGCGCGAGGCGCGTGAACACCGAAGGCGTATATCCCTTGGCCGTCGGCGGCTCGCCGGCCGCCAGTCCAATCTCGCGTGCGGCCATCGCAAAGCGAGTCAGCGAGTCGAGCACCAGCAGGACATGCTTTCCCTGGGCGGCAAAGAATTCGGCAATCGTGGTGGCCGCAAGCGCCGCACGCATGCGCAAAAGCGGCGACTGGTCGGAGGTGGAGACCAGAACCACCGAGCGCTTGCGCCCTTCCTCGCCCAGCGAGTCCTCCAGAAACTCTCCCACTTCACGCCCGCGCTCCCCCACCAGGCCAACCACCGTCACATCCGCCTCGGTGTTGCGCGTCATCATGCCGATGAGCGTGCTCTTGCCCACGCCCGAACCGCCGAAGATGCCGACACGCTGTCCGCGCCCCACCGTCAACAGACCGTCCAGTGCGCGAATCCCGGTACCAAGCGGCGTGCGAATGGGAACCCGGTCAAATGGCGAGCGCACCGCGCCATCCATCGGAAAAGTCTGGGCGGCACTAAGCCGCCGTCTGCCGTCGATCGGTTCTCCCAGGGCATCCAGCACCCGGCCCATCAGGCCCGGGCCCACCTCCAGCTCCGGGTGCACCCCGAGGGCCGCGACCGTGTCGCCGAAGCGAATCCCTTCCGTTCCCTCGACCGGCATCGACAGCACATTGGTCCCGCGAAATCCGATAACCTCGGCGGAGTGAACTTCGCCGGATTGATCGACAATCTCGCAGCACTCGCCCACCGAGGCCAGCGGTCCGGCCGATTCAATGGTCTGTCCAACGGATTCGATGACCTGACCACTCCATCTCCATGGCTGGGCACGATGCAGCCGCGAGAGATACCGCTCCAGCAAAGGGCTCACGCGCCCCCTTTGTGCGCGGCGGCCCTGCCCTCGACGCTGCCAGCGGGCTCAGCCTTGCGCGCGCGCGTACGGTCAAAGAAGCCGCGCTCAATCTCGCCGAGCTGCGCACGAATCCCAAGGTCCACGGTGCCCAGTTCGGTTTCGATGGCGCAGTCTCCCGCCTCCATCTGCTCCCCCGCCACCACCTCCGGCTTGAGCGAGAGGTTGGGAAGATGCGCAATTGTCTCCGTCCACAACTCCAGGTCCTCTGTCGGCACCCGCAACCGCACCTGGGTAGTCCTGGACAACTGTCCCAGCGCCACGCGCACCGCGCCGGTCAACAACAGTGGGTCCATCTGCGCCTCGCGGCGCAGAATACGCGCCGCAACCGCCAGGGCCAGTTCCACCACCTCGTGCTCCACGGCGTGCAGATAGCGATTCCGCTCCTGCGCGAACTGCTCCAGCAGTTCGGCAGCTTGAACGGTTCGCTTCCGGTCGGCTTCAGATTGGACCGCCGAGTGGGCTTCCCGCTCCGCGAACCGTCCTTCGTCGATTCCCTGCTTCCGGCCGGCTTCGTAACTCTGTCGGGACGCCTCGGCGGCAGCCTGCTCCACTCGCGCACGCAGGGCCTCCTCGCGCTCCGCCGTCCGATGCGGCGATTCTCCACCCCAGGAAACACCGTTTTCGCCAAGTCCGGCGTCCACATATCCGTCCCAGCCGGGCAGACCACTGTCGGCTCCCGCCGGATATTCAAACACTTCAATGGTTGGTGCACTTGCCGCTCGCATAGTCTTCTCCCCGTATCTCTCAGGCCAGCATCTCGTCGCCTGCCTCCAGCTTCAGCACCACTTTGCCTTCGGCCTCCAGCCGCCGCGCCAGATTCAGGATCTCCTGCTGCGCCTGTGCCACCTCCCGCGACCGCACCGGCCCGAGCACTTCCATGTCTTCCTTCAGCATCTCCACGGCACGCGAGCTCATGGCCTTGAAAATCTGCGCCCGCACTTCCTCATTGGCTCCGCGCAGCGCCATGGCCAGTTGCCGCTTGTCCACGCCGGAAACAATCTCGCGGATGGTCGCCGGAGGCACCGTAACCAGATCTTCAAAGGTGAACATGAGGTTGCGGATGTTCAGGGCCAGCTCCGGCTGATTCTCTTCGATCGCTTCCAGTATCTTTTTTGACTCCTCGGCATTGATCCGGTTCAGCAGCTCTGCCACGGCCCTGAAGCCGGAGTAGCTCTTGCGCGCCGTATCCCCCACGCTCTCCAGCCGGCGGTGCAGGATATGCGCCACCTTCTGTGCCATCTCCGGCGAGAACTGCCGCATCTCCGCCAGACGCTGGATGGAAACCACTTTGTGGTCATCGCTCAAATTGTCAAGAACCTGGGAGGCGCGCTTAGGGTCCAGGTGCGCCAGCACCAGGGCAATGGTCTGCGGATGCTCGGACTCGAGCAGCTTGCCTAACTGCTGCGGGTCGGTTCGCTGCAGCTTGGCCAGGTTGCCCTGGGCCTCTTCCTGCGAGCGGCGCACCAGAAGCATCAGGTCTTCCGCGCGTTCCTTGCCGAAAGTCTCTACCAGCAGGCGCTGGGCGTAGTCGATCCCGCCGTGCAGCATGAAGTTCTGCGTCTCAAGAAGTTCCCAAAACTCCTCCAGAACTCCGGCGGTCTGCTCCGGAGTCACCCCGCGCAGGTCGGCCAGTTCCTCGGTCAGCCGATGCACATCGGACTCCGGCAGGGCACGCAGAATCTCCTTGGCCAGATCTTCGCCCACAGCAACCAGAAGAATCGCTGCCTTGCGCGTGCCGTTCAGATTCGCGCGCGACCGGTGCGGTCCAGATTCCATCGGACTTTCCTGCTCTGCCAAGATCGTGACCCCCTACGTGTTCTCTTATTTCCGAATTTCCGCCTGTGTGCGTTCAGCTCACGATTGGTCGGAATGAATCCAGCTCTGCAGAAGTCGCGAACTCTGTGTTGGCTCACGCTGCAGGTGTCCCGTGACCTGCTCAAAGATCTCTTGCGCCCGTGCGCGCTCTGGCGTGGGCACTCCCCCCTCCGGCTGACCGAGCGCGGGCGGTGAGGAGGCTGCGCCCGGCAACTGGGCGGACGCGCCCTTGGGCGCAATTGCCGATCCCGAGAGGGCCATGCGCAGCGCCGGACGCAGGCCAAAGGCGAGCACCACAAGCAAGGCGATCAGCATCGACACATATTTCAAAAGATCCGGAGAATCCTGCACGGCGCGCAACATTCGGACAGGCGCCGAAACCGCCGCCTGGGGACGATTGCTGTCAAAAGGCAGATCCTGCACCGTCACCACGTCGCCGCGCGAGGCGTCAAATCCAACCGCGGCCTGGGCCAGCGCTGTCAGATTCTTCAACTCCTGAGCCGAGCGCGGTTGCCATTGCGCGGGTTTGCCCTTGGCGGCGACCTGCACCAGCCGGTCATTCACCACGATGGCTGCGGTCATGCGCTGCAAGCGGCCGGAACCTACAACCGTGTGGCGCACCGTCTTTGATACGGCATAGGTCGAAGACTCCGTGGTCGCGCTTTGCGGCGAGGTGGTCTGCTTCGGATAGACCGGAAGCGCCTGCGAGTTCGGCGCGTTGGACGCGGTGCCGGGCACCCCGGCTGCCACCGGCTGGCTGCCGGTGGTCTGCTGCGAGCGCTGCATGGAAAGTGTGACGGTCTGGCTGGGGTCGTAGGTTTCCTTGGTCTCGTCGGTCGCGTCCGGGTCGTACGCCAGGGTGACCGAGGCACGAACATTGCCCGCGCCGGTGACCGGCTCCAGGGTGGAGATGAGCTTTTCCTCAAGCGCCTGCTCGGCGGTCAGCCGCAGAGCCTCCGGTGTCTTGGGACCGAGAGGAGGGTGACCGTCGGCATCGACCAGCACCACGCGGTCCGGCGTGAGTCCATCGACGGCTGAAGCCACAAGGTTGCGGATGGCCTCCGCTTCCCCATCGGCCAGGGAGCCGTGCCGCAGCTTCAGCACCACGGAGGCCTTGGCTG
>DATKTQ010000085.1:0-4281 GCA_035531055.1 Occallatibacter sp. | reverse complement strand
CCGACGGCGCGCTGGGTGACGAACTCGGCGCCGAAGCGCGTGGCCTGAATGTGGGCGCGGCGTCCGAGGTCGGCGCCGGTGATGCCGGTGGGGAAGCCGAGGTAGTTTTCAATGCGGGAGGTGGAACCGGCCTGACCGCCGGGGGCCTCGGGCTCAATGACGAGGGTGCGAAGCCCCTCGCTGGCTCCGTAGACAGCGGCGGCAAGGCCGGCGGGGCCGGCGCCGACGACCGCCATATCGTAAAACTCCTGGGTGGCGTGGGTGCTGAGGCCGACACGGGCGGCGAGGCTTTCCATATCCGCCGCGGCAAGGGTGGTGCCGTCGGGGAAAAAGACGATGGGAAGCTGATCGGGCCGCATCTGCCGCTCTTCCAGCAGGCGGGTGGCTTCCTCACTGCCGGCCACATCCAGCCAGCGATAGGGGACGTGGTTGCGGGAGAGGAAGTTGCGCAGCTTGTGATCTTCGAGCGCCCAGCGGCTGCCGACGACGCGGAGGCCCTCAAAGGGCGGGCGATAGCCGGCTTTCCAGTCGTCGAGCAGATCCGAGAGGACGGGGTAGAGCTTTTCCTCGGGCGGGTCCCAGGGCTTGTTGAGGTAGTAGTGAATGCGGGCGGTGTTGATGGCGCGAATGGCGGCCTCGGTGTCCGCATAGGCGGTGAGGAGGACGCGGCGCGCGTCTGGGTAAAGGTCGCGGGAGCGCTCGAGGCATTCGACGCCGGTCATGCCGGGCATGCGCTGGTCACTGACGATCAGGGCGACGGGCTCTTGGCGGGTTTTGAGCTGGGCGAGGGTGTCAAGTGCGGCCTGGCCGCTGGCGGCGCGCATGACGCGGTACTCGGCGCCGTATTGGCGGCGCAGGTCCTGCACGACGGCTTCCAGAACGCTTACATCATCATCCACTGCCAGTACGATGGGTCTTGCCATACCTTCTCATTGTGCGGCGTTCCTGGGGGAACGCCGGGATTGGTGGCGCGGGGGGGGCGACATTTTCCGCGCGGAAAACGGGATGGAGCGGCCGGGAGCGATGGCTTGTGAGCCATGGCGGGCTGCGCCAGAAGGCAGAACAACTGCAGCGCTTCTTCCTCGAACCGCAAATAGTCGTCCCTAGACAGTAAATAACATGAAAGGTGATTGAAAGGTTTCTAATGACGCGCAGGGCGTTTGCGCGGTAAGCTGTTTTTAGGGTCATGTTACCTTGGGGTGGTACTTTTGGATGGGTTCCATGACGAAAGGAATACCGACCCTGCTTGACGGTATGTTCTGCAGGCGTTAGCGAAATCGGCGGAAGATGCCGATAAAGAAGCGAACGAGTGTGGCGCGCGGAGGCTGGAACGGCGACACGCTGAACGCAGCAAAAGGCATTGCTCCCGGCGACCAGCCGGGAAGCCACGAGCGAATGGGGCGCACGCGATGAACAAGGTCATCCTTGCCGATTCACAAGCGATCTTTCGGGCGGGGACAGCGAAAGTGCTGGCCATGGACGAAGATTTGCGCATTATTGCCCAGTGCACGGACCTGGAACGGATGATGCATGCGATCACGACATTTCCGGGAGCGATTGTGGTTTTGGCATCGTCGCTACGTCCGGACATGGTCCGGCTGCGGACGGTGCTGGAGCAGGCAAATTCGCGGGGCATTGTGATTGCTGAGAATAACGAGGCGGCGAATGCCTTCCTGCAGCAGGGATTCCGCGGGGTGGTCTTCCGGAATGTGACGGGACCCTCGCTGGTGGAGTGCGTGCGGCGGGTGGCAGCGGGCGACATCTGGACTCCGCCGCAGCTGCTGGTGCAGGAAAACGTGGAAGAAGACATGGTGGGCTCGCGGGTGCGCGACCGGCTGACGCCGAAGGAAATGCGGATTGTGGCGCTGATTGTGCAGGGCTGCAAGAACCGCGAGATTGCGCATCGGCTGAAGACGACCGAGCAGGTGATCAAGAATTATCTGCGGTCCATCTATGACAAGACGGGCGTGAGCGACCGGCTGGAGCTGGCGCTGTTTACGATTCACCATCGCGTGCTGGCCGCGGCCGCGGCGGAGATGGGCAACCGACTGGAAGCCGAGGAGCAGGCTGCTGCTTCGGGCGCGGCGGTGGCCTGAGAAAGCGCGGGAGCGGCTTAGAGTGGCTCTGCCACGCTTTTGGCCTGGGTAAAGAGCAACAAGTAGTCGGGTCCGCCGCCCTTGGAGTCGGTGCCGCTCATGTTGAAGCCGCCGAAGGGATGCGCGCCGACCATGGCTCCGGTGCATTTGCGATTGAGATAGAGATTGCCGACGTGGAACTCGTTCCGCGCGTGGTTGAGCCGTGCGCGGTCTGAGGTGTAAATCGCGCCGGTGAGGCCGTACTCGGTGTTGTTGGCGACGCGGAGACCCTCGTCAAAATTCTCGACCTTGATGACGGCGAGGACGGGTCCGAAGATTTCCTCCTGTGCGAGGACGGCGTCGGGTGCGATGTCGGCAAAGACGGTGGGGGCGAGGTAAAAGCCGCCATCGGGAGTTGAAACGGGGCTGCCACCGGCGAGGAGGCGGCCTTCTTTTTTGCCGATTTCGATGTAGGCGAGAATGGAGTCGAACGCGGCCTTGTTGATGACGGGGCCGAGGCTCGGATTTTCTACCGGGTCGCCGACGACGAGCTTGGCGACGCGCTCGCGGAGGCGCTCAAGGAAGACGTTGTAGATGGGCGCTTCGACGATGGCGCGGGAGCAGGCGGAGCATTTTTGTCCGCTGAAGCCGAAGGCCGCGGCGACGACGCCGTCGACGGCGGCATCGAGGTCGGCATCGGCGCAGACGAGGGTGGAGTCCTTGCCGCCCATTTCCAGAATGGTGCGCTTGATCCAGATTTGGCCGGGCTGGGCTTTGGCGGCGCGCTCGTGAATTTCCAGCCCGACGGCCTTGGAGCCGGTGAAGGCGATGAAGCGGGTCTTGGGGTGCTCGACGATGGCGTTGCCGAAGGTGGCGCCGGAGCCGGGACAGAAGTTGACGACGCCGCCGGGCATGCCGGCCTCTTCAAGGACTTCGACGAAGCGGGCGGCGATGGTGGGCGAGTCACTGGAGGGCTTGAGGATGACGGTGTTGCCGGTGACGATGGAGGCGAGGGTCATGCCGGCCATGATGGCGAAGGGGAAGTTCCACGGAGGAATGACGGCGGCGACGCCGAGCGGGATGTAGAGAAGCTGATTGCGCTCGCCGGGGAGCTGGATGGGCGTCTGGGCCTGGGCGAGGCGGAGGGCTTCGCGGGCGTAGAACTCGCAAAAGTCGATGGTTTCCGCGACGTCGGCGTCGGCCTCGGCCCAGTTTTTGCCGACTTCATAGACGAGCCAGGCGGAGAACTCAAGCTTGCGGCGGCGGATGATTTCCGCGGCGTTGAGCAGGAGCGAGGCGCGGGTCTCGACGGTGGTGCGGCTCCAGATCTCGAATGCGGCGAGTGCGGCCTGCATGGCCTGTTCGGCGTGGGAGGCGTCGGCTTTCTGATGGATGCCGACGACCTGCGCGGGGCGCGCGGGATTGAGGGAGCGAATTTTGCCTTGCGTCTTGAGACGGTGGCCACCGAGGACGAGATCGTACTCGCGGCCGAGCTGGCCGTGGACGAGGTCGAGCGCCGCCTGCATGTCGCGGGCGGTCTGGGGGTCCTTGAAGTTGGTGAAGGGCTCATTGGCAAAGCCGCCCTGCGGGGAGCGCGGCTGGATTTGGGTGGCAAGGGAGACAGTAGCCATAACCCCACGATTGTAGACCACGGCGGGGCTGGACGGGAGTGACGGCGGCGCGGCTATGCGGTGGAGAGGCTCTGCTGGACGAGGGCGCGGAGTTTCTGGTCTACGTCTGCGTGGCTGACGAAGAAGGGAGCGCGAAGGCACTGGAGGGTGAGCTGCTGGGTTTCCGGCAGGTAATTCCAGCAGACTTCGACGCCGAATTTGGCGGCGAAGCCGGAGTTGCCGGCGATGGGGATGCCGGTGGCCTGGGCCTGCTGGACGAGATGGGCGAACTGCGCGGGCGTGACGGGAGAGAAGACTTGCGGTGTGCTGGGTGCCATGGGGAACTCCGTTGGGTGGTGGGTTGAGGGTGGATCTCAGAACGGCGAAATAATCGGCAAAACTGCTGTGGAAAACTGCAAATTTCGTATAGGGGGGGAGGGGGGAGGCTCCGCTGCGCGGAGCCGTTTTCAGTTGTCAGTTGTCAGAGATCGGTTGTCAGCCGGTTCGTGGCTGGGGAGGTGCGGAGTCGCATGCGAGTCGCTTTTCTTCTATTCAAGTATGCAGTGGGAGGGGGAAATGATCTGCAAAATGGCGGG
>DATKTQ010000084.1:0-11541 GCA_035531055.1 Occallatibacter sp. | reverse complement strand
CGCGGCCAGCTCCTTGCCGGCGACCGCGAGGCCATCCTCGCCGTCCTGAGAGATTTTGACGCCGTCTTTGACGTCCTGGAAGACCGCGACGCCGAACCCACCCGCCGCGCCCTGGCCTGGGCCGAGCAGGCCGGCAAAATGAGCGAAGTGGCCCCGGAACTGCTCGCCGCCCAGTCCCTCACGGATGAGGAAATCGAAGCCCTAGTCGCCGAGCGCACCATGGCCAAAAAGCAGCGCAACTTTGCCCGCGCCGACCAGATTCGCAACCAGCTGGCGGAAAATGGCATTGTTCTGGAAGACTCCAAAGACGGCGTCCGCTGGAAGCGCAAGTAACCCACCCGCCGCGCCCGCTGTCAGGAGCATTCCGCAATGGAAGCCAACGAAGCACACGAACTCCGCGAACACGCCGAACATGGCGCACATGAATCCACCATGCGCCCCGTCGCCTTCACCATGAGCGTGCTTGCCGTGCTGGTCGCGGTCACCACCGTTCTCGGCCATCGCACCCACACTGAGGCCGTGCTTTTCCAGAACAAAGCCACCGACCAGTGGAATCTCTACCAGGCCAAGAAAATCCGCTCCAACAACACCTTCCTTACCGCGGACATGCTCAGCGTCATCACCGTCACGGATAAGGCCGCCGCCGCCCGTCTGGCCCGCACCTACGCGGACCACCAGGCCAAGTGGGCCGCGGAACTGAAAGAGGAGCAGCAGAAGGCGGAAGCGCTCGAGGCCCGCGTGGACCATGCCGAAGCCCGCGCCAACCGCTTTGACCTCGGCGAAGCGCTACTGGAAATCGGCCTCGTCATCACCTCCGTCACGCTGCTCACCCGCAGCCGCATTTACTGGTACCTCGGCATGGCCTTTGCCCTGGCCGGCATCGCCTCCTCGGTCTCCGTGCTCCTGCTGCGTTAGCCCGGCGCTCTGCCCCGAGCCGACCGTGCCAAGCGCCGGTCATGTTAGACTTGCCCCGGAATGAACCGCTGTTACGCTCTCCCGCTGCTCGCCCTTTGCGCCGTCTCCGTGCTGGCCCAGGCGCCGGCTCCCGCCTCGCAAACCCATACCAGCGACCTCGGCTTCAGTTACAGCCTGCCTTCGGACTGGACGGTGGTCCAGACGCCGTCCTCGCTTGCCGACGTCAAGCAGAGCCAGTCCGAGGCCGCCACCTCTGAGGCAGAAAAGAAGGGCATCGAGTGCGTGCAGATTGCGCTCACCGCCCGCCACGGCAACCCGGCCTCCATCGTCGCCGTCGTGCAGCTTCCCCAATCCTGCTTCGGCCAGCCGATCACAGACAAGGACCTGCCTGGATTTGCCGAAGGCGCGATGACAAACTTCAAGCGGGCCTTTGTATTGTCAGACCCCGTCTACGGCTCCTACTTCCTCGGCTCGCACAGCCTCTGGATTGAGCGCGTCAACGGTGTAGCCATCGGCCACGCGGAGTCGCATTACACGGTCGAAATCACCTGCAGCGTGCTGAGAAAAGGCGCCGTCTGCTGGATGGTCATGGCCACCGACCACGCCGATTTGGCGGACTTTGAGCAGGGCAGGGTGACCCTGGATGGCGAGACCCCGGCGGCCCTCGTGCCCGCTTCCGCCTTTGACGTAAAGCCCACTCCGTAAGGCCACCTGGCCGCTGCTTCCGGCCGCATCGCGCATTTGCCGCCCTTCCTCAGCGTGGCAAAGCGCCTGGGTCGCGTGCTATCCTCCAGCCAGCGGGGTTTCCATGCACAAGCACGCATGCTACGGACTGCCGGTACCAGTCGCCAAGCGCTGGTCTCGCTCCCGTGCGCGCTGCATCTGCCCGCGCCGCCACCTGCGCGTGCTGCCCACCCGCACGCGACCTAGCCTCTTCGGCGGCGACTAGCACCACTCCGCCGAAGACCCTTGCCTGCTTGCGCTTGCCCTGCCGGGCCGGCGGAACTGGATGACCCCTGACCGCCGGGGTCCGCGGACTCGCCCCCTTCCAGCCAACCTTTTCCGGGGCCCACGCCGCACAAACGAATCTGCCGAGGAGTGACCACGATGACCAAGCAAGAAATGCACGCCCAGTACGGACCCAAGCTGATTTGTCCTCTGCCCGGACCCCGGGCCAAGGCCGCCGTCGAAGCCGATATCCGCTACATCTCGCCCAGCTACACACGCTCCTATCCGCTTGTGGCCAAAAGCGGCCGCGGCCTTCGCGTCACCGACGTGGACGGCAACGAGTTTCTCGACTTTGCCGCCGGCATCGCCGTCACCTCCACCGGCCATTGCCACCCGGAGGTCGTCGCCGCCATCCAGAAGCAGGCGGCCGAGCTCATCCACATCTCCGGCACCGATTTTTACAACGAGCCGCTCACCGACCTCGCCGCCAAGCTCTCCGCCGTCGCGCCCATGCCCGGCCCGCACAAGGTCTTCTATGGCAACTCCGGCGCCGAAGCCGTTGAGTGCGCGCTGAAACTCGCCCGCTATCACACCGGCCGCCAGCATGTGATCGCCTTCCTCGGCGCCTTCCACGGCCGCACCATGGGCGCGTTGTCGCTCACCGCCTCCAAGCCGCAGCAGAAGCGCCGCTTCTCGCCGCTGGTTCCCGGCGTCACCCACGTACGTTATCCCTACGCTTATCGCGGCTGCACCGGCGGCCCGCAGGAAGAAGAGGCCTTCGCCCTCGGCTGCGCCCGATACATCGAGGAGAAACTCTTCAAGACCATCCTCGCGCCGGAAGAAGTCGCCGCCATCTTCGTCGAGCCCATTCAGGGCGAGGGCGGCTACGTCGTAGCCCCCACCAACTTCCTGCGCGAACTGCGCGCCATCTGCGACAAATACGGCATTCTGCTGGTTGTCGACGAAGTGCAGTCCGGCTCTGGCCGCACCGGCAAATGGTGGGCCATTCAGCACTCCGGCGTGGAGCCGGACATCATCTGCATGGCCAAGGGCATCGCCAGCGGCATGCCTCTGGGCGTCTGCATGAGCCGTGCCGAAGTCATGGATTGGGTCCCCGGTTCCCACGCCTCCACCTTCGGCGGCAACCCCGTTTCCATCGCCGCCGCGATTGCGACCATTGACATTCTCGAGCGCGAGGCCATCGGCAATGCAGCACACGTGGGCGGCCTGATCCTCGACCGGCTGCACACCTGGAAGAAGACCCATCCTTCCGTCGGCGATGTGCGCGGACGCGGCCTCATGATCGGCGTGGAACTGGTGAAAGACAAGGGCACTCGCGAGCCCGCAAGCGCCCTGCGCAACCGCGTGGAGGCACTGGCCTTTGAGCGCGGCCTCATGATTTTGGGCTGCGGCGAGACCTCCATCCGCCTCTGCCCTCCGCTGGTGCTCAGAGAAGAAGAGGCCACCGTGGCGCTCGATATTCTGGAAGACGCCCTCTCCCAGGCGGAGAAGGAGTTCGCCCTCGCCGGCGAGCTGGCCGCAACCACGGCCTGAACTCCGCACCCCTCGCAACGTGCAGATGCCGCGCCTTCGGGTGCGGCATTTGCACGTTGGCGCCAACCACGGCACAATGGGTGCCATGGCATTCGCGGAAGCGTTCCGGCTAAATCTTTTGGAAAAGTCCGTCGCTCGCCTGGATGCGTGGACGCGCCGGCGAAGCCGTCGCGCAGGCCTTCCGCAACATCTCGTCACCGGGCTCGACGGCGAAGATGCCGCCTTCTTCCACCTGCGACGCAACGGATACACCGTGGTGGCGCGGCGCTGGTCGTCCGGAGAGGTGCCCGGCGACGTGGATCTCATCGCTTGGCAGGGACCGATGCTCTGCTTCATCGAGGTGAAGACACGCACCGCGCGCGACGAGCGGCCCGCCGAGTCCGCCGTCGACCAGCACAAGCGCAACATCCTGCGGCGGCTGGCGCGCCGCTATGTGCGACAGTTGCCACAGCCCTTGCCGCCGCCTGTGCGATTTGACGTGATGAGCGTCTACCTGGTGCCGGGCGAGCCGCGGCAGATCGATCACTTCACCAACGCGTTCGGTTGGAGCGAGGGCCGGGAACGGGACTGAGGCTCTGGTTCCGGCCGGGCAAGAAGCGCCTTACTGCAAGCGTGTTACTTCGCGTCCTCGTACTCTTCGTGCCATGCCATCTGGATGGCCTCCAGCCGCGCCTCGTTCGACTTGGCCGGATCGTCGGCGAAGCCTTCCAGCTCGGTCACGTAGCGAAGCAGGTCGGTAAAGCGGACCGTGAGCGGGTCCACATCCGGAAACTTCTCTTGCAATTGAATGCCGATCTCTTCGACATCGGTCCACAGGATTTCGCGCGGCATAGCCATCGCTCCTTGCAACGAATTTTCTGGCAACGGATTTCTTGAAACGGGTGCGGAAGGCTCAGAGGCCCTCTACTTCGGGTCCGCCAGGGCCAGCGGCTTGCCTTCGGACGTGTAATTTCGGTTCCACTTGGGAATCTCCACCACGTACTCGCCCGGACCCATAATCACCGCCTGGCAGCCCAGCCGCGAGTTCAGTTGCTGGTCGGCAGCCATGTCCATCCGGTCCAGCTCCTCGTCCTCCGCCTCGCTGATGCCGCTTGTGCCCTCTTTCGTCCAGATGTGACACGTAGTGCAGGCGCAGACGCCGCCGCAGGCATGGTCGAGGAAAATACCGAAGTTCTCCGCCACATCCAGGAACGACATCGGCTTGCCATGATGGTCATACGGTAGCGTGCCATACTCGAACTCGACCGTCTTGCCCTCCGGCTGGAAGGTGACGCGCACCAGCTTCTCGGGCGCAATGTTTGTCGTCTTTGCTTCGCTCATCATCGTCGCTTCCTCGGCACTGACTTCTGGACTCGCGGTCCGCTGAACTGCTGTTACTTGAACTCCGCCGGAGCCATGGGATGTGGCGCGGTCAACTCTTCGCCCATCTCCTCGCCGGCTGCGTCCATGGTTTTGCCGCGAATGGCCGAGCTGACTGCCGCCTCCATCATCAACTCCGCAAAGCGGCGCGTAGCCTGGTCCAGGGCAACCGTCGCCTCGCGAATGGCGGGCACATCTTCGCCTGTCTTCGCGGCGGCCAGCCGGTCGCGAGCAGCAAAAATCGCAGCCTGCTCCTCGGCGCTCAACTGCTGCCACGCGGCGTTCTCCGGCGCACGCTCCACGGCGGAAAGAATCGTTTCGGCTTCATTCCGAGCCTCAATCAACAGGCGCTTGGCAAAGTCCTCCTCGGCATGGTCAAAGGAGTCCAGAATCATGCTCTCCACCTGCTCATCGGTCAGGCCGTAGGTGGGCTTCACTTCAATCTTCGCCGCCTTGCCGCTCCGCTGCTCACGCGCGGAAACCTGCAGAATTCCGTCGGCGTCGATGAGAAACTTCACCTCAATCCGCGGCAGTCCTGCACTCATCGGCGGAATTCCCTTCAAATCAAAACGGGCCAGCGAACGGCAGTCAGAAGCCAGTTCGCGCTCGCCCTGCACCACGTGGATGGCCACGTTGGTCTGCCCGTCCACACCGGTGGTAAAGTGTTCCGTGGCCGAAGCCGGAATGGTGGAGTTGCGCTGGATGATGCGCGCCACCGTTCCGCCCAGTGCCTCAATGCCCAGCGAGAGCGGCGTCACGTCCAGCAGCAGCATCTCTTCCGTTGCCTTGGACGCGCCGGCCAGAATGTCTGCCTGCACCGCCGCGCCCAGGGCCACCACTTCGTCCGGGTTCAGCTCAATGTGGGGTTTCTTGCCGCGCGGCGCCAGGTGAAACAGCTCGTCCACCAGCCTGCGAACCGCGGGGATGCGCGTGGATCCGCCCACCATCACCACTTCATCCACCTGCTCCGGCTGGATGCCGGCATCGGTCATTGCCTGGCGGCAAGGCCCGGCCGTGCGCTCCAGAATGGGCTCAATCAGCTGCTCAAACACCGTCTGTGGCATCTCGCGCTGGTAGCGGTCGCCGTTGGGCAGCTCGATATCAAAGCGCGCCGTCAGTTCGCTGGAAAGCTGAATCTTGGCCTCAATCGCCGCCTTGCGCAGCACCTGTACGGCGGCCGGATGACGGCGCAGATCTACGCCATGCTCGGCATGAATCTCGTCCAGCGCAATGGTCAGCAGCAGGTTGTCGATGTCGTCGCCGCCCAGGTGCGTATCGCCGTTGGTGGATTGCACCTCAAAGATTCCGTCGCGCAGTTTCAGAATGGAAATGTCGAAAGTTCCGCCGCCCAGGTCGTAGACCGCGATGGTCCCTTCCTTGGCACGGTCCAGCCCGTAGGCCAGCGCCGCCGCCGTGGGCTCGTTCACCAGGCGCAGCACTTCCAGGCCGGCCATGCGACCCGCATCCTTGGTGGCCTGCCGCTGCGCATCATTAAAGTACGCCGGCACGGTGATGACTGCCTGCGTAACCGGCTCGCCAAAAAAGCGCTCCGCGTTCCGCTTGAGCTGGCGCAGCACGTAGGCGGAAATCTCCGGCGGCGTAAAGCGCATCTCGCCCAGCTGGATCCGTGGCACCTCGCCGTCTTCCGCGTCCTCTGCCAGGCGAAACGGAAAATACTTGAGCTCGCCGCGAACCTCTTCCAGACCGCGCCCCATCAGCCGCTTTACGGAATAGATCACGCGCTCCGGCGTCTCCATCAACGCGCGCCGCGCGCTGTTGCCCACCGTCACGGTCGGCCGCCCCCCGCCTTCAGCCACGGGGTCCAGCGCCACCACACTCGGCACCAGGTTTGAGCCGTCCACGCCGGGAATCACCACCGGCGCATCGCCCTGCATGTATGCGACCAGGGAATTCGTGGTTCCCAAATCGATTCCAACTACGCGTCCATCCGCCATGATTCTCGCTTAAACTCCCAAGGTCTCGGTCACGTCGCGGACCAGATTGCTGAGGTAGCGCCTGCGATCGAGCAGCGCCACCATGGTTTTCTGTGCTGCCTGCCGTGCCGCGCCATCACCCTCGTCCCACACCTTCCACTGGGTGCGCAGATCCTGGTCCACCTCGACCAGCAATCCGTCAAACTTCCGCTTGGCCTGCTCCAGGCTGGCCTGCAGATCGGCGTCAGTTTCGCCCACCTTGCGCGCCATGCGCATCTCTTCCAACTGCATGTTCAGCTCGAAGACCTCTTCCAGAAGGTCCGCTGGAACGCGGGAGGGATCCTTCCCGACCTCTCCGCGATCTTTGCCCGCGTGCTCCTCGCCAATCTCCGCTCCATGCAGCTTCAGCAGATACTCGGTGCGATGAAGCGGATCGCGAAGCGTGCGGTAGGCATCATTCAGCAGAGCCGTGTCCGCCAGGCTCCACTGCTTCTCAATCTCCGCTGCGCGGGCAAAACGGTCCGGATGCAACTTGCGACTGAGCCGGTGAAACTCGTGCTCCAGAACGGCCAGGTCCACATCCAGCTGCGGAGTGAGTCCGAAGACCGTGTAATAATCCCCGCCCGGAGGCGGCTGAATCTTGCTGCAGTGCGAGCAGAACAGCTCGGACTCATTTTGCGCTACCGAGCAGGACCAGCACGCGACCGGCACCGCCGAATCAATTTGTTTCAACATAACGAACTCCAGCCGCCGGAACTACTAAGAGAACGAAGAACCGCAGCCGCAGGAGCGCGAGGAGTTCGGATTGATGAAATTGAAGCCCTGCCGCATTAGTGTCTCTTCATAGTCCAGCGTCATACCATGCAGGTAAAGAAACGATTTGGGGTCTACGAAGACGCGCACGCCGTCGAACTCATACACGCGGTCCCGCTCGCGGGGATGCGTATCAAACTGAATGGAGTACGAAAGCCCCGAGCAGCCGCCGCCCATCACGCCCAGGCGCAGCCCGCCCTCGGTGGGCGAGATACTCTCCTTGGCCATGGCCGCGCGAATGCGCTGGACAGCACGAGCAGTCACCTGCAGGCCCTGACCGGCGGCTGGGCTGGCCGCAGCCGGAGCGACCGAAGCGCCCTCGCCGGGCTTGGATTCGATTGTCACCATGTTCGACATGATCGCCTGTCTTAAAAGCTGCTCTTAGTGCGCAGCCGTGGTTGCGTCCGCAGTCTCCGCCACGCCGTTCTTCTTCTTCCAGTCGCCGATGGCTGCGCGAATCGCATCCTCCGCCAGCACCGAACAGTGAATCTTGACCGGCGGAAGCGAAAGCTCCTTCACGATATCGGTGTTCTTGATCTCAAGGGCATCCTCCACCGTGCGGCCTTTGATCCACTCGGTGGCCAGCGAGGAGCTGGCAATGGCCGAACCGCAACCGAAGGTCTTGAACTTCGCCTCTTCGATTACCTGCGTCTCAGGGTTCACGCGGATCTGCAGACGCATCACGTCGCCGCACTCCGGAGCACCCACAAGGCCAGTGCCCACTTCGCTGGAACTCTTGTCGAGCGTGCCTACGTTACGCGGATTGCTGTAGTGGTCAACGACCTTATCACTGTACGCCATCGTTCAATCTCCTTCCGCGGGGGAAGCCGCGTCTACTGGTTAGATTCGGCAGGCCGGCCCGCCGTTGCTGAATTGCCAAACTCAGTGTGCCTGCCACTCAATCTTGGTCAGGTCAATGCCCTCTTTCACCATCTCGTAGAGAGGCGAAAGCTCGCGCAGCTTCTTCACAATGTCAATCACCTTGGCGGCCACGTAATCCACCTCCGCCTGGGTGTTGAAGCGGCCCAATCCAAACCGAATGCTGCTGTGCGCCACATCGTCGCCCAGTCCCAAAGCCTTCAGCACATAGCTGGGCTCGAGCGTTGCCGAGGTGCAGGCCGAACCGCTGGAAACCGCCACGTCATTGATGCCCATCAGCAGCGACTCGCCCTCCACATAAACAAAGCTCACGTTCAGGTTGCCCGGCAGCCGGTGCTCCATGGAGCCGTTCACGTGGATGTAGTCCAGCTCTGCTTCGAGCTTCGCCTTCAGGCCGTCGCGCAGTCCGCGCAGATAGGCTGCCTCAGTATCCATCTCCTGCATGGCAATCTCGCAGGCCTTGCCCAGACCCACAATGCCGGGGACGTTCAGCGTTCCGGAGCGCATGCCACGCTCGTGCCCACCACCGTCAATCTGCGCCGCAATCTGCACCCGGGGGTTGCGCCGACGAACATAGAGCGCGCCCACGCCCTTGGGGCCGTAAATCTTGTGAGCGGTGAGCGACAGCACGTCGATGTTGTCGTCCATCACGTTCACCGGCACCTTGCCCACGGCCTGCACTGCGTCCGTATGGAAGATGACACCCTTCTCATGGCAGATCTTGCCAATCTCCCGGATGGGCTGCAGCACGCCAATCTCGTTGTTGGCCGCCATTATGGTTACAAGAATCGTCTTGTCGTCGATGGCGCGCTTCAGGTCTTCCAGGTCAATCAGACCGTCGGCCTTCACCGGAAGATAGGTCACCCGGTAGCCGTACTTTTCCAGCCGCTTGCAGGTATCCAGCACCGCTTTGTGCTCGGTCACCTGCGTAATGATGTGGTTGCCGCGCTCGCGGTACATCTCCGCAATGCCCTTGATGGCCAGGTTGTTGGACTCCGTTGCGCCCGAAGTGAAGATAATCTCCTTCGCCGTCGCGCCAATCAGCCTGGCAATCTGCTGGCGGGCCAAATCCACAGCCTGCTCCGCCTCCCAGCCAAACGAGTGGTTGCGGCTGGCGGCATTACCAAACTTCTGCGTGAAGAACGGCATCATGGCCTCCAGAACCCGCGGGTCCATGGGACTGGTGGCGTGATTATCCATGTAGATCGGCAGGCTTACGCCTGCGGGCACGTCCAACTGGCTGGCAACTGTACTCATCTCGGGTCTCCATCCTCACTTCGTCTCCGCCGGCGGCGGAGGATAGGATCTTGCATTAAGGCGTTAGGGAAACCAGCGGACTGGCCTCGCGGGCCTGCCCTGCCGGGTGTTCCTGCTCAGCCAGGTCCTGGATACTGATGCTCTTCAGCACTCCAGCAATGGTTTCGTTCACCCGCGCCAGAGGTTCCTTGATGGTGCAGCTGGGCGTCAGATCGCAGCCCTTGGACCCTTTGGTGCAGGAAGTAATGAAAAATGGCCCGTCGATGGAATGAATCACCTCGTAGGCCGAAATCGCTCGCGCTTCGCGGGCAAGAGCATAGCCGCCGTTCATGCCGGCGTGGGACTTGAGCAGGCCGGACCGGGTGAGTTGCTGCAGAATCTTGGCCAGCAACTGCGCCGGAATTCCGTAGGCGTCGGCAATATCCTTCGCGCTGAGCGCAGTGGTCTCCGGATGCTCGGCGAGGTACTTGAGCGCCATCAACCCGTAGTCGGCTTTTTTGCTGAGCTTGAGCATGGAATATGCGACTTCTTCGGTCCGCATTCAGTATACGACCGATTCTGTCCGCATTTCAAGCCCGCCTGGGCATTCCGATTGCCGTCACCCTCTCCGCCGCCTAAGAAAGGAGCCCGATTCTCCAATTTGTCACTTGAAAAAGACGAAAAGGCCGATACAATTTGCGAAAAGAGCATTTCAATCCAACCGATAAAGAAGCGATGGCGAGCGCCTGTAAACACCCTAGGGTTAGAATTGTCTCCCGGCACGAGGACTCTGAGTTCCTCGAATGCCTGGAGTGTGGCGAAGTCTTTGACTCCGAAGAGCTTCACGACATGGTGATCGAAGAGAAAGCCGAAACGGAAGATACCCTAGACGACGAATAACCTCCCCGAAAACGGCCTTTTTGCCGCACCAGAGGCAGCAATTGCCTGGCTGGTTCCAAGTGGACAGCAAGGAGCGGGGTCGTGCGCGATTGGCTCATTTGTGGATGTGTTCGCCGGAATGCGCAGCAGCAGGGGGATGCGCCGCGATCCAGGCATAGTGCAAGCCGGATACCACCGTGAAGAGCATGGTGGCGTACAACGCAACCGGGCGCAGGATGACCACCCAAGGCGCCTGAGTGAGCTGATGCAGGAGCACGACGGCCACAGCCGTTACCTGGGCAAGCGTGTTGAGCTTGCCAAAGACGCTGGGATGGAACTCCCGCCGACCCGCCGCCGCGTACAAGATGGCTGAAACCAACAGGATGCCGACGTCGCGGCCAAGGACCATGACCGTGACGCGCATCGGTATCAACCCCTCGTACATGAGCACGACAAAGAGCGTGCTCAGGAGCAGTTTGTCGGCGACGGGGTCAAGGTACTGCCCCAGCATGGTGCGTTGTTTCAGCAGCCTGGCCAGAAGGCCGTCCAGCGCGTCCGTGAGGCCAGCCACGAGGAAGAGTATGAAGCTGACCTCGAAGTGCTTCTCCAGGATGGCGGAAACCAGGAACGGCGCAAGACAAATACGCAACAGCGAGAGCAGGTTGGGCGCGGTGCGGAATGGGTTCAAGCGGTGGTTCGCAACGTCGGTCATAACTCGTTCAACAGGCAGACTCCACCGGCGCTGCACACGCCGAATGCCGGTCCCTGTCCTCCTCGCTCCGGCTCGCGTTCCTTAGCCGCATGTCTGACGGGCAAAAAACGGAAACGGCACGCCAGCTCTTCCACCTGGTGCCGAATGGAACCGATCGGCACCTAACAAATGGTACTCCTGCGGCGCGCAGGCGGAACAACTCCTCGCTTTCCCGGCAATCCCGTACCTGATAAACTACTTCTGGTTTGGTAGCAGGCGCGTAGCTCAGTTGGTTAGAGCGCTTCCTTGACACGGAAGAGGTCGCTGGTTCGA
>DATKTQ010000083.1:0-11699 GCA_035531055.1 Occallatibacter sp. | reverse complement strand
CTGGGCCTATATAAGCGTGCTGACGGGCGGGCTTAGCCGACGGGGACGAGCGCGGGATTCTCTTTGGGCTGGGGCGCGTTGCGGAGCTGCATGGGCGTGGGCAGGGAGTTGATGTGGAAGGTCTTTTTGCGCGCGTCGAGGCGCATGAGCTGGTGCTCCTGGTCGAAGGTGGCCGTGAAGTTGACGAGGACCGCGGCGCCGAGGTTGACGAGCGGAAAGGCTGGGTTGATTTCGACCAGCGGCTGCTGGAAGCGATAGCGGCCGAGCTGGACATCGCCCTTCAACTTGCCGGCCTGTAACTCAAAGCGCGTGGAGAGGGACTCGCCTTTCGCGAAGACCTCGGGTCCGACGGAGAACTGAACGCGGGCGGCGAGCTCCTGCGAAAGACTGAGGCCGACGCCGCCGGAGTCAACCTGCGCCTCAGCTTGCTTGCCGCCGACTCGAACGGGGACGATGGGGACGCCAGCAGGCATGCGGAAGGGCAGCACGGCGTGCTCGCCGTCCGGATCTAGCCGGCCCGTGGCAAGCGTGAGGCGGCGGTTGGGATAGTCGAGGGTGAGCAGGTGTTGGCGGAAGAGCGCGAAGCCGAGAAGGCCCTGGCAGGTGGAGTCTTCTCCGGCGAGCGGGTGGCGGAGGGCGCGGACCTGGGTGAAGCGGACGCCGGCGACGGTGAGGGAGTCGAGGCGGACCATTTCGACATGCTGTCGGCCCTGGCCACTGGGGTCGACGAGGTGGGCCCGGCCTTCTACGGGAAGGTGAAGGACGTCGGCGAGCTCGGTGGTTACGAGCGCCTGCGCGCCGGTGCCGGTATCGACCAGGAAACGGTAGGGACCCTGGCCGTTGATGGTGACCTGGACGTAGGGTTTGCCGTCGACGACCTCCATTGGGGTGAAGTGGGGGGCTTGCTGTGCGCGGGCGCGTGCGGGCAGGGATATGAGTGCGATCCCAAGGACAAGGATGCCGATGCGGGTTGGACGGGGAGCTGGCACTGCACCCTCCTTCTCCCTCGGGCGCGAGCGGCACGAAAGCAGCCAGTTTGGCAGCCCAAGGTGATTGTACGGCGGTTGCGATGGGGCTGCGGGGAGAAATTTGCGGGCCTGGGTGGGCGGAAGCGTGCGGTCTGAAAGGGGTTCGGCCCTACAATTAGGCGGTATGCCAACCTCCGTTCAATCGCACGCGAAGATTAACCTGGGCCTCTATATAGGAGCACCGCGAGCGGACGGGTTCCACGTCCTGACGACGGTCTATCAGACGCTGGAACTCTATGACGTGGTGCGAGTTACGGCGAAACCGGCGGCGGAGACGGCCATCCGGATCAGCTGCCGCGACCCGCGCGTGCCCACCAACCAGCACAACACGGCGTGGAAGATGATTTCTTTGGTTTTGGAGGAACTGGACACCAAAGCCGAGGTCGCAATCGAGATTGACAAGCGGTTGCCGGTGCAGGGCGGGCTGGGCGCGGGTTCGGCGAATGCGGCGGCGGCGCTGATTGGGCTGGAGCGGGAGCTGCAAATCGCCGACCCGAAATGGGCCGCCGAGCGGCTGGCGATTGCGGCGGAGGTTGGCTCGGATGTGCCGTTGTTTCTGCTGGGTGGCACGGTGCTGGGGCTGGACCGGGGGCAGGAGGTTTATCCGCTGCCGGACCTGGAGCCGGTGTGGTGCGTGGTGGCGCTGCCTGCTGTGGGGGTATCCACGCCGCAGGCTTTTCGGGACTGGGACGCGGTGTGCGCGGCTGAGGGTTTGACCGAGGACTCAAGTGCGGATAAACTAAAGCAGTTGAGCCGCGCCTACGCCAGCGCCTTTGCGGGAGCAATTCCGGGAGGACGGCAGGGAGCAGGCTCCTCCGGTGTCCTTTCCGCGGGAGAGGACCTGGCCGGACCTCAAGAGTCCGCGCTTGTCCGCACCGGGATCACGAGCTGGATTGCGAACGACTTTGAAGGCGTCGTCTTCCGCCAGCATCCTTCCCTTGCAGAGATCAAGCGTCTTCTTGCGGCCGCCGGCACTCCGGAGGCAGCCCTCCATGCCTCGTTGTCGGGGTCCGGTTCGGCGCTTTTCGGGCTATATGCGGCCCGGGGAGCAGCGGAAGCGGCCCTGGAACGACTGCGGGCGGCGGGTGTGGCCGGCGAGTTGACGCGCACCCTGCCTCGCAAGGAGTACTGGGACCAGATGCTTCCAGAATAAGCGTGTTGACAGTGCACCTTTGAGCGCGAGAGACTCACGGGCGGCTGTTGGGGCGGTCTCCGGGAAGTGGACGGAGAGGTGCCATGTTGGGCGATCGTCTAATGGTAGGACAGTGCCCTTTGGAGGCACTTGTCTAGGTTCGAATCCTAGTCGCCCAGCCAGGTTTTGCAGTAGGGATCCAGCAGCAAGGATCCGGCAGTAAAGACCCAGGTGAGCAGCCAAAGCCAACCAGCTTGGAGGTTCTTAAGACGATGGAAGCAGGCACAGTGACGGTAGCGCTGGAAGAGAAGCAGCAGGATAACCCGGAAGCTCGCGAGCCGAACGCCGGCAAGGACGGCCGCAAGAGCGGAGCGCCGGAGGGGTCCAAGGCGAAGGAGGCCAAACCGGCCACCGAACGCAAGCGCACGCGCAATTTGAGCGAAGACAAGCGCTTCAAACTGTTTTCCGGCACGGCGAACCGCTCCCTGGCAGACGAGATTGCCAACCACATTGGGGTGAAGGTGGGCGAGGCCAAGCTGCAGCGCTTTGCCGACGGGGAGGTCTACTTCCAACTGCTGGAGAATGTGCGCGGCGTGGATGTGTTTGTGGTGCAGCCGACGTGCTATCCGGTGGACCAGCACCTGGTGGAACTGCTGGTGATGATTGACGCGCTGAAGCGGGCCTCGGCAGCGCGGATTACGGTGGTGGTGCCGTATTACGGCTATGCGCGGCAGGACCGCAAGGACCGTCCGCGAGTGGCCATCAGCGCCAAGCTGATTGCCGACCTGCTGACCACGGCGGGCGCCAACCGGGCACTGTTTGTGGACCTGCATGCGGCGCAGATTCAGGGATTCTTCAACATTCCCGTGGATCACATTTTTGCCAGCCCGGTGCTGGTGAGCTACTTCCGCGAGCTGAACCTGCCGAACCTGACGGTGGTTTCGCCGGACGCGGGCGGTGTGGAGCGGGCGCGCTTTTTCGCGCAGAAGATGGAAGCGCCGCTGGCCATTGTGGACAAGCGCCGCACGGACCTGAACGTGGCCGAAGTGATGAACGTGGTGGGCGACGTGAACGGCAAGACCTGCCTGATTATCGACGACATTATTGACACCGCGGGCACCCTGGTGAAGACGGTGGACGCGCTCTATGCCAACGGCGCGGAGGCGGTGTATGCCTGCGCCAGCCACGCGGTGCTGAGCGGACCGGCCATTGACCGCATTGCCAACTCGCGCCTGCAAGAGGTGGTGGTGACCAACACCATTCCGCTGCGCGATGCGGCGCAGAAGCTGGAAAAGATCAAGGTGCTTTCGATTGCCGGCCTGCTGGGCACGGCGATTGAAAACATCCACCTGGAGACCAGCGTGAGTACGCTGTTCAGTTGACCCCAACCTCGGCGCCTGCCCCCAGGGCAAACGCCGCGCACAAAGGGAGCGGAGCCCGAGCGGCCCGTGCCCGAAACCAGAAACGAGAAACAGAATGCCTGAAGTAGTGATTGCAAAGCCCCGTGAGGGCAAGTTCAACAAGAATGCCGCGCGCCGCGTTCGCGTCGCGGGCAAGATTCCCGCCGTGCTGTACGGTGCCGGCCATGAACCGGTGGCCGTGGAAGTGGACCCCAAACAGATTTCGCGGATTCTTTTCTCCGAGTCGGGGCACAATACGATTTTTGACGTGGATATGGGCAAGGGCCCTTCCGCCAAGGCCATGATTGTGGACTGGCAGCGGGAACCCCTCAAGGACGAGCTGATCCACATTGACCTGAAGCGCATTGCGCTGGACAAGCCGCTGCGCGTGAGCGTGCGGGTGAAGCTGCTGGGCATCCCGGTGGGCGTGAAGATTCTTGGCGGCATTCTGGACCACGTGCTGCGCGAGGTGGAAGTGGAGTGCCTGCCTGCAGACATTCCCAGCCACATCGACGTGGATGTTTCCGGGCTGAGCCTGCATGGGGTGGTGCGCGTGAGCGACCTGCCGCACTCAGACAAGGTGAAGTACCTGAACACGGAAGAAGCGACCGTGGCACACGTGGTTTCCATCCGTGAAGAGGTGGTTGCCCCGGTGGAGGGTGAAGTGGTGGCGGCAGTGGCCGGCACGGCGGAGCCGGAAGTGGCCAAGAAGGGCAAGCCGGAAGCAGAAGCCGGGGCGAAGAAGTAGGCCTTGGCCGGAGCAAGTGATTTCGAAGCCTCCAGCGGGCAGACACCGCCCGCCGGGGGCGCCGGAACCGGCAGCCGCGGCCCCTTTCTTGTGGTGGGGCTGGGCAATCCGGGTCCGGAGTATGTTTGGACGCCGCATAACGCGGGGTTCCTGGCCATTGACCGCATCGCCGAGCAAGAGGGCGTTGTGGTGCAGAACCGGCGCTGCCGGGCCACGACGGCCACCTGCAGGATTGCAGGACGGCAAGTGGTTCTGGCCAAGCCGGAGACGTTTATGAACCTGAGCGGAGCCGCAGTGGCCGCTCTGGTAAAGGAGTTTGAAGCCGACCCGTTGCAGGACCTGCTGGTGATTCATGACGAGCTGGACCTGGTGCTGGGGAGCTTCAAGATAAGGGAACGCGGTTCCCCGGCGGGCCACAACGGCGCCCGCAGCGTGACCGCGGCCCTGGGCAGCCAGGAGTGGCTGCGGTTGCGGATCGGGGTAGCACCCGATTTGCCTCCCGAGGCCGTAGTGGCCGGGGGCAGACGGGGCGGCAGGGATTATCTGCTATCGCCCATGCGCAAGGCGGACCTGACGGTGCTCGACGAGGTTCTGGATCGCGTGGCCACGGCCACCCGGCGCATTCTCGAGCAGGGACCGGCAGCCGCGATGAACGAGTTCAACCGTCGCGAGTAAAACAGCCCGGCGGAGTGGAAGTGCCGCAGGCGCCGGGAGACCGGAAGACGCCTGCAGAGGTAAGGAATGGCCGCTATGGCGATTGCGGATCAAGCGATTGCCGGCGGCAGCGGCTGGAGCCAGGGAGGCTCCGGCGGAAAAGGAAACCGGATGTCGCGTTTGTATGAGGTTATGTTTATCGTTCGGCCGGATGTGGTCGAAGAGGAAATCGACAAGTTGATCGCCGGCTTTACCGCGTCCGTGACGCAGGGCGGCGGCGAAGTGAAGACGACGGAGAAGATGGGCCGCCGCAAGCTGGCCTACATGGTGCGCAAGTTCAACGACGGCAACTACGTGCTGCTGACCGTTGAGGCCAACGGCGCGGTGGTGCTGGAGCTGGAGCGGCGCCTGCGCGTGACTGAGCAGGTGATCAAGTTCATCACCGTGCGCATTGACGAGGAAGAGAAGCGTCTGGCCAAGGTGAAGGCCCTGCGCAACTCGCGGCGCAAGCGGAGCGCGGAGCCGGTGGCGGCAGCGCCTGCGGCTGCGGCACCGGAAGCGGCACCCGCGACTGCGACGCCGGAAGAAACATCGGAAGCAGCGCCGGAAGCCCCGGCGGCAGCGCCCGAGACGGCACAAGCCAGCGCCTGATGGTTGCATGAATTGCCGTTCCCGGCGCCCACCGACGGGCATGCCGGAGCCGGCCTGAGACTTCCCTTCCTCCGCCCTTATCCGGCGGCGGAAGCAAAGAGAGTAAAGAGGAAACACGATGCCTGAAGAGACCAATGGCAAGGCGCCCGAGACGAGCGCACCTGCAGCAGCACCAGCCACACCGGCACCCTCCGGACACTCAGGGCCTTCCGGACCGCCGCACCGCTCGGGCGGCCGCCCCTCCGGCGGTTCCGGCCGCGGCAAGTTTTTCCGCCGCAAGAAGGTGTGCAAGTTCTGCACGGAAAAGATTGACGCTATCCCCTACCGCGACGTGCGGCTGCTGCAGCAGTTTGTGGCCGAGCGGGGCAAGATTGTTCCGCGGCGGCTTACCGGCGTGTGCACGACGCACCAGCGCCGCCTTACGCGCGCCATCAAGCAGGCCCGCAACATCGCCCTGCTGCCTTTTGCCACGCGGCACTAGGATGGCGTCTGCCGCGCGGACGCGCCGTGGCCGGCCCTGCCTTTCGTAACAGGCAAGTTCGGCAATTCACGGGGTAAACGGGCGACGGATTGACTGAGGTAGTTGTAGAATTCCACGCGGTGCTGCCGGTTTTTTGGATATCCAGGTGTGGGCTATCCTGGCTCCCCGGCGCAGCCGCTCGAAACACTGGAGAGTTTCCCATGGAAGTGATTTTGAAGGAAGACGTAGTGAACCTGGGGCACCGCGGAGACGTGGTGAAAGTGGCGGACGGCTATGGCCGCAATTTTCTGCTGCCGCGCAAGCTGGCGCTGCAGGCCACCCAGGCCAACAAAGCTGTGATTGAGCAGATGAAAGCCGCCGCGGCGCGTCGCTCTGCCACGGAGAAGGTGCAGGCTGAGGAACTGGTGGCCAAGCTGGGTCCGCTGGCTCTGAGCTTCACGCGCAAGTCCGGCGAGAACGGGCAACTGTTCGGTTCGGTCACCTCGGCCGACATTGCCGCCGAGCTGGCGGCGAAGGGCTTTGAGGTGGACCGGCGCAAGATTCAACTGACCGAGCCGCTGAAGAGCCTAGGCGAGTATACCGTCGCCATCAAGCTGCATCGCGAAGTCTCCGCGCACGTAAAAGTGCAGGTGGCTGGCGAAGAGCAGGAAGCAGACGCCGCGGCCGAGCCGGCTGCGGAAACCGCCGTCGCCGAGTAGCACGACCGCATCGCGCGCCGCCTCCCGGCCCGGCCGGGAGGCGGTGGTGTGTTTGGGCAGAGCAAGATGCGCATGCAGCGGCCATGCGGCCTAGAACAAGCTCTTTGCGGGCAGGCCGCCGCTGAGCGCGATCAGATCCTGCAGGGCCTTGGTCATCTTGTCGGCAAAGCCCGGCATCTGGTCGGTCTTATACAAGGCGAACAAGAGCCGCGCGCGGTTGTCGGCTATGCTGGCGACGACGTGGTTCTGCTGGTCATAGCAGGTGCGCGCGGGCTTGCCGCTGAGGCTGATGATGGTGACGCGGAGAATTTTCTCGCGCGTGCCCGCGGTGTCACTGGCGTCAAACACATCCCAGATGACGGTGTTCGCGTCCAGCGAATTGAGAAAGATATCGCAGCGCCCGTCGGGCTGCTTGACGGTCATCACCTGGCTGGCCGCGTCAAACGTGACCTCCTGGTTGTCGTTGATGCCGTCATCGGGGCTGAGCGACAGCAGCGAGCCGCGAATGTACTCGGCCAGTTCCGGCGCCGTGGGTGCGGGCTTGGCCGGCTTTTTGTGGTGAGTGTACTGCGCGCTGCACGCCGGCACGGACGCCAACAGCGCCGCGGCGCAAATGCCTGCCAGAAACCTCATACGCTGCGTTCTCCTTGTTGCATCGTGACCTTTTCCAATGGGCCTTTCAACCTAAACTTTTTCTCCTGCATTCCGCGCCTCTCGGCACTCTGCGTCCCAGGGGGTTCTACGTCGCGGATGCTGCTTGCTCTGCGGCGGGGCCTTCGCGGGCCAGCACGGCGAGTGGCTGGTTGCGGTCCGTGCGCAGCGTGGGCACGGCGGCCAGCAGGCTGCGCGTGTAAGGATGCCGGGGCGCAGTGAGCATTTGCGCGCTTGGGCCGGTTTCCACAATCAGCCCGGACTGCATGACCGCTACGCGATTGGCCACCTGGCCGACCACGGCCAGATCATGCGAGATGAAGAGCATGGCCAACTGGTGCTCACGCTGCAGCGCGGCCAGCAGGGCCAGGATTTGCGCCTGCACGGTTACGTCGAGCGCGGTGGTGGGCTCGTCGGCAATGAGCAGGCGGGGGCGATTGATGAGTGCCATGGCAATGAGAATGCGCTGGCGCTGTCCGCCGGAAAACTGGTGTGGATAATCGCCGTAACGGGCGGCGGCCTGGGGAATGGCAACCGCTTCCAGGGCGGCGAGCGCGCGGCGTTTGGCCTCGCGTCCGGTCCAGGAGGGCGCGTGCGCCTGCGCGCACTCGGCCACTTGTCTGCCGATGGACATGACGGGATTCAGCGCGGTCATGGGCTCCTGAAAAATCATGGCAATCTGGCGCCCGCGCAGGCGGCGTAGGTCCCGGCCGGACTGCTGCAGAAGATTCACGGGGCTGCTTTGAGCGCCGCGCGGTTGCCAGAGAATCTGCCCATCGACCTGCGCCGACGGACCGAGCAAACCCATCATGGCCAGCGCCGTTGCGCTTTTGCCGGAGCCGGATTCGCCCACCAGGCCCAGCACTTCGCCTTCGTCGAGCGCAAAGCTGACTCCGCGCACGGCCTCCGTGGCGCCAAAACTAATTCTCAGGTTGCGGGTTTCCACGAGCGGAGGCATGCAGCCATCGTATCGGATGCGGATGGCCCACCGGGACACCCGTGAGCAAAACCGCATAGCTACTATGCGAGCCGCCGCATACAATCAACGTGCCTCGCGAAAGGACACGGTCGCCCTGCCGAAAGAAGGCGGGCAGACCTTCACAGGTTTCCACTTTTTTTGAAATCAAGAACGATGTAAGGAGGAATTCCCGTATGAGACTGAATCGTTTTGCAGTTCCCGTCCTGGCCACAATGCTGAGCATTACCGGCATAAGCGCCGCGTGGGCCAGCGGCGCACAGCAGGGTCCGCCACCTCCCGGCTTTTATGGCCAGCACCAGGACCGGGACGACTGGAACGCGCCGCCGCGCGAGTTCAATCAGATGCAGCGGCAGGGTTTTGCAGACGGTATGGACGGCGCACGAAAGGACTTTGAAAACCATCGCCGGCCGGATGTGGAAAACCGCGACGAATATCGGCACCCGAATGTACCCAGGCAGATGAGGGATGCGTATCGGGACGGCTTCCGCCGCGGATACGACGTGGCCGCGCGGCACCTGATGGGCGAAGGGCAGATGCGGATGCGCCAGCCGGACCGCCCGTGGGACAGTCCGTCCGATCAGTTCAGCGACCTGCAGAGGAGCGCCTTCCGAGAAGGCATTCAGGGCGCGCGAAAGGACTTTGAAAACCATCGCCGGCCGGACGTGGAAAACCGCGACGAATACCGGCACCCGAACCTTCCCGGCCGGGAGCGGCGCGCTTATCGGGAAGCCTTCCGGCGCGGCTACGAAGTGGGCGTTCGCCATTTTTACGGTGACGGCAACTACGGCAACGGCCGCCGCGACGATGACCGCAATTAGGCGCAGACTGCAAGCAACAGCGAAACGCCCGACCAGTGTCGGGCGTTTGCTTTTTTTGCGCCGGCTGCGATGTTGCGACTCCGGCAAGTGAGGCTTAGCCGCGAGTGCTTATAGCGCGATCCAGCCGGCACGGATGAGCGCAAGCGAACCGGTGGCCACGACGATCCACAGCAGAATCCCCTGCAGCAGCGGCCGAACGCCGACCTCGCGCAGCGTCTGCCGGGAGAGGCCTGTGCCGATGAGGAAGAGCGTGACCGTGAGGCCGAGAATGCCGAGGTGCTTGAGCTCCGGATAAGCCCAGTGGAAGGCTGGAAGAAAAGAATTGGCGACGGCGGCGAGACAGAAGAAGAGGATGAACCAGGGCAACTGGATGCGCGCTTTGCTTTTGCGGAAGGCGGAAGTGCCCACGGACATGGGGACGATCCAGAGGGCGCGCGCCAGCTTGACGGTGGTTCCGACGGCCAGCGCTATGGCGCCGTATTTTGCCGCGGCACCCACGACGGAGCTGGTGTCATGAATGGCCAGCGCGGCCCACAGGCCAAACTGCGTCTGGGTGAGGTGCAGCACCGTGCCGATGAAGGGAAACGCGAGCAGCGCCACCGAGTTGAGCACGAAGACGGTGCCGAGCGAGACGGCAATCTCCTCTTCGCTGGCATCGGTGATGGGCGCCACGGCGGCAATAGCGCTGCCGCCGCAGATGGCCGTTCCGGCGGAGATGAGAAACGAGATGCGATGCTTCACATTGAGCACGCGGCCCAGCAGCCAGCCGAGCAGCATGGCAAAGGTGATGCTGGCGGCGGTGTAGAGGAAGCCGGTGCGGCCGACGCGCAGCACCTCCTGCAGGTTCATGCCGAAGCCGAGGCCGACGACGGAGACCTGCAGCAACAGCTTGGAAAGCCGCTTGGCATCCAGGGAATAGGGATGCACAACAGAAAAGCCGTAGACAAGACCGGCGGCGAGAGCCAACGGCGGCGAGAGCAAGCCGCTGGAGGCAAGGATCAATCCTGCGAAGAAGAGGTTCTTGGACACACACTGAGCATGCGGGAGGAAAATGCGCACGTCCAAGCAGAAGTATTGATGGGCTATTTACGCTTCTTATCGGGGGACGAAGAGGCTTTGCGCGCTGTGCCGGCGAGCGGATGCGGAGTGCCGGTCTGCGACAACAGGAAGCGACGAAACTCCTGCGCAATTCCCTGCGGACCCGGGCCGGCGGCATACGCGAGGTGGAAGTTGCGGAGAATGCGCAGGCCATCCAGCGCGACGATGCGCAGGCTGCCGCCCACGCGCAGGTCCTTGGCCAGGGCCCAGCGCGAAACGAAGCCCGCACCGAGTCCGGCTTCCACGGCGGACTTGATGGCCTCGGTTGAATCCAGTTCCATGGCAATTTGAAGCGCGCCGCGGCGGACCTGCTGCCGCCCCAGAGCCAGCTCCACCACACGCCGGGTACCGGAGCCGCGCTCGCGCATGAGCAGCGGGGTGGAGGTGATCTCACTGCAAGCGATGGAGGAGCGCTCTGCCCATTCATGCGCGGCCGGAACAATGAGCACGAGTTCATCGGCGAGGAAGGTCTCGGTTTTGACGGAGCGGTTGTGCGCCGGGCCTTCCAGAAATCCCAATTGAATGCGCTGCTCCGCGACGGCATCCACAATCTGCTCCGTGTTGCCGCTGATGAGGGTGGGCTGCACGCGGGGATGCTCGCGGCGAAAGTCGCTGAGCAGGCGCGGCAGCACGTACTGCGCAATGGTGGTGGAAGCGCCGAGGGCCAGGTTTCCTGCGTGCTCCCCGCGCAACGCGGCAAGTGCATGCTCGGCCTCGGCCAGCAGCGTCTGGGATTGCTTTCCATACGACAGGAGCGCGTGGCCTGCGGGCGTAAGCGCAATGCGGGAGCCGGTGCGATCAAAGAGCTGCACGCCCAAGTCTTCTTCCAGCGCCTTGATCTGCAGGCTCACGGCGGGCTGCGTGAGATAGAGCTCTTCGGCAGCCTTGCGAAAGCTGCACTGCTCCGCAACTGCGCGAAACACCACGAGGCGGAAATTTTCCAGGCTCGCCATGGGGCTATTAGAACACTGCTGCGCGCGCCGTGCCGGAGCCTTGCTACTGCAGCGTCGGCTCGGTCTGGTGCAGCTCAATCTCAATCTGCGGCGGGGTGAGCAGCGTGTTGTGGACCAGACACTGATGCACGGAGCGCATGAGTGCCTGATTCTGGTCTTCTGTGAGGCTTGCGGCATGCTGCACATGAATGCGGAAGTTTCCCAGGCGACTGGGGTGCTTGAGCTTTTCCGCCGTCACGGAGACTTCCAAGGGAGAGTCGCCGAGCAGGTTGCGGGTCTTCAGGTATTCCACGGCATAGTACGCGGCGCAGGAGCCGAGAGAGGCCAGCAGAAGCTCCGGCGGCGTCATGCCGGAGTCAGCGCCTCCGTTTTCCGCGGGCTGGTCACACGCGATGGTGTGCGAACGGG
>DATKTQ010000082.1:0-5886 GCA_035531055.1 Occallatibacter sp. | reverse complement strand
CCTTCGCTTTTTTCTGGCGAAGGGTGGGTTTCCACGAATCTCGACCATCGGACCGGTGTAAGATTCTGTCGTCATGGCGAAGCTCGTCCGTTACCAGCAATGCGGCTGTTTTCACTTTGTGACCTTCAGTTGTTATCGTCGCCGGCCGTTGTTGGGCAACGCAACGGCGTATGGAGTCTTCGAGCATGTGCTTGAAGCGGCGGGTGGCACACCCTAGGTTTTTGCAATCTTAATTGTCCCACAACTGATGGGTGGCCCATCCTTCGCTTTTTTCTGGCGAAGGGTGGGTTTCCACCCGCCCGCAACTCCTTCAATTCCACCCGCAAAACTCCCCACCCGTTTTGCCGAATATTTCCCCCAGACGCGCATACTCAAGATACGGAGGAAAGCAGCGCCGGAGCGCACCCTCATCCCGGCTGTGAAGCTGTGATCCTGTGACACTGTGCCGCACAGTCCAAAACCTTGTTTCACGGCTGTGAGGCTGTGAAGCTGTGACCCTGTGCCGGCTTCCCCAGAGCCTGCCCTGAGCGAAGCCGAATTGCCCCCAACTTCCGCGACCCGCCACACCCCCCGCGTTTATAGTTCTTCTATGCGTATTCCATCCCTCTGGCCAGCCCTGGCCCTGTCTCTCTGCCTTGTTCCCGCCGTTGCCCCGGCCCAGTCCGCCAAGCCCTCCATCACGCTCGACGAGTACCTCAACACCACCGACATCACCGCCGCGCGCCTCTCGCCCGACGGCGCTTCCGCCGTCATCGCCACCGAGTCGCCCGACTGGAAGGACAACATCTATCGCCAGGACCTCTGGCTCTGGTCCGCCGACACCGGCCTCCGCCCCCTCACCCACTCCGGCAGTGAGGAGAAGCCCAGTTGGAGCCCCGACGGCAAGTGGATCGCCTTCGTCTCCGACCGCGCCCTCCCCGGCGAGCCCGCCACCTCTGACGGCGGCCCGGAAAGCGAATCCGCCCGCGCCGACCGCATCTGGGTCATCTCCATCTCCGGCGGCGAGGCCCTCCCGCTCTTCACCCAGAAGCTCGACGTCCACGCCTTCGCCTGGTCGCCAGACAGCAAATCCATCCTCTTCTCCGTCACACAGCCCCTCACCCCCGCGCAGGTTGAGGCGCAAAAGGACGAGTGGAAAGACGTCATCCGCTACCGCGAGCAGTACCGCGGCGATCTCCTCCTCAAGCTCGCCGTCGAGCCCGCGCTCGAGCGCGCCATCGCCGTCCAGCCGCCCAAAACTCCCAGCGCCACCCCGGCCCCGCCCGCCTCAAACGACGCGCAGGCCCTGCTGCCCCCCGGCGCACAAACTCTCACCTCCAGCAACCTTTCCATCACCCAGATCGCGCCCTCACCCGACGGCAAAACCCTCGCCTTCCTCACCGGCGCCCCGCACCTCCGCGTGGAAGACCCAGCCGACTTTGAGATTTACTTCATCTCGCCCGACGGCGGCACCGCCCGCCGCATCACGCACAATCAGGGCCTCGAATCCAATCTCGCCTGGGCGGCCAACAGCAGCTCGCTCTACTTCCGCGTCCCCGCCGGCGCCGGCTTCATTGAGGGCCCCTATAAGGACGTGCAGGGCCGGCTCTACCGCATGGACGCCGCCACCCAAAAAATCGAACGCCTCGGCGCTGACTTCACCGGATCCATCGACCACTACACCCTCCTGCCCGACGGCCGCATCCTCATCCTCGGCCTCAAAGGCATGCAGGCCCAGGTCTACCTCGTCGATGGCGCCAAGGCCACCGAGCTCCCCGGCCTCCCCGGCACCTACTCCGCCGTCGACTCCGGCCTCGCCACCGGCGAAGTCCTCCTCACCCACTCCACCATCAACCAGCCCACCCAGGTCTATCTCGCCGTCAACCCCCTCCACCCGGATCACCTGAAGGCCCTCACCGCCTTCAACCCCATCTTTGCCCAGCGCGCCCAGCCGGAGTGGCAGCCTTACACCTGGAAATCCGACGACGGCCGCACCATCCAGGGCGTGCTCATCTTCCCCCCGGGCAAAAAGAACGCCCGCCACCTCCGCATGCTCACCTTCATCCACGGCGGACCCGAGGATGCCGACGGAAACCGCTTCGGCGCCGACTGGTATGACTGGGCCACCTGGGCAGCCGACAACGGCTGGCTCGTCTTCCGGCCCAATTACACCGGCTCCACCGGCTATGGCGACCAGTTCATGCTCGATATCGCGCCCCACCTCGTCTCCAAGCCCGGCCGCGACATCCTCGCCGGCGTCGACGCTCTCGTCAAAGACGGCTACGCCGACCCCAACCGCCTCACCATCGGCGGGTACAGCTACGGCGGCTACATGACCAACTGGCTCATCACCCAGACCACCCGCTTCAAGGCCGCCGTCACCGGCGCCGGAGCCGTGGAGCACGCCGCCAACTGGGGCAATGACGACCTCACCTATGACGACGCCTGGTTCCTCGGCGGTCGCCCCTGGGAGGACCCTGCCCTCTATCAGAGTGAAGCCGCCCTCTTCCAGTTCAACAAGGTCAAGACCCCGGTCCACCTCGTTCAGGGCGGCGCAGACGTTCGCGTCAGCTTCCTTGAGGGCGTCACCATGGAGCGCGCCCTCCAGTCCCTCAACATCCCTCATCAGTTCCTCATCTTTCCCGGCGAGGGGCACGGCCTCCCCAAAAACCCCTGGCACGGCTACATCAAGCTCCGCGAAGAGCTCAAGTGGCTCAACAAGTATGTGCCTCAGTAGCCAACCGCCTTTTCGGGGCCGGCAGCGTCCCTTCCAATAGAAGAAGCTCCCCGGCCCCTTTCCGCATCTGCTTCATAAGGCCACTTTTCTTTCGAGGTAACCGCTTCAGCTAACCCATGAATCCAGTCGATCAGGCACGGCAGCACTCCTTCCAGCAGACGCTCCAGAGCGCCCGCCGAACCATGCTGCTCAGTGAGATCCTCAAGCTGGCCGTCGACAGCTTTCGCGCTTCCAAGCTCCGCTTTGCCCTCACCGCCCTCGGCATGGTCATCGGCACCATGTCCGTCATCCTCGTCGTCACCATCGGCCTCACCGGCAAGCAATACGTCCTCCAGCTCATCCAGAAGTTCGGCACCAACTCCGTCGAGCTCGAATATGCAGGCGGAGGCGCCATGGGCGGTGATCGCGTCGTTTACAACGACTACCTCACCCGCGATGACGAAAAGGCCGTCCTCGCGCAGCTGCCCGGCGTCATGTACTCCTCGCCCGTGCTGGAAATGCACGCCCCCATCAACTTCGGCGGAGGCGTCACCCGCGACACCCTCGTCCTCGGCGTCAGCGACCAGTACCGCTTCATCCACAGTCTCCTCATCCCCAACGGCCGCTTCCTCGATGAAACCGATGACGCCGCCCACATCAAGTGCGCCGTTGTCAGTGAAAAGTTCGCCCATGACCGCTTCGGCAACTCCGACGCCGCCGTTGGCCAGACCTTCGAGATTCGCGGAATCCCATTCACCATCATCGGCGTCTTCCGCATGAGCGTCGACGACTTCGGCCAGTCGGAAATCGCCGACCAGACCATCCTCATTCCCTTTTCCGTCGCCCGCTACTTCACCGGGACCGAGAACGTAAAACAGATTTATTTCTCCATGCGCAGCATGGATGAGGTGCCGGACGCCGCCAAGGAAATCGTCCGCATCGTCACCGCGCGCCACCGCACCGGCTCCGTATACAAGGCGCAGACCCTCAAGGAACTGCTCAGCACCGCGTCGGAAATCGCCAACGCGCTCATCGCCGTCCTGGTCCTGGTCGCCGCCGTCACCCTCGCCGTCGGCGGCGTCGGCATCATGAACATCATGCTCGCCAACGTCCGCGCCCGCATCCGCGAAATCGGCATCCGCAAGGCCCTCGGCGCCACCTACCGCGAAATCAAGCTCCAGTTCCTCGCCGAAGCCATCATCATCTCCCTCACCGGGGGTGTCGTCGGCACGCTCATCGGCCTCGCGGTGCCCTTCTCCATAAGCTTCTTCACCAGTTACAACCTGCCCTTCTCCTGGCTCTCGGTCCTCGTCGCGCTCACTGCCGCAACCCTCGTCGGCGTCATCTTCGGCACCGTCCCCGCCACGCGCGCCGCCCAGCTCGATCCCGTGGAGGCCCTCAAATATGAGTGACCCCGAGCGCAATTCTCCCCCGCCGCAAGCCGAACCCGAAGACCCACCCTCCCAGGGACCAAGCCTCGTCCTGCTCTACAGCATCCTCGGCATCGTCATGGTCATCGCCATGATCATAGCCGGCCTCATTGTGCTTCCCTTTTATCGCCTGCGTTAGGGTGCATCGACCTCGGAACGTGTTGAACAACACCCTTTGAAAGAAGGGTACGGGCTTTAGCCCGTACATAAGCTCAGCAAAATCAGTCGGGCTTCAGCCCCTGAGGTTCAGGTACTGGGACTCTCCAGGTTGTTCAGCAAGTTCCTAGGCCCGCGGCGTCTTCGGCTCCGCCCGCTCCACAATCAGCACCGGAATCCCATCCACCACCGGGTACACCCGCCCGCAGCCAACACACGTCACCGCATTCGGCTCCGCGCGCAGCGCGCCCAGGCAGGCCGGGCACGCCAGCACCTCCGCCCACTCCGCAAATCCCCGCCAATTGTCGTCGGTCTTCGGCATCGCGTTCCGCCGTTACTGGATGGTCGCGTCCGCGTCGGCGGCATCGCTCTTGCCACGCGGCGGACGCTTGGCAAACTCGGCTTCAATCTGCTCGTTCGTCCCCGCCCTTGCAAATTCATACGCCACGCGAATCCCGTTATAAATCGCGTTGTCATTCGACGATCCGTGCCCGATGATACACACCCCGCGCACGCCCAGCAGGGGCGCACCGCCGTATTCGGTGTAGTCCAGCCGCCGCCGGAAATCGTTGAACGCACGCCGCGACAGCAGTGCGCCCACCTGCGCCGTCACCGTCCGCGTCAGGCTCTCCCGCAACACATCGCGCACAAACCGCCCAATGCCTTCGCTCGTCTTCAGCGCCACGTTGCCCACAAACCCGTCGCACACAATCACGTCCGCCTGCCCGTTGAAGATGTCCCGCCCTTCCACATTCCCAATAAAGTGGATTGGCAGAGCCTTCAGCAGCGGAAACGCCTCCCGCGTCAGCTCGTTGCCCTTGGTCTCTTCCTCGCCAATCGACAACAAACCCACCCGCGGCTTGTGAATCTTCAGCACGCTCCGGGCATACATCTCGCCCATCACCGCAAATTGTTCCAGGTTGTGCGCCTTGCAATCTACGTTCGCGCCCACGTCCAGCAGCACGCACGGATTGCCCTTCGAAGTTGGCATCGGCGTCGCCAGCGCCGGCCGGTCCACGCCCGGCAGCGCGCCCAGCACCATCTTCGCCGTCGCCATCGCCGCGCCCGTGTTGCCCGCCGTCACAAAGCCCGAAGCCTTGCGCTCGCGCACCAGCTTCAGCCCCACGCGCATCGAGCTGTCTTTCTTCGCCCGCACAGCGTGCGCCGCCTTCTCGTCCATCCCAATCCGCTCAGAGGCGTGATGGATCACGATCGGCAGGTCTTCATTTTCCAGGTGCTCATCCAGCAGGTCGCGCAACTCCGCCTCCGGACCCACCAGGTGCACACGCACCGGTAGCGCCCGGCAGGCAAGAATCGCCCCCCGGATCTCCGGCTCAGGAGCCTTGTCGGAACCCACCGCGTCCAGCACAATGTCGATGAGCATTCCGCGCCCGCTTTACTTCGTTGTTTCCTTGGTGTCCAGAACCGCGCGGCCCTTGTACGCTCCGCACTTCGCGCAGGCCCGGTGCGGCAACTTCTTCTCGTGGCAGTTCGGGCACTCGGACAGGCCCGTGGCCGTCAAAAAATCGTGAGAGCGGCGGAGTGCGGTGCGGCGCGTTGAGTGGCGCCTTTTCGGATTCGGCATGGTGCAATTCCTTTCGTGTC
>DATKTQ010000081.1:0-14870 GCA_035531055.1 Occallatibacter sp. | reverse complement strand
GTCCTGGTCGTAGTCAAAAAACGCCGCGCCGCAGCCGGTCGTCTCCAGCAGATATTTGTTGCGGTGTTCGCCGCCGTAGATGGTCTCCGCCGTCAGGCCCGACGCGCGCGCCACGTCCACAAACTCCACGCCCAGCGGCGTGCCTTCCACCGGAGAAAAGGCGCCCTTCGGCCTTGGCCGCACCTCGGCCGAGTAGGTCTGGCGCGACATTCCGCCCGGCTTCTGCGGCGGCGCCGCCTGCCCGCGCAAGGGGCGCGCCAGCGCCAGAACGTCTTCGAGCGATAGTACTAGTGCGGTCCTCGAAAGCGACTTCAAAAATCCACGGCGGCTGAACGGCAAACCAGCAATCTCCTCTTCGCGCGCCGTTCCCCTTCGCCTTCCGGCAGCGTCCTGCCCGCGGCCGCGCATCCTTCGAGTCTATTCGCTTGGACGGCTCGGCGTGCCATTACCAGACGGGAGAACGCAGTACCAATGAAACCGAGTCCTTCTGGACAGCCGCGGGATACGCCAATGAGTTATCGAAAGGATTCGAGATAAGAAGAGCAGATGAATAAGGTCCATGCTTTTCCCCATCTCCAAAAGCGGTCGACGGGGGGCAGCCACCCGCCAACATTCTCCCGTGCCGTCGGATCGGCTTCCCGAGTGCCCCTAAGCGAGGCACCCGGGGCAACCGTCGATTGTGGGAGAACTTACTTTCCTACGCCGGGGACCCGGTGCGCGCATGAATGGGAGACCCAGAGGATGAGTGGGCCACCTGTCCTGCGCGGTGAGTGAAGAGGTAAGGAAAAATCTCATAGCGGGGACTCACCGCGGGCTGCGGGCAGAGTCATAATGGTCATCGAAAGCCCCCCGTTCCGCTTTGGGAGTGGAGAAGCCGTACTGGTTCGCAGAGTGATTACGCGAGGTCAACTGGATGATTCGTGCCTGTGTATCCGCAGTTCTTGTGCTGGCCGCTTGCGCAGCGGTGCCTGCAGCTCCCGCCCAAACGCGCCCCAATCGCAGGGAGGCTGGCAACTCGGAGCTTTTCGCCGGCTTCTCCTATCTGTTCCGCGATTACCGCCACGAGCAACTGAACCAGACCAGCGGAGGGATGCCCGGCTGGAACCTGGTGTATACCAAGCCCCACCTCTTCGGCAGGAGTGTGGGAATGACGGTGGACACGTCCGGCCACTACTCTACGGGCGGGGGGGATTCTTTACGCCACAGATTTACTTTCTGACGGCGGGACCGCGATTCCAGAGGTCACTGGGGAACAAGATGCTGTTCGTGAAGGCCGTGGGCGGCGCCATGTTTGCCACCAGCGACGTGATTGCGCAGACCTCGTCGCTCACGCGGCCGATCTTCGGCGCCGGAGGCGGGATGGATATTCCGGCGGGCGAGCGGCTGATGTGGCGGTTCAACATGGACTGGATTTATGGCGGCTTCCAGACCAACGACACGAACCAGATCTCGCAGATTGTGCAGAACAACTTCCGCATCTCGACGGGGCCTGTATGGCGGTTCTGAGCCTTTGGCGGACCTGGACAACTTGAGAAAAAGAAAAACCTGCCGATAGGCAAAGGAGGGCCGGGGTCCGTCTACGCGAGCTTATCGCGGGCCGGGAGAGTCGGACCCGGAGGAGCCGCCATGCTGGACAACCGTGAATCCCTGGCCTCGGGGCCGTTGCAAACGACGAAGAGAGCCTCCCACTATGCCGCGAGGCAGCCGATTTTGACGGCCGACGAGAAGGTGTACGGCTATGAGCTGCTGTTCCGCTCAAACGAGGAGAACCGCTTCTACTGCTCGAACGCGGACGATGCAACGCGGTCGGTGATTGACATGTCAAGCCTGCTGGGGCTGGACGTTCTGTGCGATGAGCGGATGGCGTTTTTGAATTGCACGCGGGAGATTCTGCTGAGCGAGTATGTGACGCTGCTTCCCTCGCGGAATGTAGTGCTGGAGGTGCTGCCGGAGGTGACTCCGGACGAGGATGTGCGCATGGCGCTGCAGCGGCTGAAGGAGGCCGGGTACAAGATTGCGCTGGACGACTTTGTGCTGGGCGATGCGCGCGAGGAGTTGGTGGACTTTGCGGATTTTCTGAAGGTGGACCTGCGGAAGACGCCGATGGAGCAGGCGGCGCGGCTGACGGCGGGGCGGGGACACATTTGCAAGATGGTGGCGCAGAAGGTGGAGACGCGCGAGGAGTATGCGCAGGCGCGGCGTGCGGGGTTCCACCTGTTCCAGGGATATTTTTTCCGCCGGCCGCAGATGGTGCGCACGTGGAGCGGCCCGCAGGGGCGGTCAGCGAGTCTGACCCTGCTGCGCGAAGTGTCCAAGGCCGAGCTGAACTGGGACGAGGTGGAGAGCGCGATTCGCCTGGACCCGACGCTGTGTTACCGGCTGCTGCGGTACTTGAATTCGCCGATTTTTGGATTCCGGAGCGAGATTCGCACGGTGCACCAGGCGCTGATGATTCTGGGCGAGAACGAAGCGCGGCGGTGGTGCCGGCTGGCGGTGACGCTGGACATGACAAAGAACCGGACCACGGACCTGATGTTGGCGGCGCTGACGCGGGCGCGGTTGAGCGAGTTGCTGGGCGAGGATGTGGAACATGGGGACGTGGACCTGTTCCTGCTGGGGCTGCTCTCGCTGATGGACTCGATCCTGGACATTCCGATGAAGCAGGCGGTGGAGGCGCTGCATCTGGACCACGACGTGCAGGCCGCGCTGCTGGGCGAGGAGTGCAGCTTGAGCGCGTTGTATCAACTGGTGCTGGCGCTGGAGGCCGGAGAGTGGGAAGAGGTGGCGAGGCTGTGCCAGCGGCTGGGGCTGAATGAAGATGTGGTGACAGAGAAACACTGGCGCGCGATGCAGTGGGCCCACGACGTGGGCGCGATGGACGCGGCGGCGTAAGAGGGAAAGCTAGTCGAGCGCGGCGAGACTCTCCTCACGGGTGGCATCCATGGAGAGGAACGTGTCCGTGTGGGTGATCTTGAGCAGATCCAGAATGCGGGGCTTTACGCCACAGAGGCGGAAGGCTCCGCTTTTCTGGTTGATGGCTCCGTAAAAGTAGACCAACATGCCCAGTCCCGCGCTGTCCATGTAATCCACATTCGAGAGATCAAAAATCATGCGAGTTACGCCTTCTGAAATGGCGCTTTGCACCTGCGAGTCCGCCATCTTCATGGACGTGCCGATGGTGAGCGGGCCGGAAAAGGAGACCACAGCAGTCTGGCCGGGAAGATTCTCAATCGTGGTGGTGAGCAGCATGCAGGGAATTGTACCGCCGGATTCTGTGATTCAGCTCACCGAATTTAGAAAGGGGCCGCTGGCCGGGATTGGTCGAGTGCCCGAACGACCCTCTTCACGGGTGCCCCCCCATATACGGCCATGCTTTAGGACGCGATCAGGCGCTACTTCCTGGGCGTCGCCGGACTCTTGGCTGTGGTCTTGTTGTTTCCTGGCCGGTACCGCGTCGTCATGTCTTCCGGATCCTTGTATTGCGGAGTTGCGGAAGCGCCTCTAGCCGACTTGGAAGCTGCCTTGCCGTTGGACTTTTGCAAGGAGTTGTCGCCGGAATGCCCGCGATCCATGCTACGAACGCCATTGCCGCCAGCGTGGTCGACCGCAATTGCCTTGGCGTGGCCGGATTGATTTTGCACGCCGGCAGACTGCTGGCTTGCCGCATGGTGTGGCTTTGCTGTTTTTGAAGCTGGTTTGGATTGCGCCAGAGCAAGTGCTCCGACCACCAAAATGGCTCCTGCCGCAGATCCGATGCGGACATACAAGCGACTTTTCATGAACGACCTCTCCAGGGCATCGCCTCTGCCGAAGACGCGGCTACGGGAGATTGGCGATGAACAGGCACGGGGAGCGCCTATTTACCACTGCACCCGTATACGCTGCGCAAAACATTGCAGTCAATCGGAATGTCCATTACGAAAGTATCTTTCCGGACAAACCGGGGCCAGCCAAACCGGGGCCGCCTCCGAAATAGTTCAAGCCGGTCTCAGACTTGTGGAGTCCCGGTGGCAGGCACGTCCGCGGGTGCAGGCGGAACCCTTCGCACATTATCCTGCACGAAAGTTTGAACCACCCTCCTGATATAGAGGTCATCCCCATAGACCGAGTAAGGTATCTCGTTTCTGCAATGTGAAGGTGACTCACTCGATCGGCATATTTCTCCCCGAATTCAGGCTCTCTTCCGCCTTTCAGGCCAGAGGCCCGCCACCCCGCAAAGATGTGTAATATTGCTCATAGGGAGTGTGTAATTTCGCTCTCTGTTTACCTTGTACAGAATTGCCTTGATCAGTAGCCTCGGCGGTCAGAGTGTGAAAGGAATGTGGAGACTTTGAGCTGGCGGAGTTCCTTATAGTCGCATGATTCGTTTCTCCAGTTCTCGGCCTCAACTTCAAATCGGTTGGTATTCTCGAGGATTCAAGCCTCCATCCATCCGAAGCTACTTATTTTAAAGAGTTTAGAGAGGTTGATGAGCTTTTAGCAGGCGCATCGCGTCACTTCTTGCTCACACCAGCCCATTCAGACAATTCGGCACGACCGGTTCCGCCATATGCACGGCGTACCGGCAGGTGGCGTGTGTCTCCTTCACCATCCCCGGGCTCAAATTTCTCACTGAGGTAAGTCGATGAAAACCCTCTCTTCTACGATCCTGCTCCTCGCGTGTCTCGCCACGCCCGCATTCGCGACTGTTGTCGTCAGCAGTCCACAAAATGGTCAGACGGTCAGCTCAAATGTCTACTACGCAGCAACCGCCACAACCAGTACCTGCTCGAAGGGCGTGGCGTCCATGGGCGTCTATGTGGACTACAAGTTGCTCGATGTCGTGAATGGAACAACTCTAAAAACTACGCTTCCAGTGAGTCCGGGTACGCACAATACGGTTGTCGAAGAATGGGACTATTGCGGTGGAGCAACCTTCGTATCGATGACGATCACAGTCAACAGCCAGTCGGGCGTCTTCGTAACATCACCGGCAAACAACAGTACGGTAAGCAGCCTGGCAAACTATGTAGCGACGGCCACGACCAGCTGCTCAAAAGGCGTCGCCTCCATGGGCGTTTACGTGAACAACAAGCTTGTTGTGGTGCAAAATGGAGCGAAGCTGAACACCCAGGTGAACCTGGCGGCGGGCCCGCAGAAAACTGTGGTTGAAGAGTGGGATTACTGCGGCGGGGCCTCCTATACGCCCATCAATGTTACTGTGCAGCAAGTTGGGACAACGCTCTCCAATCTACAGAGAAGCACGGGATGGAACAGCTGGGGCCAGGGGCCGCCGAACTACGTTGACTGCTCGCCTTCCCCATGCAATGGCTATCAGTACTCCCATAAACTGAATGTAGCTTCCCCTTCTCTTAGCGGGAATGCAACACAATTTAGTCTCGGTGGTCCATACGGCACCGCTCCCTGGGGCGATGTGCTGTTCTCGCTTCCGCTCATCGGCCAATTCTCGACGCAGGGGCTTCCCGACACTGGGCACACACTCCTTCCAACCATCCACAACTTCACCTATAATGCCGACTTCTACGTGACGAACGCCTCGGTCACACAAGTCCTCGAGTTCGACGTAAGCATGTACATGAATGGCGTGGGAATGATTTGGGGAACCCAATGCAACAATCTGGGAGGGAAGGTATGGGATATCTGGGACAACGCAAACGCACATTGGGTCTCAACCGGCGTTCCCTGTAACCTGATCAACAAAGGTTGGAACCATGTCACCCTACAATTGCAGCGCAAATCGGATAATTCGCTCCTATATCAAACGATCACGCTGAACGGCATCACTGCTAACATCAACAAGACTTATCCACCGTTCACTGTTCCTTCCAGCTGGTGGGGTGTCACGGTCAATTACCAGTTGGATGGAAATGCCACTCAGTCCGCATATACCACTTACTTGGATAACTTCAGCCTGAACTATTGGTAGACTGACTTTGTGCAATGGGTCCATGACCTATAGATAGAAATGGGCGTGCGGCTCACGTATACATCTCATCCTAACGACAGTACTCGGGTGCGCCACAACTCCTTCTTTTGGAGATGTGGTGCACCCGCTTTTTTCTGCTTGGGAAGAATGCTCAGAAGTGGCCCATCCTTCCGGCATTTTGCTTTCCCTTCCTAACCAACACTGTCGATGCCCCCTCCCTCGGGCGCGTGGTTCGCATTTGGTCATCCCCCTCCCTCGGCCCGCTCATCGCGAGAAAGCCGCGAAGAATGGGCACACGCCATGACGCAGACTCGCTCAAGAGGACAGTCGTTTGTGGGTGGCTGGAATGTGCGGGCTGAAGCCCGTACCCTTCATGCTGCGGCGCGGAGTTAGGCGAGGGTTTCCGCGGTGTCGGCGACGAGGGTGACGTGGTTGGAGTGCAGCTCAAGGATGGCGGAGCGGAGGCGCTCGGTGAGTTCGGCGGCCTGGCGGAGCTGCATGCCGGCGGTGGGAATGGGTTCGCCGGCGACGAGGGTGAGCGGGCCGGGAAAGAAGTGGCGGGTGTGCATGGGGAGCAGATCGTAGACGCCGAAGAGGGCGATGGGGATGAGCGGAACCTGGGCGCGGATGGCGAGGAAGGCGGCGCCGGAGAGGAAGGTCTGCATCTGGCCGTTTGGAGTGCGGGACCCCTCCGGGAAGACGAAGAGGGGCATGCCGGCGCGGAGGGCTTTGACGCCGGCGCCGAGGCTGGAGAGGGTGGTGTGCGCGTTTTCCGCGTTGATGGGGATTTGGCCGGAGCGGTTGAGATACCAGCCGATGAAGGGGTAGGACCAGAGCTCCTTTTTGGCGAGGATGCGGAACTGGAAGGGCAGGGCGGAGAAGATGACGGGCGTATCCATATAGGACGTGTGGTTGGCGGCAAAGACGGCGACGGGATGGCGAAGGAGGTTTTCCGCACCGTGGATGGTGAGGCCGGAGCCGGCGGCCCAGACACAGGCGCGAGCCCAGACGCGGGCGATGCGATGCTGGGCGCGGCCGGACTTGTCCAGCAGAGAGACGGCCAGCGAGATGGTGCCTAAGACGCAGGTGGCGAGGAGGAAAAGCGGCAACTGGACGAGGTTGGTGCGCCAGCGGTAGAGGCGCGGCAGCGGGTCCGGCGGGCGGCAGCGCGGGGAATGGTGGGGAGGCGAGGCGACGCCAGAGTTCATGGGAGCCTCCCGGCGCGCGAGAGCACGACGGGCCGGGCTTCGCCGACCAGATAGACCGAACCGGAGACGACGACGCGGCCGAAGGGCGTGGCCTGCTCGGCCAGGTCGAGTGCGTGAGGGACGGAATCGGCAGCGCGAGCGGGGGTTCCGGTGGCCTCGGCTGCGGCCAGAAGGTCCTTGAGGTCCGCGGCGCGGGGGGAGTGGATGGGCGCAAAAATCACCTGGTGGAAGAGCGGGAAGAGGATCTGCGCGAGCTCGGCGACGGGCTTGTCTCGCAGGCAGCCGAAGATGAGGGTCTGGGGGCCCTGGTCGTCCCATGCACCGCGGAGACCGGCACGCAGAGCCCATGCCCCGGCGGGATTGTGGGCTACGTCGAGGACCCATGAGGGCCAGTTGTCCGTCTCGCCGGGCTGGGTGCGGCGGAGGCGGGTGATGCGCTCCAGGCGGCCGGGCCAGACGACGTGATTGATGCCGTGCTCGATGGCCTGCGAGGTGATGGGGAAGTCGTGCGAGAGGGCGAGCTCGACGGCGGCGGCGATGGCCAGGGCCATGTTGCGCTGCTGGTGCGCGCCGGTGAGGGGCGGGTCGAGCTGGATGAGCTCGCCGAGTGCCTCGACGGAGTAGACGGCGTGGCCGGCGACGCCGATGGGGGGAATGTACGGCGCGGCGCTGACGCCGCGGACGCCCAGTTCGGTCGCGACTTCCCCGAGGGCCTGATTGGCCTGCGGATGCTGGGGCAGGGTGACGAGGGTGCCACCGGGGCGGAGGATGCCGGCCTTCTCGCGGGCGATGTCGGCGATGGTGGGGCCGAGCCACTCGGTGTGGTCGAGGGAGATGTCGGTGACGATGGAGAGGAGCGGATCGACGACGTTCGTGGCGTCGAGGCGACCGCCCATGCCGACTTCGAGCACGGCGACTTCGACGGGACCCGCGGCGAAGTGGAGAAAGGCCATGGCTGTCAGCGTCTCAAAAAAACTGGGCAGTCGAGCGAGCGTGCCGGCGCGAATGAGCTGCTGTGCGGCGGCGTGGACCTGCGCGTAGAGTGCGGCGAAGGCTTCGTCGGAGATGTCCTGGAAGTCCGGATTGTCGGCGTTTTGGTTGCCGGGGCTGCTAACGCGAATGCGCTCGTTGGGCCGGGTGAGGTGGGGCGAGGTGTAGAGGCCGGTGATGAGGCCGGAGGCGGCGAGGATGGAGGCGAGCGCGGAGGCGGTGGAGCCTTTGCCGTTGGTGCCGGCGATGAGCACGGAGGGGAAACGGCGGTGCGGATGGCCGAGCGCGGTGAGCAGCAGGCCGAACTCTTCGAGCGAAAACTTGCGCCGTGGCTCGCCGGGGAGCGTGTGCAGCTCCGGCACCATGGCGTTGAGCTCTGTGATGGCCTCGGCGTAGGACATATATGGCCAGTATAGAAGCGCGGGCGGCGGAGTTGAAGGCCCACTAATTTTGCAGGAGGAGCCGGAGGGCTGCGCGCGCGGACTGGAGGCACTGGCGGGCTTCGTCCTCAGAGAGCAGGCCCTGGTGGACGGCGCGCTTACCGGCGTCATTCACCTGGTTGGCGATGGCGGGGAAGCCGGGATCAAAGCCGGTGAGCTGGAGGTTGTTGTTGACCTCATGGAGCAGGTTGCCGAGGGTGGGCGCGTTGCGGTAGCGGGTGCGGACCAGGCGCGCGAGCTGCGCTGGGAGCTTCTGCTTGACGGCTTCCTCAAGCACAGACCGGCACATGACGGCGCAGGCAGTGAAGAGGCCGTAAAAAAAGCAACGCGTAGCCTCGTCGAGGTAGCGGTCCGCCTCCTCACTGCTGGGGGCGGCGACGACGCACTCGCGCAACTGAGTGGCGCGCTGCACGGCGGGCTCGACGAGGTGGAGCAGTTCAAGCGCAAAGGCGGCGCGGAGCAGGTCGTTCTGCTGCGCGTCCAGAGCGCGCTGAATCTCCTGCCACGCGGGCGTTTCGGTCTCCTTTTCAGCGTGCTGCAGGCGGGTGAGCGTGGTGAGGCGCTGGCGTGCGTGGTCAAGAAAGCCCTGGTGCATTTGCTGGGCGAGACTGCCCCAGCCGGCGACAAAGGCGTCGGGGTCTTGCTGATAGCGCGTACCCATTTCCTGGTAGACGACGGGAGGCAGGACGCTGCGCAGCTGGGTGAAGCGGCCGGTGCGGGCCAGCTCCGCGATGGCAAGGCAGAACTGGCGGCCGGGCGCGCTGCTCGAGGACATATCGAGGAGTTGCTGCTCGAGTTGGGGGATGTCGATGGCCATGTGCGGAATCTCTTTTGCCAGAGTAGCGGCGAAAAAAGCGAGGTGCGCTGGGACGCGATGGGCGAAGAAGCCTGCGTGCCAGGAATGGGAAAGCGGACGCGGCAGGCATCCATTTCAGGACGCCATGTGCTATAAGTTGGCTAACGCTGCGAACGTGCGCCGTAGTGGGAACTGCGAGACTCTCCCCGCTGGACAGACCGCCACCTAGAGAACTCCGGCTTATGACCCAAGCCCGATCGGACGGCATTCGCTTTCTCCTGCTTGGAATCGCCGTGTTTCTCCTCTTCGGCTTTGCCATGTCGCGCGGCGACACCGGCAACGTGGAGGATTTCCGTGGTCTCTACCTGGGCACGCGTACCCTGCTTGCGCATCACGACCCGTACAACGCTGAGGATGTGTTCCGCACATTCTTAGCTGACGGCGGGCGGATTCCGGAGCAGATGCAGGACCAGTCCCACCTTCTTACCATCACCCGGCAGCAGGTTTATCCGCCCACCCTTTATCTCTGTATCACTCCGATGGCGATGTTTGGCTGGACCGCTGCCAAGGCGCTGTGGACGGCGCTGACGGCACTGGTGCTGATCCTCGGCGCTGTGCTGACCTCGGACCTTGCCGCGCCCTATGCGCCAGTGATGGCGGGGATATTGACCGGATTCCTGATCGCGAACTGTGAAGTTCTGTTTGCGGGCGGCAACCCGGCAGGCCTGGTAATCGGGCTGTGCGCCATTGCAGTGTGGTGCTTCCACAGGCAACGGTTTGAGGCCGTCGGAGTGTTCTGCCTTGCAATCAGCCTCTCCATCAAGCCGCATGACACCGGGCTGGTGTGGCTCTATCTACTACTGGCCGGAGGGTCCGGCCGCAAGCGCGCCCTGCAAACGCTGGCCGTGGCTGTGGTTCTGGCCATTCCCGCCCTCCTCTGGGTCGGGACTGTCTCGCCACATTGGCTCACGGGGTTACGCAACAACCTCGCGGTTCTTTCGGCGGATGGTGGACTCAATGCACCCGGTCCGGCAACCCCGACTGGACGCAGCGGCGCCGGGGTCATCGATTTGCAGGCGGTGGTGGCCACCTTCGACAACCATGCTGCCGTCTACAACGCGGTGAGCTATGCGGCATTCGCAGGACTTTTCCTGCTTTGGCTGTGGAAGACGCTACGCCTGAAGGCTTCGCCGCAGAATCACTGGCTTGCGCTTGCCGTGGTTTCCTCGCTGACTCTGCTGCCCATTTATCACAGGCCGTACGACGCCAAGCTGCTACTGCTTTCCGTTCCCGCATGCGCCATGTTGTGGGCCGCAGGAGGACGCACCAAGTGGTTTGCGCTCTCGTTCACCTTTGCCGCCTTCCTTTTCACGGCAGATGTTCCTCTCGTGATTTTCGCTGCATTGGGACAGCGGGTACATGCAGGGCCCGGACTGGCCGAAAAGCTGCTGCTGCTGGTCACCACCCAGCCGGCTCCTTTGAGTCTGTTCGCGATGACGGTGTTTTATTTGTGGGTTTATTTCAGGCAGAAGAACCCGGACGTCGAGCCGCGGGAAACATCCTTTGGCGCGTGAGTAGCAGATGCAGTCTCCCACCTGAGCGCCCCTTGTGGAAGGTGTGGACAAGTGGCGGCTGTGGGGAACGGGGGTGTAGGAAGTCCTTTCGGGACGCGGACGCGGACGCACTTTGCACAAAATCGACCGGAGATGCACAGGGGTTTTGGAGGGGGTTGTGGGAGACGTGGGAAAACGGGGGTGCAGTGGGGGGAGTGAGGGAGGGTTTTCCAAATCTCCTGAAATGCACAGCCGGGTTTTAGAAAACCTGCACCCATGGGAAGACTGCGCCAGAGTGGGATTTGGGCTAGGTTTCCACTTTTCCAGAGCGAACTACGGGTACTACGGGATCTTTTCTTACTTATTCCATCCTCCTGTGTATACGTCGCGGAGGTGAAGCCGTGATGCGGAAAGCGGGAGCGGCGATGGGCCGGTGTGCAGACGCGCAGAGGTCGCAGCAGAAGTTGCCGAAGAATCCAGAGATGGGGACGTGTTTTCCACGCGCGAGGGTTTGCGAAGGTGACTACAATCAAAAACAAGAAAAGACAGCCATTTTCGCGGGCAGGCCGGGTGTTGTAGAGTGGGGGCGAGCGCGAAAATGGCTCGGCGCGAAAGTGGATTGCGCAAGGGCGAAGCGAGGGGTTGAGCCATGTCGACTGTGGAAACGGAAGTGGAGAGGCCGGCCGCGCAGGGGGCAGCGATGGAGATTACCGTAAGCCGCCAGGAACTGGTGAAGGAGCTGACCGCGACGCAAAGCGTGGTGGAGCGGAAGACCACGATTCCCATTCTGTCGAATTTTCTGATTGAAGCCGAGGGCGATCGGCTGTCGATTACGGCGACGGACCTGGACCAGGCGATCCGGACGAGCGCGGCGGTGAAGGTGAAGAAGCCAGGCTCGTGCACGATTCCTGCGCGCAAGCTGTACGACTACATCAAGCTGCTGCCAGACGGCGAGATTTCCATCAAGCTGCTGGAGAACCACTGGGTGCAGATCCGCAGCGGCCGCTCCAACACGAAGATGGTGGGCATGGCGCGAGCGAACTATCCGCAGGTGCCTGAGTTTCCCGCGGTGGCGGTGACAAGCATTCCCGCGGCTGCGCTGAAGACGCTGATTGCGCGCACGATTTTTGCGATCTCAAACGAAGAGTCGCGCTACACGCTGAACGGCGCGCTGCTGGTGCTGAAGGCCGAAAGCCTGGCGATGGTGGCGACCGACGGGCACCGGTTGAGCTTTGTGGAGAAGCCGGGGGAGCAACTGGAAGGCATCAGCGGCGAGAAGCGCGTACTGATTCCGCGCAAGGCGCTGCAGGAGCTGCAGCAACTGATGGCCAACAGCGACGCCGAGACAGTGGAGTTTGCCGACGATGAGCACACGCTGTTTTTCCGCGTGGGTCACCGCACGCTGAGCTCGCGCCGGCTTTCGGGGCAGTTTCCCAACTATGAAGCGGTGATGCCGCGGGACAACACAAAGTTCGCGGTGGTGCGGTCGAGCGAGCTTTCGGCGGCCATCCAGCGCGTGGCGCAGTTTGCCGATGAGCGGTCGGGCGCGATTCGGATGCGGCTTGAAGGCAACGAGCTGAAGATCAGCTCGCAGTCGAGCGAGAGCGGCGAGAGCGAAGACACGATCGATACGCCGTATGCAGGCGACCCGATCATGGTGGGCTTCAACTCGACGTACATCATCGACTTTCTCAAGTCGCTGGGCAACGAGGGCGAGGTACGGCTGGAGTTCAAGGACTCGCAGTCGGCGGGTCAGATTCGGCCGGAAGATCCGGACGCGGAGTACCACTCGCGCTATGTGCTGATGCCGATGCGGATTTAAGGGGATGGAGAGACGGCAGAACCTGGCCTGAGTGTGTCCGTCTCACCCGTTGATTCCACCTTGCAATCAATTTAGCCAGCACTTGATAGCCCCATGCTGTTAGCTTGAAGAGAGCGATGCGACCATCGCACCCAACCTTGCCGCCCGGCCTGCCCGATCCAGTGCTCGTGCATCGGCATCGCTTCGCGCAGCGAGCATTCCTGGCAGTTGTTCTTCTGGTGGGCCTCTCCGCATTTCTAGCATCTGTCGTGCCTGCTCTTGGCGCCTATCCTGCGCTGGCGTATGTTCGCATGAGCATTCCCACGGCACTGGCGGCGATTTTTTGCGCGCTGAGTTTGCTGATGTCGGAGCCGGATCACTCCCCATTTCTGATTCTCCTCAGCCGCATTTTTGCCGCGGTGGCCGGCTTGCTCTCGGTGGCGATACTCATGGAGCGCTTTTACCCGTTTCCCATCCTGCCCGGAACGCTGTTCAATGTGCCGAATGTAAATGTGCTATCCAGCGCCCTGTCGCCGCAGTCCGGTATCGGGTTCCTGTCCATTTCCATCACCATGGTCTTTGTGGGAAGCAGGAAGATAGTCGTCCAGCATGTGGCAGATGTGCTGGTCCTTTTCCAGTGCCTGTTGGTCTTCACTCTTCTTTCGCAGAGCTTTTTCGGCACGCTGAAACTTTTCGGCGTCACTGGCGCCAATCATCTTTCTCCCCAGGTTCTGGGCTGCATTTTGTTGCTTACGGCGGTCGTGGTGCTGCGCCAGACGGAGTGCGGCGTCCTGTCGATTTTTCTCGGTCGCGGAATCGGCAGCAGAATTGCGCGCACATTCGCTGTGATTTTGTTCCTCTGGCCCTTCCTGCGGAGGATTGTCGAATTCCAGGTAAGAGACCTCCAATTGGTTCCGGCGCACCTGATGGCCTCTGCACTTACCTCGCTGGAAATTGTGCTGTCCGTTGCCCTACTGCTGTTTCTGGCGTGGCGCATTACCGAAATGGAGAAAGAAATCCATGACCTGACTTTGCGCGACGAATTGACGGGACTGTACAACATGCGCGGCTTCTACCTGCTGGCCGAGCAGACTTTTCGCCTGGCAAAACGGGCGGGTCTTCCCTTCTCCGTCCTGTTTCTCGATATGGATGGGTTGAAGGCAATCAATGACCGACTGGGACACAACGCAGGCTCGTCGTACCTTGCAGAGACCGGCCAGATTGTACGCGGCAGCTTTCGAGACGGGGATGTGAAGGGACGGTTCGGCGGCGACGAGTTTGTAATTGCCGGCCAGTTCAGCATGGTGGGCATTGAAGTGGCGGCCCAGCGGCTGCGGGCGGCCGCAGACGAGCGCAATGCGAAGTCAACCGGACTGTTCCCGCTCCGGTTTAGCGTTGGCTACGTAACGGTCGAATATCACTCGACGGAGACCTTGAAAGAGCTCGTCGCCCGTGCCGATCAGTTGATGTACAAGGAAAAGCAAGCCAAGAAGGTGGCTCGCAAATAGGAGTTACAGGTTGCCATTGTGGCTTGGCCCGGCGAAGATGCCGGGCCGTGGTGTTTGCGGGCGAGATTGCGCGGGGCGAAGTGCGGATCACCAGGTGAGGGTGACAGTGACGGTCTGCCAGCCGGTGCCGGGGGGAAAGTGGCCGGTGAGGACCGTTGGCGGAACGTCTGCGAGGTGCTTCTGCTGCCCTGTGGGCGACTGAAGCTTAGCCCCGGTTACGACCAACTTTTGCAGGTGAGCATTCTCGAAGAGTGGAATGCGGAACTCGCTCCCCGCGAGTCCTTCCAGCGTGAATGTCAGAGTGCGATCTGAGCGAGTTTGGCTGAGCACGCGCGCGGATTCGGTGCGTGCTCCAGGAAGCGGCGCAGAGATCTCCGGTTCAATCTCGACTGGGGCTCTTGGAATTTCAATGCCCCCGATTGCGAGTTGTCTTGCGCCAGGCAAGGAGGATGCAAGCCGGATCCGCCCCGGATTCTGCCCTTGAATCCTGACGGTGACAGAGCTTGATGTCTGTTCGACCAATAGATCTACGATGTTGCTTCCGACGGCGATGTGCTTGAGTGATGCGCTGTTCCAGCTGGCCGGTAAATGCGGGTTGACTGTGATGGTTTTGGTTTGGGCGTTGATGGAGATGCCGAAGAGACCGCG
>DATKTQ010000080.1:0-12391 GCA_035531055.1 Occallatibacter sp. | reverse complement strand
GACCTGCCCTACGACGTGACCGGCTGGACGCTGCCCCTGCAGATGGGCGTGCACGTGGATGCGGTAACCGATCCGCTGACCGCGGCACAGCGCGCCGCGCTGACCAAACTGGACAAAGTGGAGCTGCCGGCCACCAGCGTGGAAGGCGCAGGAACTGTTTTTGCCTTGACGCACAGGGCGAATGCTTCGTTTGAGCTAGTGAACGCGGCGCTGAAGGCGGGCGCGAAGGTGGAGTTGGCCGAGGATCCGGTGAAGACCGCCGAGGGCTCGGAGACGGGCGCGTTTCTGCTGAGCGGGATCAGCCGCGCGTCTCTGGACGGACTGGTGAAGCAGTTCGGCGTGAATGCCGTGGCGGTGAGCGCGCCGGCGCACACGCTGCCGCTCAAGAAAGCGCGTGTAGGCCTTTACCGGCCGTGGGAACCCTCGATTGACGAAGGCTGGACGCGCTGGATTCTGCGGACCTATGGCTACGAGCCCACCAGCCTGTACAACGCGGATGTGCGTGCGGCCGGGCTGCGCAGCCGGTTTGACGTGATTGTGATGCCGGACATCAGTTCCAAGCAGATGATGGAGGGCTTTGGCCCCGGCGTGGTGCCGGGCGAGTACGCGGGCGGCATTGGCCGCGAGGGCCTGGACAACCTGCGCCAGTTTGCACGCGAGGGCGGCACGCTGCTGGCGCTCAACCGGTCCGCGGAGGCGCTGATTCCGCTACTCTCCCTGCCGGTGAAGAACGTGCTGGAGGGCGTCAAGAGCGACAAGTTCTTCTGCTCCGGCGCGCTGCTGCGCGTGAACATGGAGCACCCGGAGCTGCCGGTGAACTACGGCGGGCCGGACTCGCCGGTGGTGGTGTTCCAGAGCGGTCCGGCGTTTGAACCGATGGCAGGCCTTCACGGCGCGGTGCTGGCCCGCTATCCGCTGCAGACCAATCCGCTGGAGAGCGGGCTGCTGCTGCATCCCAAGGCAATTGAGGGCAAGGCCGCGGCGGTGGAGTTGGAGTATGGCAAGGGGCGCATTGTGCTGTACGGATACCGGCCCCAGTTCCGCGGGCAGTCGCATGCCACTTACAGGTACCTTTTCAACGAGCTGTATGTGTTTGCGCATCCGCCTTTGCCGGAGGTGAAGGTTCCCCCGCCGGCAAAGGCTGCAACCGCCGATACCGAGGCCAAGGCCACCGCCGAAAAGGATGGCCCATCACCGCAGTAACCGCGAAACCGGCTGCGCTTCACGAATCTATCTAGTCAAGAGGGCGAAGGTCATATACGTTTGCATCGGAGATAGAGTAAGGAAGGCGCGGAAGTCGTCCGAACTTTCCGCGGATTCATTCCCCCGCGCGCCGCTCCAGCGCCGAACTGTGAGAGGTTTTTCCAGATGGCGGACAAAGACGACGAGATCTACGGCCCATCCAGCGACCCGCGGCCAGACCGGTTTATCGCCAACCCACTGGACGCGGAAGAATCGCAATCGCAGAGCGTGTCTCCCCTGATCAGGCAGAGAGGCAAGAAGTCAGAGAGCTTTGTGCTGCTGGTCGGCGTGGTGGTCCTCCTGCTCCTGGGGCTGGCCGTGTGGGCTTACATGCGGCCGCAGTCCGCTTCGGACTCCAATGATCTGGGCCAGGCGATCTTCAACGCAGGGGGATTGCGCGCCCACATGGTGACGCGCTTGCAGGGCGTCAAGGTGGTGTACAAGCTGGAGATTGAGCCGGTGGACCACCTGGGCCTGCCGGGGTTTTCCTATGTTGCGGCCAGGCCGCCCGTGCCAGTCTTTTTCAACCTGCGGATTCTGGACCGCTCAGGCTTTGCCTTGTGCGGCACGCAGGTGCTCCTGCCATTCAACCCTGCCACCGCGCCGGTGCCGGTGCAGAATCTGCCCCGGGGCCGCGGGCAAAGGGCGGAAGAGGAGCGGGCAGAGGCAATGCAGGCGAACCTGCAGAGCCGTCAGGCCGCGGAGGCGCAACGGCAGCGCGGGCATGACATGCTGCAGTACCAGCTCTCTGAAGACGGCAAGGTGGTGGCCTTGAACACGCAGGGCGTGCTTCCCTGCTCTTCGGACCAGTTCAAGCGCTTTGACTACTGGGATTTCTCCACCAATTTCCCCACGATGGAAGAGCAGAGCGACCTGATGACGCACAAGGCCGAGAAGGCTGCCAGGCGCGCGGAAGAAGCGCGTGCGGCCGCGCGGCACAAGGATGCGCCGCGAATGCAGTCGGCCTTTTACGTGGAGGGCGACGTGCGGGTTAGCGCATGGGATCCGGTGGCAGACCTGCTGGGTACCGGCCCGGGGCGGAGCTTCTACATCGGGAACCGCGGCTCGCGGGCCACGGCGGAAGCCTGGGCGGCGAACGCCATGCTGATCCATTACAAGTGTGACCAGCATGGAATGTGCGTACTGCAGAAGGCAGGCAAAGGACAAGTCCTCATCGGCATGCTCAACCAGTAGCGCCGCCTGTTCAGGCCTTCCGGACAGGCAGCGCCTGGGAGCACTACTCCGCGTTGTCAATCTGCGCGCGCTGCAGCGTGTCTGAGTAGTCGACGTAAACGGCCTTCCACGTAGTGAAGAAGTCGATGGCGCCGAGGCCTTCGCGATGCCCGTTGCCGGTCTGCTTCACTCCGCCAAAGGGCAGATGCACCTCCGCGCCAATGGTGGGCGCGTTGATGTACGTAATGCCCGCCTCCAGGTCGCGCATGGCGGTGAAGGCGCGGTTCACGTCCTTGGTGTAAAGCGCCGTGGACAAGCCGTAATCGATGGAGTTGGCGATGCTGACCGCCTCCTCGAAGGTGTCGAACTCAATCAGCGAGACGAGGGGGCCGAAGACCTCTTCGCGGGCGATGCGCATCTGCGGCGTGACGCCGCCCAGCACGGTGGGCTCAAAGAAGGTGCCCTTCGCGTAATCGCCTGCGGTGAGCGGATGGCCGCCCGCCAGCAACTTGGCGCCTTCGCCCAGCGCGATCTCCACGTATTGTTTGGAGGTCTCAATCTGGCCGGGGTTCACCTGCGGGCCCACTTCCACGGACTCGTCCAGGCCATTGCCGATCTTTAGCTTCTTCGCCCGGGCCACAAACTCCGCGGTGAACTTGGCCGCGATGCCCTTCTGCAGCAGGATGCGGCTGGTGGCGGTGCAGCGCTGGCCGGTGGTGCCAAAGGCGCCCCAGAGCGCGCCTTCCAGCGCCAGCTCCAGGTTGGCGTCGTCCAGCACAATCTGCGCGTTTTTGCCGCCCATCTCCAGCGAGACCGGCTTGAAGGTGGCGGAGGCGCGCTGGCCCACCAGCGAGCCCACCTGGCTGGAGCCGGTAAAGCTGATGGCGCGCACGTCTTTGTGCTCCAGCAGGGCCATGCCCGTGGCCGAGCCGCTGCCGCACACAAGGTTCACCACGCCCGCAGGCAGGCCGGCATCCACCAGCGTCTGCACCAGGTTGTAGACCGAAAGCGGAGTATCCGAAGCAGGCTTGATGACGCAGGTGTTGCCTGAGACCAGCGCGGGAAAGAGCTTCCAGCTGGGGATGGCCATGGGGAAGTTCCACGGCGTGATGAGGCCCACCACACCCACCGGCATGCGGACGCTCATGGCGAACTTGTTCTTGAGCTCGCTTGGGGTGGTGACGCCGAAGAGGCGGCGACCTTCGCCGGCCACGTAAAAGGCCTCGTCGATGGCCTCCTGCACGTCGCCGCGGGTTTCCGCCAGCACCTTGCCCATTTCGCGGGTCATGTCGCGTGCATACTGCTCTTTGCGCTCGCGCAGCAGCAGGCCGGCGTGCATCAGGATCTCTGCCCGTTTGGGCGCGGGAACCAGGCGCCAGCTTTCATAGGCCTTTTTGGCCGCGGCCACGGCCAGATCCACGTCCTCGGCTTGGGAGGAGGGAAAGGCGCCGACCACGTCGGTGTGGTCTGCCGGGTTCAGGTTGAGGCTGGTCTTGCCGCTTTTGGCCGGCATCCATGCGCCGCCAATGAGGTTTTGATAGGTGGGATAAGACATGATTTCCTCGAAGATACTTGGGTATAGGGGGGCCAAAATCGCGGACGGCAGAAACTGCCGGTCCGTCTGGCCCTCAGGCTGCCGGGCATCCCGGGAAGGCCGGAGATTGGGCCCGCAAACACTTGAGTGTACCGCACTGGGCCAGGGTCGGACTCAGGGCAAGACCCATGGGTTACCATTCGCTGGACATTGTGCGCGGGCCGGGCCCGCTGGCCTTACAATACAACGTGAGGTAGATTCAGTTTTCCATGTCATCTGACGGTTATCCTTCGCGCACTTCGCGATCGCACGGCCTGCGTTCGCTCTTCAGCATGTTCTCCAGCGACCTGGCCATTGATCTCGGCACCGCCAACACCCTGGTCTTCGCGGCCGGCAAGGGCATTGTTGTCAACGAGCCCTCCATTGTGGCCATCAACAAAAACACCGGCGAGGTGGAGGCCGTGGGCAAAGAGGCCAAGGAGATGCTTGGCCGCACGCCCGGCAACATCGTGGCCATCAAGCCCATGAAGGATGGCGTGATTGCCGACTTCAAGGTTACCGAGAAGATGCTGAACTACTTCATCCAGAAGGCGCACAACCGCAAAATGCTGGTGCATCCGCGGATCGTGATCGGCGTGCCCTCTGAGATTACGCAGGTGGAAAAGCGCGCGGTGGAGGACTCGGCGTATCGCGCCAAGGCCAGCGAAGTGTACCTGGTGGAGCAGGCCATGGTGGCTGCCATCGGCGCGGGCCTTCCGATTACCGAGCCCGGCGGCAACATGGTTGTGGACATCGGCGGCGGCACCACGGACATCGCGGTGATTTCGCTGTCCGGCATTGTGTACGCGCGCAGTGTGCGCATGGCCGGCAACCAGATGGACGAGGCCATTACCAACTATCTGAAGCGCAAGTACAACCTGCTGATCGGCGAGCGGACAGCCGAGCAGATCAAGATTGAAATCGGTTCCGCCTACCCTCTGGACAAACCTCTGACCATTGAGATCAAGGGGCGCAATCTGATTGAGGGCGTGCCGAAGACCATCACCATTGAAGACAGCGAAATTCGCGAGGCACTGGGCGAGTGCATTGCGGTCATCATGAACGCCATCCGCGTGGCTCTGGAGCGGACACCGCCCGAGCTTTCCGCAGACATCAGTGACCGCGGCATTGTTCTCACCGGCGGCGGAGCGCTCATCAAGAACCTGGACAAGCGCATCCGCGAGGAGACCGGGCTGCCGGTCTCAGTGGCCGACGATCCGCTGGCGTCCGTGGTTCTGGGCACCGGAAAAATGCTCTCTGACTTCCGCCTGCTGCGCAAAATCAAGATCGACTGAGGCCCGTGGGAACCGGCCTGCGGGCGCACACAGAGCGGCGCAAAGCACAGGCCCGAATCACAGACCCGGATTATCGCCCCGCGTTCTCTGCCCCGGTATTGAGCCATGGAATCGTTCTTCGTCCGCTATCGGAACTTGCTGGTGCTGCTGGCGCTGCTGGCGGTCCAGATTGTCGGGCTGGCCGTGCAAGTGCACCGCTCCAACAGCGGTCGCATGAGCCTGGACCCGCGCGACAGCAGCGGCGTGCGACTGATCCGGCTGTGGGCCAACGCGCTGGTTTCGCCGCCGGAGCGGCTCATCCACAGCACGCGCGACGGCACAGTGAACCTGTGGCAGAACTACGTGGATCTGCGCCATGTGCGCCAGCAAAACCAGGACCTGCAAAAGACCATTGACCGGTTGCGGCTGGAGCAGGCCGCGCTGCTGGAAGACGCGCGCCAGGGCGAGCGGCTGCAGGGGCTGCTGCACTTCCAGGAAAAATACATTTACAAAACCGTAGCGGCACAGGTCATCGGCTCCAGTGGCAGCCAGCAGTCGCAGGTGTTTTACATCGGCAAGGGCGAGGACGATGGCCTCAAGCGCGACATGGCCGTGATTACGCCGGACGGCATTGTGGGCAAGGTGCGCGAGGTGTATCCGCACTCCGCGCAGGTGCTGATGATCAACGACCAGACCAGCGGCGCGGGCGTAATTCTGGAGACGACGCGGATTCGCGGCATCCTGCGCGGCAACGCGGCAGGCCGGCTGGAGATTGTAGGCATCCTCTCCGACAACCGCATCCAGCCGGGCGAACAAGTGATGACAGCGGGCGGTGACCTGGTGTTTCCGCGCGGGCTGCCGGTGGGCCAGGTGCAGAAGGTCGTACCGGACCCGGACCGCGACTCGTTCATTGACGTGATTCTGAAGCCCGCGGCACAACTGGACCGGCTGGACGAGGTGCTGGTGGTTACCTCCACTCAGCCGCACTTCTCTGCGGAGCAGCAGAAGGACATGGCCACCAGCCAGACACTGGACGGCGCCCAGGTGGCTGCCGATGCAGCGCAGAAAAAGGCCTCCGAGGTGCGCGAGGAGCGGTTGCCGGGGCTGGTGGAGCCAAATCTGCCGCCCGAGCAGCAACCGCTGCACGACAGCACGCCGCCGAATCCGATTCCCGCGCAGCCGCCGGCGCCCCTGCACCCGGACGCGTTTTCTCCCGCCGCAGAGGCCGGCAGCGACACTGCCGCGCCCGCGCAGCAAGGCACGCAGCAGGCAGCGCCGCCCGGCCAGGCCAAGGCTGGGGCAAAGACCCCGAAGCCCCACCCCGCCACTCCGCCGCGGAGGAAGCCCTAGCCATGTCCGTTTTATCGGCCAACTCCCGCCATAGCCTGGAGATTCACCGTTTCCCGATTCTGATGTACGCGCTGGTACCGCTGATTTCGCTGGTGCTGCAGGCATGGCTGCCGCGCGTACTCGGGCGCTTTGCCTGGTTCGACCTTCCGCTGGTTGTGACGGTCTACTTTGCGCTGGGCCGGCGCAGCCCCATCCAGGGCACTCTGATGGGCGGCGCGCTGGGCATCTTTGAGGACGCGCTCACCCACCATGCCATCGGCATCAACGGCATTGCCAAAACCGTGGTGGGATTCCTGGCCGCCTCCATGGGTGTGTGGGTTGACGTGGAGAATCGGCCCCTCCGCGTGGTGCTCATCTTTCTGCTCTCGCTGGTCTCCAGCGGGCTGTACCTGTTTGTGTACCGCGTGTTGCTGGGCTTGAACCTGGACACGAACTGGCTGGCGGAACTGTACAAGGCGGTGGGAAACTCCGTGATTGCAGCGGTGGCGTTCCCGCTGCTGGACCGCTTCCAGATTCGCGATTGACGCGCCTTGCGGCGGCGCGCTCACGCATTGACAAAGCTGTATTCTAAAAGCGTAGGCAGATGGCTCTCGACAAATTCACACGGGGCGAAAAGCTCTCCGGCATAAAGCTGGCCGCGGTGCAATACAGCATTTTGCTCATGATGCTGGCGCTGGGCGCGGGGCTGTGGCGGCTGCAGGTGCTGGGAGCGAACAACTTCCGGGTGCTGGCCGAGCAGAACCGCATCCGCAAGGTGCCCATCCTGGCCGGGCGCGGCAAGTTGTTTGACCGCGAAAACCGTCTCATCGTGGACAACTATCCTTCCGTTTCCTGCTTTCTGCTGCGGGAGCAGGCAAGCAACCTGAACGCCGACCTGCCGCTGATTGCAGAAGGGCTGCACCTGGACCTGGACCAGTTACGCGCCACGCTGCGCCATTATCGGCTGGCGCCCGGCTACCGGCCCATCCCCATCAAGCAGGACATCTCGCCGGACGAGCAGGCCTTTATTGCCGCGCACCGCAACGAGCTGCCGGAGCTGGAAACGATTGACGAAGAGCGCCGGCTCTACCCAGCCAACGGCTTTGCCGCGCAACTCATCGGCTACGTGGGCGAGGTGAGCGAGGAGATGCTGAACGACCCGCGCTACGCGGCCTACGAGCCCGGCGATGTGGTGGGCAAGGCCGGCGTGGAAGAGTCCTACGACGCGCTGCTGCGCGGACAGGACGGCTCGCACGACATGATCGTGGACAGCCGCGGGCGCGAAGTAGGCATCCTCGGCACCCAGCACGCCATTCCCGGCAAGGACCTGCGGCTGACCATCGACAACGACCTGCAACGCGCGGCGGAGCTGGCCATGGGCGACCGCAAGGGCGCGCTTGTCGCCATGGACCCGCGCAACGGCGAAATTCTGGCCCTGGTGTCCCGGCCCAGCTTTGACCCCAACAAGTTTGCCGTGCGAATTGGCCGCACCGACTGGAACCAGCTGATCACCGATCCCGACCATCCGCTGATGAACAAGGTCATCCAGGCGCAGTTGGCACCCGGCTCCACGTTCAAAATCCTCATGTCCGTGGCCGGGCTGCAGGAGGGCATTGCGCAGAACCTGCATGTCTACTGCAATGGCGGAGCCAGCTTTTACGGCCACTACTACCACTGCGACGCCAGGCACGGCGAGGTGGACATCCACAACGCCATTCCCGACTCCTGCGACACGTTCTATTACACGCTCGCCGACAAGCTGGGCATTGACCGGATTGCGAAATACGCCAAGGAGTTCGGCTTTGGCCAGAGGACGGGCATTGACCTTCCGGGCGAGCAGCCGGGGCTGATGCCCTCGTCCGACTGGGTCATGCGCTACTATCACCGCAAGTGGTACGCCGGCGAAACGATCTCCGTGGGCATTGGCCAGGGAGCCATCGAGGCCACGCCCATCCAGCTCGCGCGTTACATCGGCGGCATCGCCTCTGACGGCCACATGGTCCGCCCGCACGTGGTCTTCCCGGATCAGCTGCCCGCCTACTTCCGCCATTCGCTCAAGGAAAATTATCCCGGCTCCGGCGACGCCTACGTCCCCATTGACCCGCAGAACTGGATCACCATCACCGACGGCATGGCCCAGGTGACTCAGCCGGGCCCCTTCCACACAGCCGGGTCGGCTCATCTCAACGGCATCGACTTCGCCGGCAAAACCGGCACCGCGCAGGTCATGAGCCACGAGGCCCTAAGCCACACCAACGGCGGCCGCGCCACCTATCCCAATGCGTGGTTCGTCGGCGTCACCCCGCGCCGCAATCCCCACCTCGTCATCGCCGTCCTCTGGCAGAACGGCGAGTTCAGCTACTACCCGGCGCGCATCGCCTCGCGCGTGGTGGCCGCGTACGTGGACAAGCAGCGCCGGCTGGCGCACAACCTGCCCCCGGCCAAGGCCGCGGCCACGGTGGAGGTGGGCGCCGTTTGGTCCATACCAGAGCCCAGAGGCCGCCACGGCCGCGAGGTTTCCGCGCACCTGCAGGCGGGTCACTTCTTTGTCTATCCGCAGGCCTCGCCCCGGAACCCACTTGCCCCACCGGCTGCGGGAAGGATGCCGAATCCCGCCCGGCCTGCGCAGCGGCCGCAATCCCCACGCCTGGACGCTGCCAAACCGCCACGGCCGCTGTCCGCCGCCGAGCAACTGGGCACGCTGCTGCCTGAGCTGCCCTGGAAGAGGCCATGAGCCAGGTACGCCGCTTCCTCAGCTTTCGCGACTTTGACTGGATGCTGCTGGGCATGGTTCTGGTGGTGTGCGTCATCTCCGTGCTGGAGATCTACTCCGCCACGATGCACACCCGCTACACGGGCTTCCACACCAAGCAGATGCTCTGGATTATGGGCGGGCTGGTGGCGATGTTCGTGTTTGCGCGCATTGACTATCACCGGCTGCTGGACTGGGCTCCCTGGGCTTACGGGCTGTGCCTGGTGGCACTGGCGGCCGTAATGGTGCCGGGCATCGGGCACAAGGCGCTGGGCGCGCGACGCTGGATCAAGCTGGGGCCCATCCTTTTCCAGCCTTCGGAGTGGGTGAAGGTGGTGCTCATCGTCGTCGTGGCCCGCTACTTTGCCAACCTGGGCGGGCGCAGCCTCACCTGGCGCGACATTTTCAAGGCCTTTCTCCTCGTCGGCCTTCCCATGGTCCTGGTCTACAAGCAGCCCGACCTGGGCACGGCCCTCACTTACACGCCGATCCTGGTTGCCGGGCTGTTTCTGGGCGGCATCAACCTGCGCCAGTCGCTGATTTTGATGACGGCGGGGGTGGTGCTGATTGCCGGCGTGTGGACCAGCGGCAAGGTGCTGAAGCCGTACCAGAAGGCGCGGCTCACCAGCTTTATGAACCCGGACAATGACCCCCGCGGCACCGGCTACCAGATTCGCCAGTCGCTCATCGCGGTGGGCTCGGGCGGCATCTGGGGCAAGGGCGCTGAAAAGGGCACGCAGACGCAGGGCGACTTTCTGCCCATTCCCCATGCGGATTTTATTTTTGCCGCCTTCAGCGAGGAGCACGGGTTTGTGGGCGCGATCTTCGTGCTGCTGCTATACTTCTCCATATTGATGCGTTTGATTCAAAACGCTCAAACGGCCGGAGACTTGTCCGGATCCCTGATTATCATGGGGATCGTGGCTGTGTTGACCTTCCAGATTGCGGTCAACGTGGGCATGGTCATAGGGTTTATGCCCGTCACCGGAATCCCTTTACCGTTAATGAGTTACGGAGGATCTTCGGTGTTGTTTACCTTCCTGGCGCTGGGTATCGCGATGAATGTGCGCATGCGCCGGTTTGTAAACTAGGCGTCTCTGCCCGGAAGAATGGGGCGCCAAAGTAAACAAGTTCCCTTCTTGCGGACCAGAAGGTGATTCTGAACGCAAGGTACGATTTTTGAGATATTTACGCCGGTCAGGGCGCGATTGGTCCTGATGCCCGGCAGGATTGGGTTCATGAGCACGCAGAGACGGGAAGCCCGTTGGCGGCGTACCAGTTGCACGGAAGGCGCGAAGGAGCCGGGGCGGAAACGCTCTGCCTGCACCGCGCGGTTTGCCCGTGCAATCGCCATCGGGGCAACGGCCCCGCCGGAGCTTCCGGCATGGACGGCCACAGACTCTCTGCATAGGGATCAACTTTACAAGCAGCTCGTTCGACGGCCGTTTGTCCGCAGCGCGGCTCCCCCTGGCGGGGGCGGCCACCGCAGCACGTTCGGCATTCCAGCGACTCGCAGGTCTTCCCTTTTGCACATCCTCGCCCCTTTCTGCCCCGCATCGTACCCATCCCCCTTGCCGCAGGCCCCGGATCACGCAGTTGGCCGGGCGGAAAGGTACGATGGCAAAGGAAATTTGCATCTCTTCAACGCCGCATGAGACGCGGCTCGCGATTCTGGAAGACGACCAGCTCGCGGAAATCTACTACGAACGCGAAAACGAGTACACCCTGGCCGGGTCCATTTACAACGGCCGGGTCACGCGCGTGCTGCCCGGTATGCAGTCGGCATTTGTCGACATAGGACTGGAGCGGGACGCCTTTTTGTATGTCACAGACTTTCTGGAGTTGGAAGACCCGGAAGAGTCCGACGAGCTGGAAAAGGCCGCGGTGAGCGGCGGCAGCCAGCCTCCCCGCGAAGTGGTGCGCCAGGGGGGCGACCGCGGCGGACAGCGCGGAACTCGGCAGGAGCGCGGCGGCCGTGAGCGGCGGCCGGCAGCGGAAGCCGCACCGGAATCGGGCGAAGCCATGCCCATCGAAGCCAAGCCCGTCGAAGCCAGGCCCATGCAGGTTCAGCCCTTGACCGCCGAGTTCGAGCAGGATGACTCGCAGGAAGGCTCAGACGAGCCCGGTGCGAAGCGTTGGCGCGGACGGCGCCGGCGGCGTGGCGGCCGGGGCCAAGCGGAGCCGGAGACCACCCAGCCGCGCACGGAGCAGACCTCCTTTGTGGAGGAGGTCGGGGAAGCCGAGCCGGAACGCACCCATCAAATTCATGCCGGAGCGGCCCCCCATTCGCGCCAGGAACGCACGGCCCCGGCTTTTGTGCTGCCCGGCGAAGCGCTCTCGAAGTACGGCGGCGCCCCGGCCGAACAGGCGGCGACAACCCCTGCGCAGCAGGCAGCGCCCACGCGCTCTGCGCTGACTTCGCGGCCCTCCACGCTGGTGGAAGCGCCTCTCTCCTGGGACGGCAGCGGGATGCTGCCCGGCGAGTCGCTTACTCGCCATCGCAATCGCGCGCCCGAGGCGGAAGAGGCTGCGGAAACGGCCCCGGCAGAAGAGTTTGCCGAAGCGAAGGCCGCAACTGTGCATGCCGGCGGCCTGGAGATTGAAGAAGAGGAGACCTTCGAGGAGACCACTGAGAAAACCTCCGAAGCGCCGGCCGAAGCTGTGGAATCTGCCGAGGCGGAAGCGGTGGAAGGCGAGGAGGAGCGGAACTCCGAGGCCTCGCACCGCGTGGATCCGAATCCGCCCACGGGTTTCCGGCTGTTCGGACTGGGCGGAAAGAAGCACAAGGACGGTGAGGGCGAAGAACCCGCGAAGAGCGGCGCCCCGTCTTCCGTCTCGTCCGTTTCCGCCTTTGCACCGGGCAGCGGCCTGGTGGAAGAAGAGGTGATCGAAGGCGAGGAATACGAGCTGAGCGGCCACCCGCACCACCGGGGCGACGAGCACGACCTCGAAGAGTACGAAGAAGAGACGCTGCAGGCGCAGATCCGCTCCGGCGAGCTGGGCGAAATGCTGCAGGAAGCGCATCTGGACCACCGCATCGACATGGAC
>DATKTQ010000079.1:0-3222 GCA_035531055.1 Occallatibacter sp. | reverse complement strand
CCGGTCGTGGAGGTCTATTCAATGAGTGATCCGGTTTGTCGGCGTGCTGGACTCCCATCGAAGGCAGAGCAGAGACACCGACTCGCGCGGCAGACTGATGGGAATTTCAACCGCGCCGTCCCGCACCTCGAGCCACTGAGGCGAGGTGAGCAGCTCGAGCTGTCCATCCTCGCGCAGCCGCGTGTACTGTTGGGGACTCGGATGCGGGGGCGATCCCATCGCCAGCCATGCTGCGTAGGCGTTACTATGCTGACCGTCGATGCGAAAGTCCTGGAGCAGCACGCGATGGACCGCGATGGGAATTCCCTTGACGAGTATTTTGGTCGGAACGGACGGCCCCGGCTGGTTCACGTCGTGGTAGTTCCACACGAGGATGGCTGCCGAATGGTGATCGCGAGTTGCGAGCGCGTCCACGTCGGGTGTGTGGCGAACGCCCGTGCCGACCAGCGTGTCCAGCGGCACGGCGCCTCTGCTCTTCGTGCTCACTCGATCGCCCGACATCATGCCGAGCATGCGAAAGAGATTGAGGATGGGTTTGTCGATGCCGTTTGTCGCCAGGGACCGGAAGCCCTCGAAGTAGTCCCTGTTCTCAAACTCAAACGACCAGCTCAGCATGGAGATGAGATCGACCCCGTGCCGGTCTTGGAGATCGAGCAGCGCCTTGAAGGCAGTTGCCGTGTACGCCGGATAGAGAGTGCCATTGCGGTAGCGGTTGGCGGGGTTTATCCGTGACGAGCAGGCGGCGCAGCCCTCGGGGTCAGCCTCGCTGAGGATGATGGGCAGATGCCGAAACCGCGGGAACGAATCGACGAGCGAGAATCCGCGGTCCACGTCCGTGAGCTCATGGCTGATCCCCATGGTGACGCTGCCGTTGCGAAAGGTGGGTGAGCCCTTGGCGTGGAAGGAGATGAAATCGAGCGGGACCTGACCGCCTGTCGCCGCACTGTGCCCGGATTGCACGTGCTCGAGGAAATCGCGCAGGAACTGATAAGCCTTTTTGCCGCCGGGGCCGGTTGTGGCCGGGCCTCCCACGCGCGCGCCGGGCAGCGCCGCGCGGACGCCAGCGACCGCGTAGTCATACAGCTTGAAGTAGTCCTGCGGCGTGGAGTGCCAATAATCAATGTCCGGTTCGTTCCAGACCTCGAAGTACCAGCGGAGCACCTCGTCGCGTCCGTAGCGCTGGACCAGATGGGCAGTGAGGACGCGCACCAGACCCTCCCAGCGCGCGTAATCTTTGGGCGGGTTGTTGGAGGCTCCGGAGATGGTGGAGCCGGGAAAGTGGACCTGGTAAGGCTGATGGCGATTGGGCAGAGTCGCGGCCAGGTCGCGAGGCATAAAGCCGAGCTCGACCATGGGACGAACACCTGCGGCACGCCAGGCATCGAAGATGTTGTCGATGATGGTGAAGTTGTAATGGGGATGACCGCTGGAGTCCTCGGTATAAATATTGGTCGAGCTGACTTTCAATTCGGGCTTACCAGTGCCGGAGGTGAGCAGGTTATGGGCGCGAATGTACACCGGAACAGGGCTGAGATCGTGAAGCTCGCGCAACAGCTCGCGCCCGTGCGGCATCGTCGTATAGTTTGCTTCGTCGTAGCCGAACCACGCATACATGGGCGGGAACGGCCCGGTGCGGGTGCTCAAGTCGACCTGGATTTGAATGGGTTCGGCCGGCGGTTGCGGAACGTCGATTGGAGCTGCGGCGACGGCTGCAGGAACCACCAGAGCGAGAACCGTGCGAACGAAAAGGGCCAGGAGTTTGCGCATGTTGACCTCGAGATGAAATCTAGCAGACTCAAGCAGGAAGGGCCGGCGTTTGCCGGCTTGCAGTTTTAGCGTATTCTGGCTGCGTCTTGTTGCATGCAATATGGAGCCCACCTGGAAATGAACGAAATGAAACGAGTTTCTTGCACTCTGCGGCGAACGCTTTGCGTCCTGACCATCGCCGCCGCATTTCTGCCGCAGATGAGCCACTCCCAGATGCCTGGCCAATCTGTCCCGGGGCAGCCGCCGATCATTGCCGCCCAGACAAAGAGCGGCCTGCGCGCTGTCGTCGGCCGTGAGACCGTGGACGTGACTGTCTGCAGCGACACTGTAATCCACGTCATAGCAACTCCGGATGGCGTTCCTGACACTTCGCCGAAGCCCTGGATGCTCGCCTCGCCGGAATCCTGCCCCGGCGCGGATTTTCAGTTTGCGAATGACGGGAAGAATGCCACGCTGACCACCGACGGAGTCCGCGTTCAGTTTTCTCTGACGCGCGGGAATCTTGTCTTTGAGCAGGCGAATGGCAGTTCACTGCTTCGCGAAGGGGATGCGGTTCCGCGCACCTACAAGCCGGAGCAGATCAACGGGGACAGCCTTTACGGCGTGACGGACCGCTTTTCGCCGGACGCTACGGAAGCGTTCTACGGGCTCGGCCAGCACCAGAGCGGCCTGTTCAACTACCGCGGCGCCACGGTGGAACTGGGCCAGAACAACACCGATGTCGCCATCCCGCTGCTGCTATCCACCAAAGGCTACGGCATCCTCTGGAACACCGCCTCCCTGACCTACGTGGACAACCGGTTTCCCTCATCGCTTGCCTTTCGCTCCCTCGCTGGGCGCTCCATCGATTACTACTTTCTCTATGGCCCGGAATTCGACACCGTCCTCCACCAATACCGCGCCATGACGGGCCACTCACCGATGCTGCCGAAATGGGCCTACGGCTACTTCCAGTCCAAGGATCGCTACACGTCGCTCGACCAGATCCGCGGCATCGCCGACCGGTACCGCGCAGGGCATATCCCACTGGACACCATGGTGCAGGACTGGTTCTGGTGGAAGCACGAAGGCGATCCTGTGTTCAATGCCAACTACCATGACGTTCCCGGCGACCTGGCAAAGCTCCATCAGCAGCACGTGCATGCCATGATCTCCGTTTGGGGCCTGATGGACCCCGCCTCAGAAAACTACAAGATCATGACGGAACATCACTGGGACATTCCGGGCACGCATGTCTACGACGCCACCAATCCCGCGGCTCGCGACTTCTACTGGAACAACCTGGTTGGCCCGCTGTTGGCGCAGGGTTGGGATGCTTTCTGGCTGGACAGCGCCGAGCCGGAAGAATACTGGCCGCACATGGGGGACGCCATTCTCGAGGACAAGCGCCTCGCCATCGGCAACGGCGCCGAGTACACCAACGTCTTTCCCTTTCTGCACACGCTTGGCGTGCAG
>DATKTQ010000078.1:0-10996 GCA_035531055.1 Occallatibacter sp. | reverse complement strand
CCGGTGTCACCGGAGCGGCCTTCGAGCACCATGCTGCCGTCCATGAGGCGGCCATTGGGCAGCACTTTAAAGCGGATGACGACGGCGCCGGACTTGAGAATGGGGGGATTCACCTCGTCGGGAATCAAGGGGTCCCAGGTGCGCTCAGTTTCGCGGTACCAGCGCTGCAGCCAGGAGTTGAAGTCCACGCCCTGGGTGTCGGACAGGATTTGCACGCCGCCGGTACCCGCGCCGGGATGCATGGACATCCCTCCGCCGGAGGGCAGGTTGTTGGCATCGTAGCCGGGGTTGCGCGCGGCACTGCGCATGGCCTCGCGGAGCTGATCGGCGGGGTTCGCCGAGCCCATGGCAAAGTTGGGCCGCGCGGGAACAGCCTCCGGCTTGGGGGCCGGAACCTGGGACTGTGAGGTCTGGCTGGGCGAGGTGGGCGGCGCAGCCTGGGGCTTGACGGGATTCTGCAGTTCCGGCTGCTTGGGCTGCTCAGTGGGTGGCGGCGGCGTGGTGGCCTTGCTCATCTCTTCGAGCGTTTTGCGGTCGATTTGCGGAACCTTTTGGGGCACCGGCTTGATGGAGACCTTGGGCTGCAGCTTGCGCAGGGCGTCAGGCGGTAAGTCTAGATAGTTGAGGTCTTTGCGCTGCTTGATGGCATCAAACGGGTCAATGACCCGGGGCTGTTTCAGGACATATCTCGGAATCCAGGTGAAGGCGGAGAGCAGGAGAAAGTGGACGAGGATGGCGATCCAGATGCCTTCCCGCAGGCGGGCCCAGCGGCGCTCGTCCTCGAGCTCACTGATGGTCTCCAGGAGTTCGTGGGTGTTGTAGTCCAGCCAGCGCGAACGGGAGGTGACAGGCTCGGCCGGTTCGCGGTCGTCCGGTTCGCGGTCTTCGGGCGCGGAGTCCTGCGCCTCGGCTCCGTCGCTCTCGGTCAGCAGTCCGGTTGGCTCGTCGGGCTCGTTGCCTGGGATGTGTGGTTCGCGGGTGGGCATGCTTCCGGCGTGAGCCCGGCAAGGACGCCCCGCGTCCAGCCGACTCCAATTCAAATCCTTCCTATCTATTCTCTCATCCCCGGCGCTCTTATCTCCGGCACAGCGGGTAACTCAGGCGCCGGTCATCTCAGGAAAGTACAATGAATCTTTCTGAATGGACGGATTGAAGGGCGGAAAGGGACCCGTTTGAGGCGATTTTTCTCGCAAGTGCTTTTGGAGTGGAAGCTGGTGGTGCTGCCGGCGCTGGCCAAGCTGGGCATCTGGGGCGTGGCGGCCATGGCCATGCTGGATTCCAGCTCAATTCCGGTGCCGATGGACGCCATTCTGGCGGTTTACATCTGGAATGACAAGAAGAATGCCCTGCTCTACTGCCTGCTGGCGGCCGCAGGCTCTGCCATTGGCGGGCTGGTTCCATACGGGATTGGCCGGGCAGGCGGCGAGCTGTTTCTGCTCAAGCGGGTGAATCGCGAGCGCTTTGAGCGCATGCGGGACCGCTTTGAGCGGCAGGAGCTGCTGGCAGTGGCGATCCCCTCGATGCTGCCGCCGCCGACGCCGTGGAAGATTTTTGTATTTGCGGCGGGCGTGTTTGAGATGCGGGTGGCGCCCTTTATGCTGGCGGTGTTTGTGGGCCGGACCATTCGCTGGATTGTGCTGTCCCTGCTGGTTTTGCGGCTGGGGCCGGGCGCGGTGGACCTGGTGGCGCACCACGGCATCACGGTGATGGCCGTGGCCGGCTGCGTGGCGATAAGCGGGTTCGGGCTGTGGTGGTGGTGGAAGCGGCGCTCCGGGTCGTTGGAGGCCTGACGGGCCGGCGAAAACCGGCCCGCCAGGGGAAATCTACTTGCCGGCCAGCGCCGCCTGCGCCGGGGCGGCCTGGAAGCGGCGGAGCAGAACCGGCAGGCCAAAGGCCAAGCCCGCGACGACGGCGGTGGAAGCCAGATCATTGCGATAGAAGGGGATGGCTGCGGCGTAGCAGGCGATGAGTCCGCCCAGGGTGTGCGGGTACATGTCGCCGCCGACCCAGACCGCGTAATTGGAGACCACGAAGAACGAAGTGGGCCCCAGAACCACGCCTGCGCCCACGCGGGCAAAGGTGGTGCGCGAGTGGAGCAGGATATAGCCGAGCGCCATGGCTGCCAGATACCAGGACCAGGTGGTGAGGTAAGCCGACCATTGGAAGCTGTAGTGGTACACGGAGACGGTGAGGAAGTAGTCCGTGGCGATGAGGGCTGCGAGCGGAGCCAGCATTTCCGTCCACGAGCGCCGTGCACCAAAGTACAGCAGCGCACCGCCGATGAGGGTGAAATTCAGCCAGTCAGGATGGGGAATGATGCGGCTGAACACGGCGGCAACCAGCAAGAGATAAGCGAACATGTACACCTCGGGGTGGAATTTCCGGACGGGTTCTCGGGAAAAGGAACTGCTGTGTTCATTCTGAGGGGCGCGCGCCTGCGGGTCAACCAGAAGGCTCGGGCCGGTGAACAAAACTTTTCATGCCAAGCAACCGGACCGCACAGCCGGGACTGGCCAGGTGGAACGAGGAGGCCCGCGCTGGGCGGCGGATGTTTACTTTTGTTCGCGTCCATTCATGGCTTCGCCGGCTTCTTCATGGCCGTCGATGATGTAGACAAAGCCGCTGAGAGGCGGCGGGCCGGCAGTGCGGGCTCCGCTGCGGAATGAGTAGGCGAAGCGCAGATCCGTGAATTCAACGGTGGTCCAGGTGCGGCCGGGGGTTAATTGCGGCGGGTCGATTCCGGACACGGGTTCCTGGCCCACGTCGCTGACGACGGCCCAGCGGCCCCAGTCGAGATAGACCCGGCCGAGGAAGGTGCGCTTGGCGGCCTCGACGGCGGGCGTGTCGCGCGGCTTGAAGAGCACATCGCTTTCGGGGTCGCTGAGGATGTCGCCGGTGCGGGTGTTGATTTCGGCGGTTTGGTAGAAGCCGGGCGTCTCCAGGATGGCGTGCCAGCGAAAGGGGCTGAAGGGATAGGGCTCGGCGGCCATGCGCAGGATGGGCGCGCTGGTGACGGGGTTGGCCTGCAGCATGGCTTCGGCGGCGGCATGCTGCGTCCAGCGCAGGCCCCACCAGAAGACCATGCCGCAGAGGGCAAAGATGGCCCAGCCCTGGCCGCGGAAGGGTTGGCGGCGGGCGCCGATTTCGCGGTCTGTGAGGCCGAAGAGCCAGGGAAAGAGGAGCGCCGAGCCGAGCAGCGCCCAGAGGACGGGATCCGCGATGAAGACGAAGCTCCCAGCGTACCAGCGGGGATTGAAGGGGAAGAAGGGGCGGACGCCGTAGTTGTTGGTCCAGTCGAGCAGGATGTGGCTGAAGGCGGAGAGGAGAGCGGCGAGGTAGACCCAGGCCCAGCGGACAGGCTGCGGCGGCCGTGGCTGGGGCGCGCCGGGCTCAGAGGGCGGTGCGGAGGACAGCTTCCGGCGGTGGCGGTACTGGAACCAGCGATGCAGCAGCCAGACCACGCCCACGGCAGCGGCAGCCACCACGGGGGCGAAGAGGAAGGTGTGGGTGATGCCGCGATGGTGCTTGAGCTCTTCGACGGGTCCGGCGAAGCCCCAGAGCATATCGATGTCCGCAGCCTCGGCGGCGAGCACGGCGGTCAGCGTGGCGTAGGCGGTTTTGCGATTGAGACCGGCGCGGCCAATGCAGGCGCCGGTGAGAAAGTGCGTGATGGGCTCCATGACGGTGTGCCCATCATACTAACCTGCGGCGGGAGCACCCTATAATCCACCCCATGGGCGAGCAACACAAAGCCGAAGCGGTGGAGCGCGTGGAAGCGCTGCGCGCGGAGCTGAGCCGGCATGAGCACCTCTACTATGTGCTGGACGCGCCGGAGATTTCCGATGCGGCGTATGACGCGCGGATGAACGAACTGAAGGGGCTGGAGGCGGAGCATCCGGAGCTGGTGACGCCGGACTCGCCGACGCAGCGAGTGGGCGGCAAGCCGGCGGAGGGGTTCCAGAAGGCGGCGCACTCGCGGGCGATGCTGAGCCTGGACAATGCGTATTCGGCCGAGGAACTGGCGGACTGGGACAGGCGGGTGCGGGAGTTGGCCGGCGGGCTGCCGGTGGCCTACATGGCGGAGCTGAAGCTGGACGGGCTGAGCGTGGCGCTGCGCTACGAGGCCGCTGACGACGACGGTGCGCGGCTGGCGATGGGTATTACGCGGGGCGACGGGCAGACGGGCGAAGACGTGACGACGAACATCCGAACGATTCGCAGCGTGCCGCTGAGCATCGGCGCCGAGCGGCTGAAGAAGGCCGGAGTGCCGGCGACGTTTGAGGTGCGCGGGGAGTGCGTGATGCCACAGGCAGCGTTTGCGCGGCTGAACGAGGAGCGCGAGCAGCAGGGGCTGGCGGCGGCGGTGAATCCGCGCAATGCGGCGGCGGGCACGCTGCGCACGCTGGAGCCAGGAATTGTGGCGCAGCGGCGGCTGGATTTCTATGCCTATTTCTTGCTGGTGGAAGGCGAGTATCTGGCAGCGGGGCAGCGGGCCACGCTGGATGCGCTGGCGGCGCTGGGCTTTCGCGTGAATCCGAACCGGAAGCTGGTGGCAGACGTGGAGGAGATGCTTGCGTTTATTGAGGCCGCGGAGGCGAAGCGCGAGGGGCTGGGGTACGAGATTGACGGCGTGGTGCTGAAGGTGGACGGGCATGCCACGCAGCAGCGGCTGGGCTACACGGGCCGCGCGCCGCGCTGGGCGATGGCGTACAAGTTTACGGCCAAGGCGGGCGTGACGCGGGTGCTTGGGATTACGGTGCAGGTGGGCAGGACGGGCAAGCTGACGCCGGTGGCCGAGCTGGAGCCGGTGTTTATCGGCGGGACGACGGTGAGCCGCGCGACGCTGCACAATGCGGACTTTATTGAGCGGCTGGGGCTGCGGCTGGGCGACTGGGTAAAGGTGGAGCGCGGCGGGGACGTGATTCCCAAGGTGGTGGAGGTGGTGCATGACGGCGAGCATGCGCGCGGCGAAGAGGAGTTCGCTTTCCCGGCTGCTTGCCCGGAGTGCGGCAGCGAGGTGGTGCGGGCCGAGGGCGAGGTGGACTTCCGCTGCGTGAACGCCGACTGCCCGGCCAAGCTGCGCGAGAGCCTGCTGCACTTTGGACGGCGCGGGGTGATGAACATTGAGGGGCTGGGCGAGGCGGTGGTGCAGCAACTGCTGGAGCGCGCGATGGTGCGCGGCGTGGCGGACCTCTACGGCCTGACGGTGGAGGAGCTGGCCGGGCTGGAGCGGTTTGCGGAGAAGTCGGCGACGGCGCTGGTGGAGGAGATTGCGCGCTCAAAACAGGCGGGTCTGGCACGGGTGCTGATGGGGTTGGGCATTCGCTTTGTGGGCGAGCGGACGGCGGAGCTGCTGGCCGAGGAATTTGGCAGCATCGATGCGCTGATGGCCGCGAACGCCGAGGAGCTGGAGCGCGTGGAGGAAGTGGGGCCGCGGATTTCGCAGGCGATTCTGGAGTTTTTTGCGCAGGGGAAGAATCGCGAGTTGGTGGAGCACTTGCGCGAAGCCGGCGTGGACATGACGGCGGAGAAGAAGCAGCGGTCTACGCGACTGGCCGGGCTGACCTTTGTGCTGACCGGGACGCTGCCGACGCTGACGCGCGACGAGGCGAAGGCGAGGATTGAGAATGCCGGGGGCAAGACGGCGGGGTCAGTGAGCAAGAAGACCAGCTACGTGGTGGCGGGCGAAGAGGCCGGATCAAAGCTGGACAAGGCGCTGCAACTGAAGGTGCCAGTGCTGGACGAAGAAGGGCTTCTGCGGCTGCTGGCGGAGGGTGCATGACGGGCGCACCCGCGCCACGCATCATTGTCGCGGCGCGAAGTAGCCTTTTTTGGCGCGGACCTGGTAGCGGCGGTCGTTGCAGTAGAGATAAATGGTGCGGAAGGCGCCGTTGTACTTGAAGTCTGCCGGGATGTAGGTGAGCGCGTACTGGCTGCGAAGTTCCTCTTCGATGTTCTGGAAGCTCTCTGACATCTGCTCGACGGAAGGCGGATAGAGGACGAGACCGCCGGTGGCTTCGGCCATCTGCTGGAGCACCTTGTCGCCGCGTCCGCGAGTTGGGGTCCAGTTGGTGCTGATGGCGTAGATGATGGTCTCGGCGCGCTGGCACTCCTTGATGGATTCATCGAGGCGCACGCGACTCTGGTCGTCGTCGCCATCGGTGATGAGGATCATGGCCTTGCGGACCGGCTCGCGGCCGCGGGAGGAGAGCAGTTTGTCGCGGCAGGCGGTGTAGACTGCGTCATAGAGCGCGGTGCCGCCGCCGGGTCGCAGGCGATTGACGCCGGTGGCGAGGCCGTCGAGGTTGTTGCTCCAGTCCTGGGTGATATTCGGGGAGACGTCAAAGCCCATGACGAAGGCGCGGTCGTCGCGTGACTTGAGCACCTCAAGGAGGAACTCATTGGCGGCCTGCTGCTCAAACTTGAATCGACTGCGGATGGAGGTGCTGGTGTCAATGAGAATGCCGACGCGGAGAGGGAGATTGATCTGCTGACGGAAGGTGGTGACCCGCTCCGGCGCGCGCTGGTCGTCGAGCAGGGCAAAGTCACTGAGCTTGAGATTAGGGATGTAATGCCCGTGCTTGTCGGTCACGGTGAAGATGAGGCTGACCTCGTTCACGTTGGCGTGAATGACGGGCGCGGCCTGCTCCGCTGCCTGCCTGGAAGGCTCTTCCGCGGGCTGCTGGGCAGCCTGGCTGGCGGCAGGGGCGGCGGCGGGGGCAGTTTGGGCAGCAGGGGCCGTGGCAGTTGGCTGCTGTGCCTGCAGGGTGAGGAACGGGAAAGCTGCAAGTACAAGACCAAGCAAAATTCGATTCATATCTCTCCCATTTTACCAACCCGGCGGCGGGTTCGCGTGGGTGGGGTTTGCACGCCGGTAACCGATGGCGAATCTGAACTCTCCATCCGCAGGAGAAAGGCCTCGAGCTCGGGCGGCAAGGGCGCTTCCAACTGCAGGGGCTTGCCGGTGACGGGATGCTGGAACTCGAGGCGCTCGGCGTGGAGGAAGTTGCGGCCCAGGCGTAGCCGCTCCGGCGTGGGCTTGCCGCGCACGTGTCCGGCGGGAGCGGGAAGCTGCTCAGTGAGCTGGCCTGCGGCGCCGTAGAGCGTGTCTCCGACGACGGGATGGCCGATGGAGGCCATGTGGACGCGGATCTGGTGAGTGCGGCCGGTCTCAATGCGGACGCGGACGAGGGTGAATTTTCCAAAGCGCGTTGAGATGCGGCGAACCACGTCATAGTGAGAGACGGCGGAGCGGGCATTTTCGGTAGGCCGCGTGGTCATTCGGGTGCGGCGAAGGGGGTCGCGGCTGATGGCGTCGGTGATGGTTCCCTTCTGCCGCTCGGGATGGCCGTGGACCAGCGCTATGTATGTCTTGTGGATGCGGCGGGTGGAAAACAATTCGCCCAGCGCGGCGTGCGCGGCGTCGTTTTTGGCCACCACGATGAGGCCGCTGGTGTCTTTGTCGAGCCGGTGCACGATGCCGGGGCGCAGATCTCCGCCGGTGGAGGAGAGCGCGCGGAAGCGAAAGAGGAGCGCGTTGACGAGGGTGCCGCGGCCGCGCTCATCGTCGTTCTGGCCTGCTCCGGCGTGGACCATCATGCCGGCGGGCTTGTTGACGACGGCCATGTGCGCATCCTCAAAAACGACCTGGAGGGGAATGTCTTCCGCGATGGCGCGGAGGGGCGCGGGGCGCGGCTCGCCGGTGATGACGATCTGCTCGCCGCCGCGCAATTTGAAGGAGGACTTGGGCTGCGCGCCGTTGAGGAGCACGTCGCCCTGCTCGAGGAGGAGCTGCACGCGCGAGCGGCTGACGCCCTCCATCTGCTCGGCGAGGAAGTGATCGAGGCGCTGACCGGCGGCTTCGGGAGGAACGGAGATGGTTTGTACTTCAGGCATGGGGCGCCTCGGGCGAAGCGGGTTCCAGAGCAGGGGCCGCGGAAGGTGTGGCGCGCTGGAGCAGGACAAGCCCGCCGAGGAGCACGAGAGCAATGGCGGCAATCTGCGGGCCGTCAAGTGCGCCGTGGAGAACCAGGCCGCGGCCAAAGGGGTCGCGCCAGAACTCTGTGAAGTAAATGGCGGAGCCGGAGAGCAGGAGCCAGAGGCCGGCGATGTCTCCGCGCTGCGCGCGGCCGGGCAGCAGGACGAGGAGGAGCAGCGCGATGGTGAGGAAGGCAACGCCCGAATAGGCCTGCACGGGGTGGAGCGGAATGCCGAGCGGTGTGCCGCTCCAGCGCGCGGCGAAGGGACTGGTGTACACGATAGCCCAGCCCACGCGGGCTGAGGTTCCAAAGCCGGAGCCGGCCAGGAGCGAGCCGAACTGCTCACAGGCGAGGCCGAGGGCAAGCGGCGGAGCGAGCGCGTCGGCAGTGCTGAAGAAGGGCATAGCATAGTGGCGCGCGTACAGTAGGCCGGCGAGGAGGGCCAGCGCGGAGCCGACGGCTGCGAGCAGCGGATGGTGCACCATGGCGAGGCCGAAGAGCCACGAGGGATGGCTGCGGAGGACGGCCCAGTTGACCAGGACGAGCAGGAGCCGCGAGCCGACCAGCGCGGTGAAGAGCGCGACAATGCAGAGGTTCCATAGGGAGCCAGAGGCGACGCCAGCCATGCGGGCGGTGCGCAGCGCGAGCACGAGCCCGAGCACGACGCCGAGCGCAGTGAAAGCACCGTAAGACGGGATGAACACGGGACCGATATGAAAGAGAATGGGATGCACCTGAGCCAGCATACCGTCTGAGGCGGTGCGAGGGGTAGAATCCGGCCCGCTGGGCCGTGGGTGATGCGCTGGTGAACCCGTCCTAAGACGGCGGAGCTCCCCGCGGTTCGTTAGGCATTCCGGACTGGCGGACACGGCACACGGAACCGAATAGACGAGTAGAGCCCCTGTTCAATGAATGTTGGTTCAACCAGCGTTGACCACCCACCTGCTTTGCAGGCCGGTTTCTAATGCGGATAGTAGGGTGCGCGGCGAGGAATTACAAGTCTTGTGCGAACGAGCGCAGTGTGCTAGCGTGCGGCGCTGCCTTGTTTACCGGGGAGATTCCTGAACTGGGAAGCGCACATTCAGGAGCCGGTTTTGCGCTCGTCTTCGAGGACTTCATCGAGCAGACCGCGAAGGCTGACGGCGCGGGCGTGGCCCTTGCGCGCATTGGGAGAGGCGGACTGGGCGAGCTCGTCGGCGAGGTTGAGCGCGGCCAGCACGGCAACGCGGAGCGAGTCGACGGTGCGGCCCTGGGCGGCGACGGCGCGCATTTTGGAGTCGACCTGTTCGGCGAGGCGCTGGATGTGCTCGGGATCCTGGCCGGTGAGGTGATAGTCCTGATCGTAGATGGTGACGGTGGTGTAACCGGCGAGTTTTCCCGGCTTCTTTTTTGCCATGGGCGACCTCACAGTTCGAGCGAATCGAGCTGGGACAGCAGACGCTCGACACGCTGGTATACCTGATCGCGTTCGCGGCGCAGGACGCGGATTTCTTCCTTGAGCTTTTCCACTGAGGGAGCCTGCTCGCCGAGCTGCTGCTCGGCGCGGACGGCGCGCTCCTCGGCTTCCATGCGGGCCTGGCGCTCGCGCTTGACCAGTTCGACGGCGCGCACGATGCGCACTTCGAGCGCGGAGAAGTCATCGGCGCTGATGGCCACAGCCTCAGTTTCGGCGGCCGCGTCCGCGGTGGGCTCGGCCGGTTGCAGCTCCTCTTCAACGTCCGACTCCCAGAATTTCTGCGACATGAAAAATGACCTCCCGCGGTGCGTCTATCAGTGCAAGTATAGCGCTCGAAGCGGTGCAAAACGCGCTAAGCGCGGAGGCGAGCGCCAACCTTGCCAACAGCGTGAATCACCTGCTCCTGGAAGGCCTGCAGTTCCTCTTCGCGGAGGGTGCGGTCGGCGGCCTGGAAGGTGACGCCGAGCAGCAGTGAGTACTCTTTGGCGCCGAGGCGCGCGTCGCGAAAGACTTCGCGGACGCGCCAGTCGACGAGTTCCGGAATGGAGAGCGCGGCGAGGGCCTGATCGATGGTTTCCCAGGCCGTGGCGTCGCCGAGGATGAGCGAGAAGTCGCGGCGGACGGGCTGGAAGCGGGAGAGCTCGCGGGCGGCGGGGTGGCGCAGGGGGAGCTTGTAGAGCCGGTCGAGATAGATTTCGCCGAGGAGGACGGCGTCCTTGAGCTTGCGCGCGGCGGCCTCGGCCGGATGGAGTTGGCCGAACCAGCCGACGGTGACGCCACCGACGACGGCGCGGGCGGAGCGGTAAGGATGGAGCCAGGCGGGCGTGATGCCGGCGTCCGGCGGGAAGCGGTCAAAGTAGACGGCGCGGGACTGGAAGCGCGCGAAGAACTGCTCGACGACACCTTTGAGATCGTGGAAGTCGAGGGCGCGGGCGGGATGGAGCGGGCCGAGATCCGGCAGGCTGCCGGCGGCTGCGAAGGCGAGCGCGGGACGCTCATCGACTTTTTCTGCGGAGCCGCTGAAGACGGTGCCGAGCTCGAAGAGGCGGACGTCGGCGACGTCGCGATGGAGATTGCCGGCGACCGAAGCGAGAATGCCGGGAATGAGCGACGGGCGAAGGACGCCGGCCTCCTCACTGAGCGGGTTGCCGAGGGGAACGGCGAGGCCGGGCTGCGGCGCGGTGAGCGCGGCCTCGGCGGCGGAGCAGAAGGTGCCGGCGATGGCCTCATGGAAGCCGGCGGAGCGCAGGGATTCGCGGACGGCGGCTTCGCTCTGCGCCCAGGGCAGCGCGGTGACGCCGGCACCGAAAGCAGGCAGCGTGTTGGCGAAGCGGTTGTAGCCGTAAACGCGCGCGACCTCTTCGATGAGGTCGATTTCGCGTTCGAGATCGAGCCGCCAACTGGGCAGCGCGACTTGCCAGGAATCCTTGCCGGAGCTTGCGAGGCCGCAGCCGAGCGCGGAGAGGATGGTTTCCAATTCGGCGGCGGAGATGCCCGCGGGATCGACGGTTGCACCGAGGAGGCGATGGACTTCGCTTAGCGCGAGGGCCACGGGCGCGCG
>DATKTQ010000077.1:0-5971 GCA_035531055.1 Occallatibacter sp. | reverse complement strand
CCGTGGATGAGGAACTTGACGGGGTATTTTTTGGCGGGGTTGAAGTTGGGCGGCTTGACTATGAAGCCCTGGAGCTTGGTGCCGTCTTTGGCGGTGAACCAGAAGGGCTGCATCTTTGGCATGTCGAGCTGGAGATACAGCAGTGCTGTATTCAAGCTCGTGATCTGGCGGATCTCTCGGACCGACATCGATCCGAATTGGGCTGTTCCCTGAATCCCCGGAATGGGAAATTGATTTTTCGGCGCCGGACCACTCACCGGATCGGACACCGCTACGACTTCGCTGGGAGAGGCGACTGTCATTCGGCTGGCCACGATTGATCTGCCGTCGGGAAGCGGATGCAGTCCGCTGAATTCCCCGTCGTTGTTTTTCAGAGTCATCTTGCCTTCAAGACTCGTCGCGAAGAGCGGCTCCCCTCCCTTCACGCCAGAGACAAAATAAACCTGCTTCGAGTCTGGTGACCAGGCGAACTCGTCGACCCAGTTATCGAAGTTGGGCAGCAAATCCCTGATCGTCTTCTCTTCGCGGTTGTAGAGGACGAGGCGGAATTTGTCGCTTTCGTAACCTGCGCGGGCCTGGGAGCGCCAAGCGAGGTATTTGCCGTCGGGCGAGTAGGCGGGGGAGAAGTCGCCGCCGGGCGAGGTGGAGACTTTGACGGCCTTGGCGGTGGGGTTATCGAGATCGAGGGTGAAGATGTCGGCGTTGGTGGAGATGGCGGGGACGGGGACGTCTTTGAGGGTGTAGGCGATTTGCTTGGAGTCGGGCGAGAAGGCGCAGCCGCATCCGCCGCCCTCGAGCGAGAAGGGCGGGACGTCATTGGCCTGGTGGGGAGTGAGGTCGCGGACGGGCAGGGTTTGGGGCGAAGGATTCTGGACGGCGACGAGGAAGAGGTGGGAGCGCTTGGGGCCTGTCCAGTGGTCCCAGTGGCGGAAGAGGAGGTGGGTGAAGATTTGCGCTTTGACGGGGCTGGCGGCGGTGGCGGCGTCCTTTTCGGCGTTGCACTTATCGGGAGCGGAGCCCTCGGAGGCATCGGCTTGAGTGAAGGCGGGGCAATCGGGGTAGACGAAGGCGGTGAAGGCGATGGATTTGCCGTCGGGGGCCCAGAGGGCGTTGTCGGGCGCGATGGAGAGGTGGGTGAGCTGGGTGGGGTCAGTGGCGGCGCCGGTGGCGGGGTCGAATGCGGCGAGCCAGATTTGCTGGGAGCCGGAACGGGCGGAGAGGAAGAGAATTTGGTGCCCGTCGGGGGCGAATTGGAGGCCGGAGTCGCCGGGCTGGGCGACAGCGACTTTTTGCGGCTCACCGCCGGCGATGGGCTGGAGGAACAGCTCTGTTGTCTTGGAGTTCTTTTCAAGGTTCACGGTGGTGACGGAGTAGGCGAGCCACTTGCCGTCGGGCGAGACGGCGGTGGAACCGAGGCGCTTCATGGCCATCATGTCTTTGAAGGTGATGGGGCGCTTGGGCTGGCTGGCTTGGGCGGCGGCGAAGGCGGTGGCGGCGAAGGCCGTGAGGGCGAGGGCGAAGACGAATTTGCGCATGGGGCACCTGCAGGCGCGAGAGGGTGGAGGCCTGGTGCTTTTCCAGGTCTCAAATGCGAGACCCTGGGGCACCGGCTTCTTCCGCGCGAACAGAGAATATTAACCGATGTGCGGGACGGCGGGCGTGCGGTGGATCACGCTGGGGGGAGATTCCCTCAGCGGCTAAAGCCGCAGTGCTCTTTGAGGGCTGGGATGTACGGGCTGAAGCCCGTACCCTTCAGGTGGCCTGGAGTTCGAGGAGGATGGTGGCGCTGGAACGTAGGGGCTGAAGCCCGTACCCTTCAGGTGGCCTGGAGTTCGAGGATGAGGGCGGCGCCGCGGGGTTGCTGGTTGACTGCGGAGATGCGGCCGTTGTTTTCGCGGAGGATGGTGGCGCAGAGGCTGAGGCCGAGGCCGGCGGTTTCTCCCACGGCCTGGATGGGGACGAAGGGGTCAAAGGCGCGGGCGGGATGGAGGAAGCCGGGGCCACTGTGGGCGATGAGGATTTTGACGGAGTCGTTTGCCGCGGTAGCGTCAATTCGGACGGATTTTTCCGCGGAGGAGGCGAGATGGTCGACGGCCTCCATGGCGAATTGGAGGCAGTACAGGACGGCCTGGCGGACCTGCTGGGCGTTGCCGAGGACGCGGGGCAGGGCGGGGGTGACGTGGAGGCGGAAGTCGATGCCGCGGTGCATGAACTCGGATCGGTGTAGCTGCTCCATGTCACTGAGCAGCTCATTGACGGAGATGGTGGAGAAGTGCTCGTTCTTAGTGTGCGACATGCGGGAGAGGCTTTCGAGCGTGGAGCGCATGTTGCGTGCCTCGGCGAGGATGGACTCGATGCCGCGGCGTTCCTGGGGGTTCATGGAGTTGCTGACTTCGAGCAGGGAGGCGTAACCGAGGATGACGGTGAGGGGGTTGTTGAGCTGGCGGGCGACGGAGCCGGCGAGTTGGCCGAGGCCAGCGAACTTTTCTGCTTCTATGAGCTTTTCCATCATTTGCGTCTGGTTGCGGGAGGCCTGGATGCGGGCGGCAAAGACCTCGATGGGGAGCAGATCCTCTGCGCGGAGGGTCTGGCCGGGGTCGCGGAGATCCATGAGGAGAAATACGCCGTCAGTGGAGGAGCGGCCATAGAGCGGAGTGGCGACTACCTGGGTGAGGCGTAGGCGCTCGAGGTCGTCGCCGGGGAGCAACCAGGGCTCGAGGCTGAGGTTGAGCGACTGGCTGCCGGGGGCGAAGGGCGGCTGAGAGCCGGGAACGAGAAAGCCGGAGGCGGGAAGGCGGCCGGCGAGAGCCTCGAGGGCATTGTGGGCCGCGTCATCCAGACCGGCGGCGCCGACGAGGCGATATTTTCCGGAGGGCAGCAGAACGAGCAGGGCCACCTGACGGAAGCGGCTGTGTTCGGCGACGGTTTGGCAAATGAGGGCGGCCTGTCGGTCAAAGTCCTCCAGGCGGCGGCGGGAGAGGATGAGGCCTGTGTAGGCTTCCAGCTCTTTGCGGGCCTCGCGTTCGCGCTCCAGGGCGCTTTTGCGGAGGGTGAGATCGTCCTCCAGCGCGAGCAGAAGCAGGCCGACGGCGGCCACCACCCCGCCAAGGGAGGAGACCTGGAGCAGGCCGGCGTGGAGGGCGGGAGAAGAAGCCACCGCGGGATACAGGTCGCCGAGCGCGATGGACCAGGTGAAGAAGCCGAGGCCCGTGAGCAGGGTACCGGGCGATACGCGGCGGAAGCCGTAAAAGATGAGCAGGGCTGCGGTGAGGTGGAGCGCGCCCACCACAAAGACCAGGGGCGCCTCGCCACCGACGGTAAGGCAGAGGCGGAAGCCGGTGCCGCCAAGAAGGATACAGAGGGTCAGTCTCATCCAAGAGGGCATGGTGCCGCGGGAGAAAGCCCAGAAGCAGCCGACGAGGAGGGAGATGGCCCCGAGCGCAGGAAAGACGAGGAACCCGGTTCCAACGGAGATGTGCTGGCCGTAGACGCCATCGAGCAGGACGGCATATACGACCAGGGGAAGGACAAAGGGGATGGCGTAAAGGACGCGAACGCCGCGGATGCGGAAGCCGAGAGGCGAGAGCGAAGCCAGGAAGAGTACGGAACTGACGAGGGCGCAGGAGAGGCCGGCGGCGGCTATCCAGGGATGCCGGCCTGGATCAGAGAAGTCCCAGAGGCCCAGCGGGTGAACCTGCGCCATGCGGAGGGCTGCGAGGCCGAAGCCGAGCATCCAGAGCAGGGAGCGCGTATCCCGCGAGCGCCAGTAACGCCGGACGAAGGCCGGCAAGAGGAGCACGGTGAGCAACAGCGCGGGAAGTTGGAATCCTTCAAGCATGAAACCCGGGACTCTCCTCGAACGATCCTTGGGTCTGCGCCTGAGGGCCGGCGCAGAGCGTCTGACATTGCAGTTCCTGCTGCGGAAATGGCAGGCTAAGAACCATCATCCGATTCCTGGGACGCAAGTCAAGCTGCTGGTTGCAATTCCCGCATGCCGAATGTGCCTGCACCAGGGTTACCGGCCTGAGGGTTGAACTGCTGCAAGTACACGATCATCAAAGATTTTTGCAGCCACCCCGGACACAAGTCTATGCGTCTAATGTGGTAGTGCGAGGGAAGCGAAGGGGTTGCGCCGCTTCCTGGGGCGGAGTTGCGCCCGCGGCGCGGAGGTGGGTGAGTTGAAGGTGCAGAGCCGATGGGGGATGGTGGCGCTGGCGGCGGGGGTGCTGGCGCTGGCGGCGGGGGCCCAGGACAAGGACAGCTATACGCCGATGCCGCTGGATTCGGGCTTTAGCAAGATGGACATCTCCGCCCCGGTGACGCCGGCGACGACGATCATCCAGAGGTTTGCGGCCAAGGAGACGGAGTTTCGCGACGCACTGAACCACTACACCTATCGGCGGATTGCCAAGGTGGACACGCTGAACGACGACAACAAGGTGGACGGCGAGTGGTACGAAGTGGACGACGTGATTTTTACCCCCAGCGGGCGGCGCACGGAGAAGGTGGTGTATGCGCCGGAGAGTACGCTGACGCGGGTGCAGATGTCGCCCTCAGACATGCAGGACATCCAGCACGGATACCCCTTTGTGCTGACGACGGACAAGGTGCCGGACTACGACATCAAGTATGTGGGGCGGCAGAAGGTGGACGAGGTGGACTGCTACGTCTTTGACGTGACGCCGAAGGTGATTGAAAAGGGCGAGCGGTACCTGGATGGGCGCATCTGGGTGGACACAACGGACCTGCAGATTGTGGTGACGGATGGGCGGATTGTGCCCGATGACACGCGCAAGGGGCACGAGGACCTGCATCCGCCGTTTATGACGTGGCGGCAGCAGATTGACGGCCAATACTGGTTCCCGGTGTACACGAAGGCGGAGGGGATTCTGCACTTTTCCGGCGGAAGCGGGTACATGGGACAGGACGTGCACATCCGCGACATCATCAAGTACACGGACTACAAGCGGTTCGGATCTACCTCAAAGATTATCTACGCGGGCAAGGACATTACGCCGGACCAGAAGCCGAATCCGCAGCCGAAGCAGGCACCGAAACAGCCGCAGCAGTAGCATTGGCGCGGGAACGTGATTGGGGTCGCCGTTTTGGCTGGGCGAGGGTGGGTACCATGACTCGCCGAACCGGGGTTCGAAATCGGGTTCGAGGGAGGGGCGTATGAGGATTCTTTTGCCCGTCGATGGCTCAGAACACAGCTACGCCGCGGTGGAGGCACTGATTGCGAGGCCGTGGCCAAGCGGCACGCAGGTTGAGGTGCTGTCTGTGGCGCACTCCGCGCCGGAGTTTATTGACACCATGCTGGTGGGACGAGACCTCCATCTGCAAACCCTGAAACGGGCGGTGAAGCAGGCGGAGGAGAACGTGGAGCGTGCTGCCGAGGCGATTGCGCGGGCCACCCATCTGCTGGCCGCGACCACGAAGGTGGTGGAAGGCACGCCGAGGGATGCGATTCTGCAGGAGGCCGCGGAATGGGACGCGGACCTGATCATGATGGGGTCGCAGGGACTTGGCGCGGCGCTGCGGTTTCTGCTGGGCTCAGTGTCAGGCGCGGTGGCGTTGCATGCGCCGTGCTCGGTGGAGATTGTGCGGAAGCGCGCCGAGAAGCCGACTACTTAATAGAAGAGGTATTTGCGCCAGCGGTCGTCGCCGTGGCCCAGCATGCGCATGATCTGGCGGCTGGTGTGGAGCGAGAAGGGGCGGGGCTCGCGGAGCAGGATCATGTCGTCGATTTCGTGGAGCAGGCGGTTGCCCTTGCGGCGGTTGCAGGCGTGGCAGCAGGCGACGAGGTTTTCCCAGGTGGAGTTGCCGCCGCGGGAGCGGGGGATGACGTGGTCCAGGGTGAGCTCGCCGGAGGGCAGGACGGTGCCGCAGTACTGGCAGGTGTTGCGGTCGCGGAGGAGGATGTTTTTGCGCGAGAGGGCGCGGGTCTGGTGGGGGATGCGGCGGTACTCCA
>DATKTQ010000076.1:0-9209 GCA_035531055.1 Occallatibacter sp. | reverse complement strand
GTGACGTTGCCCAGGGGCGTGTCTGTGGTGTTGATTTCAATGAGTTGTTTGAAGATGGCGACAGCTTCGGCGCGGTCCGCGGGGGATACGGTGGGAAGGGTGCTCTGCGCGACGGCGGGAAGGCTGATGCAGGCTGCAAAGATGACGGCGAAGAAGCGGACAGGGGCTGAATGGAAACGCATGGAGGCATTGTACGGTGCGGAGCCCGGGGGACGCAGCAGCTTTTGCAGGACCAGCTCTGTTTACACGCGATGCGCAATCGATTTAATGTGGTGCCGCTGAAGATTTCGAGGTGACTCATGCATTCCAGGCTTTTTGCTGCCGCAGTTCTGGCCGCCTTTACCGTTGCTGCCGCCGCAGAGGGCGCCCCGCAGCGTCCGCAGATTACAGGCATTTCGCACATTGCTGTTTACACGTCGAACGCGGCGGCGACTGAGCACTACTATCGCGACATCATTGGTGCGGCAAAGGAGCCGGACCCGGAGAGCGCGAAGGGCGTGCGCTACGCAGTGAGCTCGACACAGTTTATTGAGGTGCTGCCGCTGCCGAATGGGGAGGGCATCAATCGGCTGGACCACACGGCGTGGAATGTTTCGAATGACGAAGAAATGCGCGCGTATCTGGCGGCGAAGGGATGGAAGGTGCCGGCGAAGGTGACGAAGGGCGCGGACGGCAGCAGGTGGTTTGAGGTGCTGGACCCGGAGGGCAACCGGGTGCAGTTTGTGCAGCCGCCGGCGCATGCCAAGGCTCCGGATGATCCGCACGCCATTGGACACCACATCATCCACATGGGGATTATGGTGCACAGCCGCGCGAAGGAGGACACGTTCTATCGCGCGCTGCTGGGCTTCAAGCCATACTGGTTTGGCGGCATGCAGCCGGACAAGCTGGACTGGGTGAGCCAGCAGGTGCCGAACGGGCACGACTGGCTGGAGTACATGCTGACGAGCGGACCTTCGGGTTCGGGCATTCCGGCGAACATGTCGCTGCGGTCGCTGGGCGTGCTGGATCATCTTTCGATTGGCGAAGTGAGCGTGGATGCGGCGTTTGCGAAGCTGAAGAGCGAAGGGCGGCTGGAGGGAGTGCGGAACGACGGGCACACGCAGATTGGGCGCGACGGCAAGGGGCAGTTCAATCTGTATGACCCGGACGGCATCCGGCTGGAGCTGATGAACTTCCATGCAACGGAGAAGCCGTGCTGCTCGCCGTTCACGGCGCCCGACCCGACGGAGTAAGCGGCATTCCGCATCCAGCGATTATTCTTCTTCGAAGTAATCTGAGTCGATGCGCTGAATCTTATAGGTCGTTACCGGCTCAACGCCGATGCCAAATTCGAGGCTCAGATTTGCAAGTTGCTCGCCGTCAATGAGGATTATTTTCTTTTCAATTCGATTGACATACTCTTTTGCATCGCTAGAGAACTGCGACGTTGTGATAAATACGCCTTTTCTCGCTCTGTGTCCTTCCAAGCTGCCTGCAAATGATTGCACGTCAGGTCTGCCAACTGTTGCCTTCCATCGCTTCGCTTGCACATAAACTGCATCGAGGCCGAGTCGATCTTCCTTGATAATTCCGTCGATGCCGTCATCGCCGGACTTGCCGATTGCTCTCCCTGCATCTTTTCTTGATCCTCCGTAGCCCATTGCTACAAGCAGGTCCACCACTAGCTTTTCGAAGAAGCGTGGAGAAGCTCTTGAGACCCTCTCCAACAAGTCTTCAGCGACTTGGCTGTGAAGCGTCTGGTAGCTGCTTTCAAGCAGTTCCTGGGGCGTTTGTGTCCCGCTCGCGAAGTCGTTTCCCTCGCCAACTACGGGAGTTGATTTGTTTGTCTCACTGCGTGTCTTGAACTCACGGAATTCCGCATACTGATTGAGTAAGGCTATATCGATCCTAGGCGGGTTCGATTTGAGCAACTTGCCACCTCGGTCACTGATCCTGAACCTCCCACGGCCGACCGCTTCGAGAAGTCCCGCCTTGGCCAAATAGGTTCTCGACCATCCAACTCGGTTATAGAGCTTTAGTTGTCCGCCGCTGGGCAGCATTTCCGCCCGCTCGGAATCTGTCAGATCGAATTGTTGTGCAATCACTTCTGCGGCCTGTGTCAGAGTATGTTCTTCCCTGTCCTCTGTTAAACGAAGCAGCGGCAACATCAATGTTTGATAGTCAGGGATTGGCATGTTCGTGTTTTTTGGACTCCTCCCTTTTCTGGCACAGCGTGAATTCAGCAGAATTATAAACTCGGATGAGAATTCTATAACAGTCGAGGTTGCTTTTCTGAGATAGAGGGCAACCACACTTCACGCTAAAATGCTTGTATGCCTGCTGCCGCGCTTTCTCCTGAGGTTCTGGCCAAGTACGAGCCCGTGATCGGACTCGAAGTCCACGTGCAACTGCTGACGGCCACCAAGGCTTTTTGCAGCTGCGCCAACCGGTTTGGCTCCGCGCCCAACACGAACATTTGCCCGGTGTGCCTGGGTTTGCCGGGCGCGCTGCCGGTGCTGAACGAGAATGCGGTGGAGTTTGCCGTGCGCGCGTCGCTTGCGCTGCACTGCGAGGTGCGCGAGCGTTCGATTTTTGCGCGGAAGAATTACTTTTATCCGGACCTGCCGAAGGGCTACCAGATTTCGCAGTTCGACAAGCCGCTGGCCGAGCACGGCTGGATTGAGGTGCCGACGGCCGACGGCGGCACGAAGCGCATTGGCATCACGCGACTGCACATGGAAGAGGACGCAGGCAAGAGCCTGCACGATGGCTTTGCGGACTCGGCGACGCGGACGTATCTGGACCTGAACCGCTGCGGCACACCGCTGATCGAGATTGTGAGCGAGCCGGACATTCGCACGCCGGACGAGGCCTTTGAGTACCTGACGCGGCTGAAAGAGATTCTGCTGTACACGGCCGTTTCCGACTGCAACATGGAAGAGGGATCGCTGCGCTGCGACGCGAACGTGAGCGTGCGGCCGAGGGGCCAGGAGAAGTTCGGCACCAAGGCGGAAGTGAAAAACGTGAACAGCTTCAAGTTCATCCGCGCGGCGCTGGAGTACGAGATTGAGCGGCAGGTGGAAGTGGTTGAGGCGGGCGGGCGCGTGGAGCAGGAGACGCGGCTGTGGAACGCGCACGAGGGGCGCACCTACTCGATGCGGTCAAAAGAGCAGGCGCACGATTACCGCTACTTTCCTGAGCCGGATTTGCCGCCGCTGGTGGTGTCGGATGAATTTATCGATGGCGTGAGAGCGGAGCTTCCGGAGCTGCCGGAGGCGCGGCGGGCGCGCTACATGCGCGACTACCAACTTTCTGCAGAACAGGCTAGGGACCTAACCGCTGACAGGGGCCTCGCAGAGAAGTTTGAAGCTGGCATTAAGGAGATTTGTGACCAGAAGAGTAGTAAAGATGAAGATATCGGGAAATTCGCTAAGAAGTACGCCGACATTATGCTGAACGAAGAGGTCAGTAGACTAAAGGCTCACGGTTTATCAATTGCTCAATCCCCGATCAGTGCTCATGGGAACGTGATAGCGGTCAATCTCTCAATTAATCAGACGACCTCTAGCAAGCAGGTAAAGCTCATCTACGACATGAGCTTTGCAGAGGGCAAGGACTACGGAGTTATCTACGAGCGCGAAAAGCCGCAGCAGATTACGGACACGGCGGCGCTGGAAAAGATGATTGACGAGGTGATCGCGGCGAATCCGAAACAGCTGGAGCAGTACCGCGGCGGCAAGAAGACGGTGGCAGGATTTTTTGTGGGCCAGGTGATGCGGGCCAGCAAGGGGCAGGCGAATCCGGCACTGCTGAACGAGCTGGTGACCAGGAAGCTGGACGGCTGAGCGCGGCGCAGGCACTCCCCATGCAAGAAATGCAATCGATGATGCGGCGCCTGGTGTCGTTTGTGGAGACGATGCCGGAAGTGTGCGCGAACGACATCCGCTTCCGGGTGCCGTTTGTGCTGCCGCGCTGGTTCCGTATGCCACGGAGGATTCGCGTGGCGGGACGGTGGGTTGCACTGCAATTTCCTGGAGAGGCGGGCGTGGATGCGGACCTACTGACCTGCCTGTTTCGCAATACCTATGGACTGGGACACGGGCTGGGCACGGTGCGCACCATTGTGGATGTGGGCGCGAACCTGGGTTTTTTTGCATTGGCGGCGCGGGAGCATTATCCGGAGGCGGTGATTCACGCCTACGAGCCGAATCCGCGGATTCAGGCGATGCTTCACGCCAACACGGACGGGCTGCGCGTGGCGGTTTATGCCGAGGCGGTGGGTGACCGCGACGGCACCGGGCAATTGCTGGATGACGGACCGAGCAACCAGGCGCGCCTGACGCCGGACAGCGGCGCGGTGACGGTGCCGATGGTGAGCCTGGAGACGGTGCTGGAGCGCGTGGGCAGCGAGCTGGACCTGCTGAAGCTAGACTGCGAGGGCGCGGAGTGGGAGATTCTGCGGCCCGGGCCGGGCTGGGCACGGGTTCGCCACATCCGCATGGAGTATCACCTGTTCCGCGGCGAGACGGCGGAAGAGGCGCAGAGCGCGCTGGTCCGGCTGGGCTTTCGAGTGACGCGGGTACGCCGCTACAGCGATAGGGGCGGAGCCATCTGGGCCAGGCGCGAGGCAGGGACAGGCTCCGGAAAAGAAGGCGCGCCGAGCGCTACTTGATTTTGAGTTCGACGACGAAGTTCTTTCGTGCGTCCCAGGAGCTGACGGTTTTGGTGGCGCTCTTTTCGCCATCCTTCTCGGCCCAGAGGTCAAAATCCTCGGTCATGCTGACCTGGGCGAAGTGGAAGCTGCCGTTCTTGGCAGACGTGTAACTGCGAATGGCCTTGGTCTTCTGGTTCTTGAGGAAGACGATGGCACCGGTGACAGGCGCGGATTCGGAGTTGACCACGTTACCGGAGACACTGCGCTGGCCAAGATTCTGGGCCTGTGCCTGCAATGGCAGGTAGTGTGTCCCCAGGGGGAGCAGCCCCGCGGCGAGGGCAACAAACAGCAGCCCGGCAGCGAGTTTTGCGCGTTTGGCAATCACTCGTCTTCCTCCTCTTCTTCTTCCTCGATATCGTCGTCTTCGTAGCCTTCGTCCATGCGGCTCAGCTCGAGCGGTTCCACGCCGACGACTTCATACTCGGTTCCACATTCATCACAGGCGACAACGTCGCCCTCGTCCAGTTCATCTACTTCAACATCTAGATCATTCTCGCATTCCGGGCAGATGGGCATGGCAGACTCCTCCTTCAAGGCGTCTCGTGTTGTAGGATGGCGGTACCTCGCGGTACGACTCCGCTAGTTTTAGAGACAATCCTCCTCCAGGTCAAGAGGCGGAGAGCGCGACGGGAAAAAAGCCATCCGAAGGTGAAGTCAAACCTATGCGATTTTCTCAAATTGCCCCGCTCTGCGGCCTGGTGCTGACGGCCGCCGTCTGCTTTGCCCAGCCTGATTATCTGCGCCATGCCACCCCCGTGACGGCTGCGCCGGCAGATCCGGCGATTGCGCGCGCCCTCAAGTCCATCCAGCCCGCACACATAGAACAGACGATTCAAACGCTGGTTGGTTTTGGGACACGGAGCACACTTTCCACCATGGAGACGGATCTGCCTCCGGGAAAGGGCGCGCAGGCGGCGGCGGACTGGATTTTTGGGCAGTTTGAGGCGATTTCGCAGCAGTGTGGAGGCTGCCTGGAGGTGCGGCGGGACGTGTTTATGGCGGACCCGGGCGCGAGCGGCGGCATGTGGGCGGGGCGCATTCCGCGGCCTACGCGGATTACCAACATTTATGCGATTCTGCGGGGGACGGACCCGGCTGCGGCCAAGCGCATGGTGCTGGTGACGGGGCACTACGACTCCCGCAACTCGAACATTCTGGACGGTCGGGGGGATGCTCCGGGGGCCAATGACGACGGCTCGGGCGTGGCCGTTTCTCTGGAGTGCGCGCGGGTGCTGAGCAAGCTGCATTTTCCGTCGACGCTTGTTTTTGTTGCGGTTGCGGGCGAAGAACAGGGGCTGGTTGGGTCTGCGCACCTGGCCAAGCTGGCGCGCGACCAGGGCTGGGACCTGGAAGCGGTGCTGAACAACGACATTGTGGGCGGCAACACGACGCCGGGCGACACGCTGCAGAGGAAGGACCGAGTGCGGGTGTTCTCCGAGGGGATTCCGCTGTCGGCAACGCCGCAGGAAATCCGACGGATTCGGGCGCTGGGCAAGGAGAACGACTCCACCAGCCGGGAACTGGCCCGCGCGATTTCCGATGTGGGGCAGACGTATCTTCCGGAAGCGGGAGCGACGCGGTTCCAAGCCTTCCTGGTGAACCGGCCGGACCGCTACCTGCGCGGCGGCGACCATACGTCGTTCAATCGCGAAGGGTTTGCGGCGGTGCGCTTCACGGAGTGGCGCGAGGACTACAACCACCAGCACCAGAACGTGGTGATTCCGCCGGCGGGTTCCGGGGAGCCGATCAAGGGCGACCTGCCGCGGTTTGTGGACTACGGCTATGTGGCACAGGTGGCGCGGCTGAATGCCGCCACGCTGGCCACGCTGGCGCGCTCGCCGGGTGAGCCGCAGCATGTGGCGATTGACACCAAAGAGCTGGACGACAACACGACGCTTACCTGGGATGCGCCGGCCGGGGCGCCGGCCGGCACGCACTATGAGGTACTGTGGCGTGAAACCACTGCGCCGGACTGGCAGTACGTGAAGACGGTGAAGCCGGAGGCGCCGGGCGCGCCGGTGACGGTGACGCTGCCCATCTCAAAGGACAACGTGATCTTTGGCGTGCGCGCGGTGGATGGGGCCGGGCATCGTGGACTGACCGTGGTGCCGTAAAGGGCGATGACACCGGCGCACCGGGACATGTACCCTGTTGACAGCGATGCGCAGACTTGGTTCCACTCCGTTGGCTTTTCCGAATTTCAGCGGCGCCACGCGCCGGCTGGTGATCTGGAACCTGGCGGCCTATTTTCTGCTGACGGTGGCGCTGTTTCTGGCGCCGGGACCGGGCGGAAGCGTGGCCGGAGTGCTGGCGTTTCGTCCGGACCTGTTTCTGCACGGCGCACTGTGGCAGCCGCTCACGTACAGTCTGATTCACCCCACGCTGATGGGTACGCTGTTTGAGCTGCTGTCCCTCTGGTTCCTGGCCGGGTTTCTGGAAGAGCTCCATGGCGACGTGTGGGTGATGGGGCTGTATGCGGTGTCCGTGGTGGGCACGGCGCTGGCGGGCGTGCTGCTCTACCTGGGCGGCAGCCTGGCGCACTTGAACGTGGGCACGGCGATGCTGACGGGCTGCTTTGGCGGCATCTTCGGGCTGCTGGTGGCCATTGGGCTGCTCTACGGCGACATGGAGTTTCTGCTGTTTTTCACCATCGGCATCAAGGCGCGCTATATGGCCATCATCTTCGGTCTGGTGGCGATTGCGATGCTTTTTGGCGAGCAGCGGCTTTATGCCTTTGCGGAGCTGGGAGGAGCGCTGGCGGGGTGGATGTACATCCGGACGGCACCGCGGCGGGGATTTGGATTTGCGCTGAGCGAGAGCGTCTACGGACTGCGCAACCGCTACTACCGCTGGAAACGGCGGCGGGCGGCGCGCAAGTTTGAGGTGTACATGCGCTCGCAGGGGCGGACGGTGCGCTTTGACGGGCAGGGCCGGCAGATTGACGAGGACGACGACAAGAAGCGCTGGAACTGAGACGGGCAGTGGGCTGATGTGGAGCAGGTCGATTGGGCGCGGGGAGGTGGTGCGGTTAAAGGATTGGCGACTACTCGACTAGAACGTTAGGTGGCAGACCCTGTGTTGTTTTTCTGAGTTTTCAGGGTGTCGAGAATTTCCACAATGCGTTGGATGCTCAATGTCCAGGGCACTTGCCAAAAGCGTAGGCGATACAAGGCATACCATCCGTTGGAATGGACTATCTTCTCGTCTGAATCTTCGTTTTCAAACGGGTTCGTATCTGTCCGAACTGCGACGAATGTGCTGTAACGCCCGGACCGCCCTCCCATGCTGAGAGTGCTATCCAGGATTAGGATTTTGAATCCGTTCTTCTCCCCTTCGATTAAGTTCCACGTCCTACTCAGCGTGTCGACGGGATAGCCGTGAAGTCGAAACGACGCTGGTTTTGGACGGTGATTTTTGGGGAGGTACAACATTCTCGGCTCGCCCTTTGAATACTGAAAACTCAGTCTGAGGGCGAGAGCGCGCATAGCCGAAGCGCGGAGTTTATATATCAAACCGATCCCGACAAAGATCACTGCCAGCAACAGCAACCCGGGGACAAGCCGCAGGTAGTTCATCCATCGCATTATAGAAACACATTGGATCGCAGCGGAAGTATCATCGGCGATACGAAAATTGGGCGGCTTCTCGGGCGCGGGCGGCGCGATAGAATTCTGACTGAGATGACGACGAAGATTGCCTTTCTGTTTCCCGGGCAGGGTTCGCAGGCCGTGGGTATGGGCCGCGAACTTGCCGAGCGCTTTCCAGTGGCAGCCGAAACATTTGCCGAAGCCGACGAGGCGTGCGGATTTGCACTTTCGCGCCTGTGCTTTGAGGGTCCGGACGACGAGCTGAAGCTGACCGAGAACACGCAGCCGGCGATTTTGACGGTGAGCGTGGCGGCTTGGCGCGTGCTGGCCGCGCACGGGGTGCAACCGGCGCTGGCCGCGGGGCACTCGCTGGGCGAGTGGTCGGCGCATGTGGCGGCGGGGACGCTGCAGTTTGCGGACGCGGTGCGGGCGGTGAAGGCGCGCGGGCGTGCGATGCAACTGGCGGTTCCGGCGGGCGAAGGCGGCATGGCGGCGGTGCTGCAACTGGACGCGGCGCTGGTGGCCGAGGCGTGCGCGGAAGCAGCGGCGGAGACGGGGTTGACGGTTTCCGCGGCGAATTTGAATTCGCCTGGGCAGACGGTGATTTCCGGCGCGTTGGCGGCGGTGGAGAAGGCTGCGGCGATTTGCAAAGCCAAAGGCGCACGACGGGCGGTGATGCTGCCGGTGAGCGCTCCATTCCACTGCGCGCTGATGCAGCCGGCACAGGAGGAAGTGGCGCGGGTGCTGGCGGGGCTTGCAATGGCCGACCCGCGGATTCCGGTGGCGGCCAATGTGACCGGCGGCCTGGTGACGACGGCCGAAGGCGCGCGCGACGCGCTGACGCGGCAGGTGACCGGCGCGGTGCGCTGGGTGGACTGCGTACAGTCGCTGGTGGCCGCAGGAGCGGGCACGTTTGTGGAAGTGGG
>DATKTQ010000075.1:0-7255 GCA_035531055.1 Occallatibacter sp. | reverse complement strand
AGCGCCATGCCGCCGAGGGTCATGATGTTGATGGTTTCATGCAGGGCGGCGAGGGCGGCCAGCGAGCAGAGGATGGAGAGCGGGATGGAGACGGCGATGATGACGGTGGAACGCCAACTGCCCAGGAAGACCAGGATCATGATGGCCGTGAGGCAGGCGGCGATGATGGCCTCGCGGACCACGCCGTCAATGGCGCCGCGGACGAAGATGGACTGGTCAGAGAGGGCGTCGATGCGGAGTTGCGGAGGCAGCTGACTCTTGACGGCGGCAAGACGCTCGCGCACGCCGCGGATGATGTCCAGTGTGGACGAGGAGCCGGTTTTGAGCACACTGAGGAGGATGGCGCGCTTGCCGTCCACGCGGACGATGTTGGTCTGGGGCGGGTTGCCGTCGCGGACGTGCGCCACGTCGCGCACATAAATGACGGCGCCGTTGACGACCTTGACGGGCAGGTTGTTCAGCTGCTCGACGAGCTGGGGCGCGGAGTTGGTCTCCACGGCATACTCGAAGCGGCTGATCTTGACCGTGCCGGAGGGAGCGATGACGTTCTGCGCGCCGATGGCGTTGACGACGTCGGCTGGGGAGAGGCCCTTGGCCTGCAGAGCGGGCAGGCTTAGGTCGACGGAGATTTCCCGCTGCTTGCCACCGTAGGGGTAGGGAGCCTGCGCGCCTTCCACGGTGGCCAGCTGGGTGCGGATGTTGTTCTGGGTCAGGTCGTTGAGCTGCTGCTCATTGAGGCCCTCGCCGGAGATTCCGAGCTGAAGGACGGGAACGCTGGAGGCGTTGTACTGGATGATGAAGGGCGGGTTGGTCCCGGGAGGGAGCTGGCGGACCTGCGTGGTGCAGATGGAGTTGACCTGGGCGACGGCCTCGCCGATGTTGACGTGGGGCTGGAAGAAGATCTTGATGATGCCGACCCCGGCCAGCGACTGGGACTCCATGTGCTCAATGTTGTTGACGGTGGTGGTGATGCCGCGTTCGTTGTTGGAGATGATGCGGTTGGCCATCTGGTCGGCGGAGAGGCCATTAAAGTGCCAGACGACGGTGACGACGGGGATGTCGATGTTGGGGAAAATATCCGTCGGCATCGTGAGGATGCTGTAAGCGCCGAGGATGAGGACGAGGAGCGCGGCGACGATGAAGGTATAAGGCCGCCGGAGGGCAAGCCGGACAATCCACATGCGGGTGGCACTCACTTTTGTGAGCTGACCGTCCGCCACCCTGGGGTGGAAGCCCGGCTACCGGCAAAGCGGGAGCGGGGCGGCTACAGATTCGGAGCAGCACACTTTAATTTCCCGGGTGGGCGGGCCGCGACCGGTGCGGGAGAACGCTCACCCGAATTGAAAACCCTGGGCAGCCGGGCGAGTCCGCCAGAGGCGAAAACTGACGCGGCTGCGGAGTATGCGGTCTGGAGCGCGGCGAACGGTGATCCCGCGGAGCTCCAACTTTGCGCTGAAGTGTCTATGGTAGACGATGCGCGTGCCCCGGAGGTGACTCGGGTTGCATGACGCGGGGCTCGCCATGCCAGCATGTGGGCTGGTTGGAGTTGGTTCCAACTCGAGGAGCGAAAAGCTGGAGCGCGCGCGAAGTCCGCTCTAAACGGCGAAGTACGCGAGGGCCACGATGCAGAGGCCGAGGGCGAGGCTGACGCGGTCGCGGAGGGCGAAGACCACGGGATCGTCATCCAGTTCGCCGCGCAAGGCGATGCGCCAGACGCGATGGAGCCAGTAAAGCAGCAAGGGAGCGATGAGCCAGAGGCGCTCCGGGTGGTGGTAAAGCTGCGTGACCTCCGAATGCGCGATGTACAGCAGGAAGACGACCACGGCGGCGTAGGCGCTGGCGATGCCGAAGGAGCGGAGCTGCTTGAGGTCGGCAACCAGGTTTCTGCGGCCGTGGGATGCGGTGGCGCCGCGCTCGCGCAGGCTTTCCAGCTCGCTGAAGCGCTTGACCATGGCGAGGGAAAGAAAGAGGAAGGTGGAGAAAGCGGCCAGCCACTGAGAGATGGGGGTGGCGGTGGCGGCTCCTCCGGCCAGCAGGCGGAGGGTGTAGAGGCCGCTGAGCAGGAGCACGTCCACGATGGGGACGCGCTTGAGGTAGAGGCTATAGGCCGCGCTGGCCAGGATGTACAGCCCGAGCCAGAGAGCAAAAACTGTCGGCAGGAACGGCAGCAGGGCCAGTGAGGCCACGGCCATGGCGAGGGCCAGGGCCGCTCCGGTGGCCACAGGCAGATTACCGGCGGCAAAGGGACGGAGGCGCCTGGAGGGGTGGCGGCGGTCGCTGTCGATGTCCAGCAGGTCGTTGACGAGGTAGCCGGCGGAGGCCATGAAGCTGAAGCAGAAAAAGGCGGCCAGAGCGGCGGTGAGTGCGGCCGCCGGAAACGGATGAGAGAGCAGAAGCGGTGCAAAGAGGAGGACATTCTTGGACCACTGACCGAGCCGCAGGGCCTGGACGAGGGTGCGGGCAACGGGCCGCTGATCCTGAAAGCTTCGGGTCACGGGAATGTGGCGCAGGCGGAGGCCCAGGCGCAGGCCGAGGGTGGGGTTGGCCACCATGGCCTGGCGGGCGTGGGCCAGCAGTGCGAGGTCGGCTCGGGAGTTGCCAATGTAGTCGAAGTCGCCGAAGCGATCTTTGAGTCGGCGGAGCTTGCGGACGCTGGTCAGGTTGGTCGCGAGGTCGGTGGCCAGGACGCCCTGGAAGAGGCCGAGATGAGCGGCGACGCGCTCGGCCAGGTCACCGTCAGCGCCGGTGGCCAGGTACATCGGACGTCCGGCGCGATGCTGGGATTGGAGATAGCGGACCAGCTCCGTGTTGTACGGCAGGCGGGCCGGTTCGAGCGGCGCCAGGCGGGCGACTTCCAGCTTGAAGCGGGCGCGGCCGCCGGAGAGCCAGAGCGGGGCGCGCCAAAAGGCCAGAGGGCGGTCGCGGAGGAGTTGGCAAAGTGCATCCAATAGAGTGTCGGACTTGACCAGGGTTCCGTCGAGATCGACGCAGAGCGGATGCATGTCCGGTGCAGGCGCGGTGTCGGCATCCAAAGACATGCTGTCCTCGCGGAGGGTACTTTTCCCGTCCAGTATATCGTTGGGTGTGGACGAAACATTTGCGGAAACGATTCCGTCCCATGAAGGGACCCTACCCGCGGTCACGTACCGCATGAAACGAGGGGTTGCAGGCCTGGCGCCCCCGGCAGTCCACTGAAAGAAGACAAAGAGACTTTTTCCTATGGCAAACAAAGAATCCCCTGAATCCCTGCTTTCGTCGCTGCAGGAACCGCACTCCGCCGGATCGCGCAAGGTGTGGGTGCGACTGCTGGTCTATGTTCTTTTGGTAAGCGGGCTGGGACTAATTGGCTGGCGGATCCACCAGAACCAGAAGAAAGCGTCGGCGGCCAAGACGCAGCAGGCTGCGGCGCTGATGAGCCGTCCGGTGCCGGTGCAGGTGACGGCGGTGGAGCAGAAGTCGATGCCCGTCTACCTGACGGCGCTGGGCACGGTGACGCCCTATATGACCGTGACGGTGAAGGCGCGGGTGAACGGTCCGCTGCTGCCAGTGAAGTTTGTGGAGGGGCAGGAGGTTCGGCAGGGGCAGACGATTCTGCAGATTGACCCGCGGCCCTACCGCGCGGCGCTGGACCAGGCCAAGGGAACGCTGGCCCACGACCAGGCACTCTTGAACAATGCCAAGGCCGAGTACGCGCGGTACAAGGCGCTGTTTGAGGCAGGCGTGGTGTCAAAGGAAGTGATGGAGACCGACAAGTCGGCGATGGGGCAGTATGAAGGCGCCATCCAGTCTGACCAGGCGGCGGTGGAGAATGCAGCGCTGCAGCTGAGCTGGTGCAGCATTCAATCGCCCATCAACGGACGAATCGGCCTGAGGATGCTGGACCCCGGCAACCTGGTGACGGCGAACACGACGAACCTGGTGATCATCAACCAGTTCCGACCGATTGCGGTGTACTTTACGCTGCCGGAGAACCAGCTGCCGCCGGTGCTGCGGAAGCTGGCGGCCGACCACCAGATGGCGGTGGACGCCTTTGACCGCAGCGACGTGCAGAAGCTGGCGACGGGCGTACTGCTGACGGCCGACAACCAGATTGATACCACCACGGGGACCGCCCGGCTGAAGGCGGTCTTCCCGAATCAAGACGAGCGGCTGTTTCCCAACCAGTTTGTGAATATCCACCTGGTGCTGGAGAACCGGCCAAATGCGCTGGTGGTGCCGACGGCGGCCATCCAGACCGGGCTGCAGGGCTCGTTTGTGTGGGTGATTGCAGACAACGCCGAGGGCAAGCCGGCGGCGCGGATGCAGCCGGTGAAGGTGGAGCTGGCCGAGGGGCAGACGACGATTCTGGACAGCGGGCCGGCGGCCGGAGCGCAAGTGGTAATAGACGGGGCGGACCGGCTGCAGCCGGAGCAGCTGGTGGTGGTGAGCCATCAGCCGAACGGCGTCGGGCAGGCAGCGCCGGCCCAATCCGCGGGCGGGCCGTTTGGCAAGACGGCGGCACCCTTGAGCCAGGCCGCCGGGCATGGCAAAAAGCGCGGCCAGCGGAGCGCGCAGTGAATCCGTCACAGCCCTTTATTCTGCGGCCGGTGGCCACGACTCTGCTGATGTTTGCAGTGCTGCTGGCGGGCACGGTGGCGTATTTCCAGCTTCCGGTGTCGGCGCTGCCAGAGGTGGACTACCCCATCATTCAGGTGCAGACGTTTTATCCGGGTGCGGGACCGGAGGTGATGGCCTCGTCTGTGACCTCGCCGCTGGAGCGGCAATTCGGGCAGATGCCGGGACTGAAGCAGATGACTTCAGTGAGCTCGGGTGGCGGCTCGGTGATTACGCTCGAGTTCAACCTGGACGAGAACATTGACGTGGCCGAGCAGGAGGTGCAGGCGGCCATCAATGCGGGCACGAGCTTTTTGCCGAACGATCTTCCGAATCCTCCGATTTACAGCAAGGTGAACCCGGCAGACGCGCCGATTTTGACGCTGGCCCTGACCTCGGACTCGCTGCCGCTGGACCAGATTGAGGATGCGGCGGACACCAACCTGGCGCAGAAGATTTCGCAGGTGATGGGCGTGGGCCTGGTGTCGATTGCGGGTGGGCAAAAGCCGGCGGTCCGCATCCAGGCGAACCCCACGCAGCTGGCGGCCTACAACCTGAGCCTGGAGGACCTGCGCACGGCGCTGGCGGCGGCCAACGTGGACCAGGCCAAGGGCACGCTGAACGGGACACGGCAGTCGTACACGATTGGAGCCAACGACCAGCTGCTTTCCAGCCGCGACTACCGGCCGGTGATTGTGGCGTACCGCAACGGGGCGGCGGTGCGCGCCGGCGACGTGGCCACCATTGTGGATGCGGCGGAAAATGCGCAGCAGGCGGCGTGGATGGACAAGACGCCGGCGGTGATTGTGAACATCCAGCGGCAGCCGGGTGCCAACATCATCGCGGTGGTGGACCGCATCAACAAGCTGCTGCCGCAACTGCGTGCCAGCATGCCGGCCAGCGTGAAGGTGCGGGTGCTGACCGATCGCACGCTGACGATCCGCGCTTCGGTGAGGGACGTGGAACTGGAGCTGATGCTGACTGTCGCGCTGGTGGTGATGGTCATCTTCCTGTTCCTGCGCAATCTGGCGGCAACCATCATTCCATCGGTGGCGGTGCCGCTCTCCATCATCGGCACGTTTGGCGTGATGTATCTGCTGGGCTACAGCTTGAACAACCTGACGCTTATGGCGCTGACCATCTCCACGGGCTTTGTGGTGGACGATGCAATCGTGATGATCGAGAACATCTCGCGCTACATTGAGGACGGGGAAAGCCCGATGCGCGCGGCGCTGGTGGGCAGCTCGCAGATTGGGTTCACGATTATTTCGCTCACCGTGTCGCTGATTGCAGTGCTGATTCCGCTGCTGTTCATGAGCGACGTGGTGGGGCGGCTCTTCCGCGAGTTTGCGATTACGCTGGCTGTGACGATTTTGGTGTCTGCCGCGGTATCGCTCACGCTGACGCCGATGATGTGCTCGCGGATTTTGAAGGACAAGGCGCATACGTCGCAATCGCGCTTCTATGTGTGGTCAGAAGACGTGTTCAACCGGATCATCGCGTTTTACGGGCGCACGCTGAGGGTTGTGTTGCGCTACCGCTTCACCACGCTGATGGTGACCATCTCCACGTTTGTGGCCACGGTGCTGCTGTTCATCCTTATCCCCAAGGGATTTTTTCCGGTGCAGGACACAGGCGTGATTCTGGGAACCAGCGAAGCGCCGCAGACGGTGAGTTTTGCCAACATGGCCGAGCGGCAGCAGAGGCTGGTGGACGTGGTGCTGAAGGACCCGGCGGTGGACAACGTGTCGTCGTTCATCGGCGTGGACGGAACCAATACGACGCTGAACTCCGGGCGCATCCAGATCACGCTGAAGCCGCTGGCAGAGCGAAAGATCTCTGCCACGCAGGTGATTCAGCGACTGCAGCCGCAACTGGCCAAGGTGGACGGAATCCAGCTGTTCCTGCAACCGCTGCAGGACCTGACAGTGGAGGACCGCGTGAGCCGCACGCAGTTCCAGTACTCGCTGGAGGACCCGAACCAGCAGGAGCTGGCGATTTATACGCGAAAGATGGTGGAGGAGCTGAGCCGGGAGAAGGCAGTGACGGACGTGGCCAGCGACCTGCAGGATCAGGGGCTCGGCGCGGAACTGGTGATTGACCGCGACACGGCGGCGCGGCTGGGCATCTCCATGACGGATGTGGACAACACGCTCTATGACGCCTTCGGGCAGCGGCAGGTCTCCACCATTTTCACGCAGCTGAATCAATATCACGTGGTGATGGAGGTGAGTCCGCAGTTCCAGACCGACCCCTCGACCCTGAACAATCTCTATGTGAAGTCCGGCAACGGAACGCAGGTGCCGCTGGGCGCGCTGGCGCACTGGCAGCAGACGCAGGCGCAACTGGCGATCGGGCACCAGGGGCAGTTCCCATCCACGGTGGTGAGTTTCAACCTGGCGCCGGGCCGCTCACTCGGCGATGCAGTGGACGCGGTGAAGCGGGCGGAGCAGCGCATCGAGTTGCCTGCCGCGATCAACGCGAGCTTCCAGGGCACGGCGGCGGCGTTTCAATCTTCGCTGTCCAATGAGCCCCTGCTGATTCTGGCCGCGCTGGTGACGGTGTACATCGTCCTGGGCGTGCTGTACGAGAGCTACATTCACCCGATCACGATCATTTCCACGCTGCCCTCGGCGGGCGTGGGCGCGCTGCTGGCGCTGCT
>DATKTQ010000074.1:0-5115 GCA_035531055.1 Occallatibacter sp. | reverse complement strand
CCGGCGTATTTATCGGCATCGCGACCAACGATTACGGCCGCCTGCAATGGAATGATCTCGAGCGAATTGATGCTTACGCGGGCACCGGCAATGCCACCAGCATCGCTGCCAACCGAATCTCATATACATTCGATTTTCGCGGGCCGAGTCTCGCCATCGACACGGCCTGCTCCTCGTCGCTCGTTGCCGTCCACCTCGCCTGCAGCAGCCTGCGGAACGGTGAGTCCTCGCTGGCTTTGGCCGGGGGCGTGAACCTGATTCTCTCGCCGGCGATTGCGATCGGTTTCACCAAAGCCGGAGCCATGGCACCGGATGGGCGCTGCAAAGCGTTCGATGCCCGGGCCAACGGCTACGTTCGGAGTGAGGGTGCCGGTGTCGTCGTGCTGAAGGGTCTCTCGAAAGCCTTGGCAGATGGTGATCCGATTTATGCCGTCATTCGCGGCAGCGCGGTGAACCAGGACGGGCGGAGCAACGGACTCATGGCGCCGAATTCGTTGGCCCAAGAGGCGGTCCTGCGAGAAGCTTATCGGCAAGCCGCCGTCTCACCCGGCAAGGTCCAATATGTGGAGGCCCACGGCACGGGAACATTGTTGGGCGACCCGATCGAGGCGAAGGCCTTGGGTGCAGTGCTTGGCGTCGAACGTCCACCGGGACGGCGTTGCGCCCTGGGGTCGGCCAAGACTAACTTGGGCCACCTCGAAGCCGCCGCCGGTATCGCGGGCTTGATTAAGGTAGCGCTGGCGCTCCGGCATCGGGAGATCCCGCCTAGCCTGTACTTTGAAAAGCCCAACCCGCATATTCCTTTTGACGAGCTGCCTCTCCGAGTGCAAACGACGCTGAGTCCATGGCCTGCGGAGTCCGGTCCAGCCTTGGCTGGAGTCAGCTCTTTCGGCTTCGGCGGCACCAATGCTCATGTGGTTCTGGAAGAGGCGCCCCCGGCCATTATAGAAACGCCGGATGCACAACGGAAAATCGGCACACACCTGCTGCCGCTGTCGGCACGTAGTCCGGAAGCCCTCCAGTCTCTCGTTCGCGCCTACCAAAACTTCCTCACCACCTCGGAGTCCGCGTCGTCGTTGCCGGATGTCTGTTACACAGCCAGCGTGCGGCTCAGTCACCACGAATACCGTCTCGCCGTTACCGGCAAATCTCCGGCGCAACTGTTGGAGAGTCTGGAGGCTTTTTTGCGGGGCGAGGCCCGTCCCGGCTTGTCGTCTGGCCGCAAGCTTTCCACTGGCCGGCGAAAACTTGTTTTTGTCTTTCCGGGGCAAGGGGGGCAATGGTTTGGCATGGGGCGGCGGCTGTTGGAGCAGGAAGCCGTTTTTCGGGAGGTCGTCGAGCGTTGCGATCTGGCGATGCGACCGTACGGAGATTGGTCGTTGCTCGCCGAACTCACAACCACGGATGCCGCCCAGTCTCGGTTGAAGGAAATCGATATCATCCAGCCAGCCCTCTTTACGATTCAAGTCGCCCTGGCAGCCTTGTGGCGCTCATGGGGTATCGAGCCGCAGGCCGTGGTGGGCCATAGTTTGGGAGAGGTTGCGGCCGCGCACGTCGCCGGTGCGCTGAGCTTGGATGATGCCGTCCGGATCATTTGTCATCGCAGCCGGTTGTTCAAGCGCACCCTTGGGCAAGGGGCCATGGCGACGGTGGAACTTTCCATTGACGAAACTCGGCGTGTCCTGGCAGGCTCCGACGGCCGGGTATCGATCGCGGCCAGCAACAGCCCCACCTCGACGGTGTTGTCCGGCGATCCCGCCGCGCTTGCCGCCATTCTGGATCAGTTGCGGCGTCGCGACATTTTCTGTCGCATGGTGAAGGTCGATTTTGCATCGCACAGCCCCCAGATGGAGCCGTTGCGTGCCGATTTACTGCAGGCTTTGGAAGGGCTTCAGCCGCGGGCTGAATCCGTTCCAATCTACTCGACGGTAACCGGCCATCTCAGCCACGGCATGGAATTCGATCCGCTCTATTGGGCGAGGAACATGCGAGAGCCGGTGCTGTTCTCCGCTGCGATTCAGCGCCTGCTGGAAAATGGGCATGACCTCTTCATGGAAATCAGCCCACACCCCACTCTACTCAGCGCCATGCAGCAAGGGTGCCATCACTTCGGCCAGGAAGGCGCCGTGCTTCCTTCTCTGCGGCGTGAGGAAGATGAACACACGGTCCTGCTTGGATCGCTGGGCGCACTTTACACTTTGGGATACGCGGTCGACTGGAACCGGATCTATCCGACCGCAGGCCGGTGCGTTCAACTCCCGTTCTACCCGTGGCAACGGGAGCGTTGTTGGTTTGAGCCCTCGGCAGGGGACACGGATTCTTACCGGAAGCAAGCTTCTCAGAGCGGCGCAGAGAACCATCCTCTGCTGGGCCAGCATTTCAAATCGGCACATCCTGCAGGAACCCACTTCTGGGAAACCACACTGGACAAGAATTCCCACCCTTATCTGGATGACCACCGCATTCAAGGCACCGCCGTGCTGCCCGCCTCGGCCTATGTGGAGATGGCACTGGCTACCGCGGTTGAAGTCTTCGAATCGCAATCCATTGCGTTGAAGGACATCGAATTTCGCAAGACGCTTTTCTTGCCTGAGAGCGGAACCCGCACGATTCAGGTGGTCCTCTCTCAGACTGTGGATGGAGCGGCATCCTTTCACATTTACAGTTGCCCGGGAGACGTTGTGCGCTCCATTGAATCATGGGTGCTGCATGCGACCGGGAAGGTCTGTCTTCAACATGACAACGGCATCATCCCGGATGCCGGGCAAGAGAGGCTCACGGAGATGCGAACTCGGTGCACAGAGAATATCTCCGGCCAGGATTATTACCGGAGACTCCGCGAAGGCGGCGTCCACTATGGTCCTTTCTTGCAGAGTATCGCCCAGTTGTGGCGGAACAACGGAGAGGTGTTGGGGGAAGTGCAGGTACCGGATGGGCCGGAGCAAGGGTTGAACGGCCTTCAAATTCATCCGGCAATTCTCGATGCCGGGTTCCAGGTTCTCGGGGCTGCGGTTGCAGGGGAAGCGGCTGAAAACGGGCGACAAGGAATCTACCTGCCGACCCGCATCGACGAGTTCCGGGTTCACGGTCGTCCGAACCGTCATTTATGGAGTCACACCCGGGTGCAGTCTCGGGAGGCGGATACAGCAACGGGAGAAGTACATCTCCTCGATGAAGCGGGACGGGTGGCGGTCGAGATTCTGGGACTTCGCTTTGAATACCTGGGCGAAAACACACAGCGCACTGCTGTCGATCATCTCGACGACTGGCTCTATGAGTTCCAGTGGAAGCCTAAAGAGCGCGCGGCAGGAGAACCTCTTGCGGCAGCCAGCCGGGCAAGCTGGCTGATCTTTACCGATAGCGGTGGCGTCGGAGATGCGCTGTCCGCGCTGTTGGAGGCCCGGGGTGAACGGAGCATTTTGGTCTCTGCCGGAGAATCGTACCAGCAAACGGACGACAAGCATTATTGCATCCATCCCGAGCGGCCCGAGGACATCCGCAGGCTCTTCGAGGCGGCCTTGGTATCGGACCAGCCTGACTGTCGCGGAATTATCCATCTCTGGAGTCTTGATGCTGCTCGTCCAGAGGAGACCACGGTGGCTTCGCTGAACGCCGCCCAAACCCTGGGCTGCGGCAGTGTCCTGCTGCTGGTGCAAGAACTGGCTCGAACGGAATCGCCTGCCGTCCCGCGACTGTGGCTGATCACGCAGGGTGCCCAAGCGGCCGGAGAAAAGCCCGCGCCGTTGTCCGTTGCCCAATCACCGCTTTGGGGACTGGGTCACGTCATTGCGCAGGAACACCCGACGGTCTGGGGCGGGCTGGTGGACCTGGAACCTGGGGCATCGCTGCGCGACACTGCGGCCCATCAGTTGTGGCAGGAAATCTCCAGTCCGGATGGAGAGGACCAGCTTGCGTTTCGTCAAGGGCGGCGATATGTGGGCCGTTTGGTCCGCCAGCGCCCATCGGCCACGCAAGCATCCCCCGCCCCCGTCCGGTGGCGGACAGACGGCAGCTATCTGATAAGCGGAGGACTGGGAGACCTCGGCCTCCTGGTCGCGCGTTGGATGGTCGAGCTAGGGGCGCGGCGGTTGATCCTTTTGGGACGCACGAAGCTCCCGCCGCGCTCGAACTGGAGTTCCGTAGAAACAGGAAGTCGCTTGGCCAGTCAAATCACCGCCATTCGGGAACTGGAATCTTTGGGAGCGTCCGTGCATCTGGCGTCGGTTGATGTGGCGGATGAAAGAGAGTTGAGCGGTTTTCTGGACGAGTTTCGCGCCGAGGGCTGGCCGCCGATCCGGGGTGTGGTGCATGCGGCCGGAGTGCTGCAGGACGGACTGCTGGTGCAACTCGATGCGGCGGCACTTGGTACGATATTGCGGCCCAAGGTTATGGGTGGCTGGCTGCTGCATCGCCTGCTTCAAGACGATCCCTTGGACTTCTTCGTACTCTTTTCTTCCGCTGGTTCCGTACTGGGCCAGCCCGGTCAAGGGAACTATGCCGCCGCCAACGCTTTTCTGGATGCGCTGGCACATCACCGGCAAGCCCTGGGCCAGCCGGCCCTGAGTATCAACTGGGGCGCTTGGGCGGGCGAGGGATTCGCGAATTCGGTTGGAGGTAAGCGTCTCGCCGCGCGCCTCGCGCTCCTGGGAATCAGCAGCATCGCACCCAAGCAAGCGCTGGAAATACTGGGACGCCTGCTCGGGCAAAATGCAACCCAAGTCGTGCCAGTGCCAGTCAACTGGAAGCAGTATCGAGAGCTCTATCCGGACAGCAGCGCCTCGCCGCTGCTCTCTGAACTGCTGCGTGAGGAAGCCGAAGTCCCCTGGCCCGCAGGTCGCAAGAGCGATAGGAGAGATGCCCTGCTTGCGGCGGAACCAGCGGCAAGGCGGCAGTTGCTGCACTCCTACCTGCGCGAGCAAGTGGCACGGGTGCTCGGACTCAGCCCAACCAAGCTGGACGTCCAGCAGCCCCTGAGCCATCTTGGACTGGACTCCTTGATGGCTGTCGAGCTGAAAAACCGGATCGCGGTTGACCTGGGGGTGAACGTGTCGGTGGTGAAATTTCTTCAGGGCTTTAGCGTTGATCAAGCTGTCACGCAGGTGCTGGATCAACTGG